>CAKZKQ010000723.1 GCA_937123825.1 uncultured Pseudomonadota bacterium
GGGCGCCAGCCAACCCCTGGCGGGGGTTTGGGGCGCGCAGCCCCATAGGGGAAAGCCATTGAAACAAAGAAAATGGGAAGGGATGGGCAAAGGCCCACAACCAAAGCCCCACAGGGAAAGCCATTGAAACAAAGAAAATGGGAAGGGATGGGCAAAAGCCCACAAAAAATTCAGCCGGGGTTGCGGGCCACCAACGTCTGATGGCCCGAGCGGCCAAAGAGCCTCAAAACAAAAAGCAGGGGCACGTCGACCAAAACAAAAACCACAATAAAAAGGATGCCGAGCACCATCTCAAGAAGCTTGCGGCCAATGCCTTTGTCTTCGTCTTCGACGTGGCCAAGGAGCTGGGCCAGCGCCATCCAGAGGCTGACGGTCAACTCCATGGGGTAGAACATGGCCTGGTGGTGGGCGACCTCAAGGCCAGCCTTGGTGGCGCACTGGGCCAGGTGCTTTCTGGAGAAGTGCTGGAGGTGTGTGGGCAGGAGCAGGGGGAGCCAGGCGCGGCCAAAGAAGGGGCGAAGGAGGCTGTCCCAGGAGGGGACTTCGATGGAGACGAGGCCGCCGGGTTTGAGGATCCTGCGGATCTCTTCGAGGGTTTGAACGGGTTCGTAGACGTGTTCGAGGGTTTCGAAGATGGTGACGACATCAAAGTGGTCGTCGGGGTAGCCGACTTCGAGCAGGTCGCCGCAGATGACGTCGATGTCCTCTTTGTTGACGAACTTTTCGATGCTGCCGGGGTCGAGGTCGATGGCGTGGGCTTTGATCTGGCGTTCTTTGCGGACGTAGTCGATGAAGCCGCCGTAGGAGGCGCCGACGTCGAGGACGCGGTCGCCGGGGCTGAACTTGCGGACCTTTTCGACGGTGGCCATGCGGTAGAGGCTCATCAGGCGCGAGAGGCCAGATTCGAGCTGGAAGCGGCGCATGTCCTCTTGGGCCTGCCCGGAGTAGCAGTCCTCGTAGTAGTAGCGCATGGTCTGGGGGGTGGGCCGGGGGCTTTGATAGACAAGGCCGCATTGACCGCAGTGGACCAGTGGGAATTGGCCCTCTTTGCGCCAGACCATGTCTTTGCCGACCAGAATGGGTTCGCCGGGCTCGGTGGCGCCGCAGAGCGGGCATGGGGCCTCTTCAAAGACCACCTGGTCGTAACGCAGGCTGGTGGAGGGCTCACCGGAGGTGGTGTCGGCGGGGGCGGCTTGGTCGGCTGGGGCGAGTGTTGCGTTCACTGGACGGCCTTCAGGACATCGGGATCGATGGGTTTGTTGGGGCGCTTGGTGGGGGGCTTGAGCTTGCGCGGCTGGCCCTCTGCCTGCCCGGCGGCCTCGTCGGGTGAGGCAAGCCTCAGTCCGGGGGGCTCTTTGATGGATTTTCGAGCCTCCCGGTCGCTGTCGAGCAGGGGGAGGTTGAGCTTGTAGAGCCCTTCGCGGTGTACGCCGACGTAGAGGGCTCGGCCTCGGGCGGCGGCGGTGTGGGCTTTGTCCATCAGTACGATAGATTGGGCCCCTTCGGCAAGCGGCACCCAGGTCAGGCGCAAATCGGCCATGGGGAAGGACTCACCTTCGGTCTCGGTATCGGTCTCGCCAAAGAGGACGACGGCCAGGCCGTAATTGGTCCAGATGGCGTCGACGCCTTGGCCGATACGGCGTTTGTCCTGGGTGGCCAGGTCGAGGATGGTGACCTTGAGGTCGTCGATGAAGAGGAGTTGGCGTCCGTTGGGGCTCCAGCGCGGTTTGCGGCCGCCGCTGCCGGTGATGTCCTTGATGACGTTGTTGGTGACGTCCATCAGGGAGATGCCGCCGCCTCGACGCTCAAAGGCGACCACGTTGCCGCCGGGGTGCCACTGGGGCGAACCGATGGACTTGGTGGTCAGACGCTCGGAGTCGCCGGTTTCGAGGTCGAGCAGGTGTGTGCCTTGCTGGTTGACGTAGATGATGGCGTCGCCTTCGGGCGAGAACTTGGGCAGCGCGGCGGAAGGATCGACGCCGAGGGCTTTCCAGTCTTTTTCGACGATCCGGCCCTGGGTGGGCACGGTGGCCAACCAGTAGCGGTTGTCGGCCTTGGCCTCGGTGTAGAAGAGGACATCGGCGCTGTCGGGCGAAAACGTGGCGCCGACGCCTTGGGCGACCCGCTTGGTTTTGACCCCCGAGGGGCCCGGCGCGCTGAGCAGCACCAGATCGTGCTTGGGTTTGCCGGGCACGCGCGCGCTGTAGGCGATCAGTTGACCATCGGGCGAAACCGCCACGTGGTGCACCTCGGACTTGTCGATCGTCAAAGGTAAGGGTTTGATCTTTATGGTGTCGGCCCAGGCCACGCCTGCCGCCATCGCCCCCGCTGCCATCACCAGCAGCCACCCCAAGTTTCGCTTTGCCGCTCGCCTCATCATGGCTTTTTTATCCCCTGTCTGCTGACCACCCCCATCCCCGTTATCCCCTCCCGGGACAAAGGCGCATGCGTCAATATAACCCCCACCAAGCGCGCTTACAATCACCCATTTGGCCGGGCAAGGCCGCGAGTCAGGGCGTCGACGGCAAAACTGGCCATACTCGCACAATCCCCTCCCGTGGTGACGGGGTGCATGGGATAACGGCGTTGACAGGAGCGCGTTTCTTGCCGTTAACGGTCTGTGCGTTTGTCGCGTCCCTGTGTTCAGGGACGTGATGAAATGGGGCAGACGCGATGGGGGTTTTCGTGGGGTGGTTGAGTTGGGTGGGCGGGCGAAAGAAGGCGCGCGCTTCAGAGCCACAGAGCTTAGAGCCACAGAACATTGAGCCACAGAGCTTAGCGCCACAAAGCTTTGAGGCTCGGTTGGTGGCCAAGGCCCGCGCGGGGGATCGGGCGGCGTTTGGCAAGCTCCACAACATCTACGCGCGGATGGTCCACGGCGTGTTGATCAGCCGGGTGCCGCCGCACGAGGCCGACGACTTGACCCAGGACGTGTTTTTGACGGCGTTGCAGCGCTTGAACCAGCTCAAGGACGACAACGCCTTTGGGCCCTGGTTGGCGGCCATCGCCAGACGCCGGTCGATCGATTTTCTCAGGCAGCGCAAAGAAACCAGTGAGTTGCCCGAGGAGCTGGCCGGCAAGTCTCGGCCGAAGGCTGAGGTGATGGAGGCCTTGCGGGCCATTCAGAGCCTGCCGGAGGCCTATCGGGAGACGCTGGCGATGCGCCTTGTCGAAGGCATGACGGGGCCAGAGATCGCCGCCAGGACCGGTTTGACGCCAGGTTCGGTGCGCGTCAACCTGCATAGAGGCATGAAGCTTCTGCGTTCCAACCTGGGCGTGGAGGAGGAATCATGAGCCAATCCCCTCAAGACGACGATTACCTGTGGAACCAACAAGGGCCCGTGGACCCGGAGGTTGAGCGCCTGGAGAACCTGCTCTCTGGGCTGCGCTACGAGGGTGCGCCGCCGCAAATGCCGGCACAGCCCGCGCGGCAGGAGGGCAGACCCGTGTGGGCGGCGGCGGTGGTGGCCGCGGCGGTGATTCTGGTGACGGCCACGTGGTGGTGGACCCAGCAGGTGCCGCCAGACGCGGGCGGTGAGCCGGAGCCGCCACATTTGGCCAACGCGCCGGCGCCGTGGTCGATCACGGACGTGCACGGACAAATAAAGCTCGATGGGACGAGCGCCGGTGCTGATCAGGCGCTGCGCCCAGGCCAGTGGCTTCAGACGGGGTCGGACACCACGGCGCGAGTGCAGGTGGCCGACATCGGGCACATGGACCTGGGGGCTCAGACCAAGCTGCGCCTCAAGCACACCAGCGACGACCAGCACCGCCTGGAGTTGGCCCAGGGGCATCTGCACGCGTGGGTGGTGGCGCCGCCCCGGCTCTTTTTTGTGGAGACACCGGGGGCCACCGCCGTGGACCTGGGCTGTGAGTACACGCTCGATGTCGATGAGATGGGGCACGGGGCCATTTCGGTCTTGACGGGCTACGTGTCGCTGGAGCGGCCGCAGGCGTCGGGCAAGGCCCAGCGCGGGGTCTTTGTGCCTGCGGGGACAACCTGCCAGATCCACCCGACCAAAGGCCCGGGCGTGCCGCACCACACTGACGCTGAGCCTGCGGTGGTGAGCGCTTTGGAGGGGCTGGACGGCTCGGATGAGGCGCTGGATCGGTTGTTGGCGGCGTGCGCGTCGCGCGACACGCTGGCGCTCTTTCATTTGTTGCCGCGCCTGGAGGCCGGGCAGCGCGAGCGGACCTTTGCCCGGCTGCGCGAGTTGACCCCTCCGGTCATTCACCCAGACGGCGTCACCACCACATCGGTCTTGAAGCTCAACCCTGTGGCCCTGGACGCGTGGCAAGACGCGCTCTTGTGGCTGTGGTAGGGTTTGGGACATGATGTGGTCGCGGCTGATAAAGGCGTGTTGGGTGTTTTGCATGGTGTGCGGGTGGTCCTTGGAGGCTGCGGCACAAGATGCCCCTCCACCACCGCCGCCTGCGCCAGCCCCTGCGGACGCCAAACCGGCCCCTCAAGACGACGACTTCCAGCCCCCAAAGCTCCTCAGAAGTGCAAGGCCAGATTATCCCGCCGACGCCAAGGCCGCCGGGCTTCAGGGCAGCGTGGTGGTCTTGCTGGACATCGACGAGGCGGGCAAGGTCACGGCAGTGGAGGTTTTGAAGGCGCCCGAGCCGGATCTGGGCTTGATCAAGGCGGCCACGGACGCTGCCAGAAAGATGGTCTTCAAACCTGCGACCGAGGGCGGTCAGCCGGTCCCGGTTCAGCTCAAATACCGCTTTCGCTTTGTGCTCGACGGCGACCCAGCTCCTGCGTCGCCTCCCAAAGTGCCCATTGCTCCCGAATCCAAACCAGAGCCGCCACCGCCACCAAAGACCCAGGCGCCGCTGCCGCCGGTCAACTTCAAGGGGCGCGTGCTGGAGCGCGGCGTGGGGGACCCGATTGCCGGAGCGACGGTGCTGATTTTTCGCGGCCAGGGGGCCGAGGCGGTGGGTTTTGAGGCCGTGACGGACGAAAACGGCGAGTTTTCGTTTCGGGCCTTGGAGGCCGGGGCGTGGCGCGTGCTGGTGGAGAGCGCCGAGCACTATCCGTCAAGGACCACCGAGGAGATCAAGGCCGGGCTGCGCCTGGAGTTGACCTACCGGCTGGAGCGGACCAGCTACAACACCTTTGATGTCTTGGTGGAGGGGGAGCGCGGCAAGGCTCGGGTGACGCGCAGGACGGTGGGGATCGAGGAGATCGAGTTGATGCCGGGGATCCTGGGGGATCCGCTCAAGGTCATCCGGGCGCTGCCGGGGGTGGCGCAGACCAGCTTGATCAGCCCGGACATCGTGATTCGGGGCGGGGCGCCTCAGGACACGCGGATTTTTGCCTTTGATCTGGAGATCCCGGCGGTCTTTCACTTTGGCGGCATCCGGGGGATCTTCCCCGGCGGGATGGTGGACGCGATCACGCTCTATCCGGGCAACTTTCCCGTCACCTACGGGCGCAGCATTGGCGGCGTCATCGACATCGACATCCCCATCAAAGACCCCGAGACGTGGCACGGACACCTGGACGTCAGCCTGCTCGATTCGAGCTTTTATCTGGAGTTCCCCGTCACCGAAGACGTCTGGATGGCCTTCTCGGCCCGGCGCAGCTATCTGGACACGGTGATTGGGGTCGTGGGGCTGGTGACCGACGATGATCTGGTCCTGCCGCGCTACTTTGATGTGCACGCACAGGTGGGCTGGCGCCCCAACCTTCAGCACGCGCTGCGCTTCTTTGTCTTCACCGCCGACGACGACTTTGTGGTCTACTCGGTCAACGACGAGCCCGACTTTGAAGAGGACACGCTGCCAGAGTTGAGCCTGATCCAGGCTGGCGCGCGCCACGTCTGGACCCCCTCGGAAGAAACCACCCTCACCAGCGCCTTCTCCATCGGCGCCGTACGCCAACAGCGGCTCGCCGATGGCCTCCAGGCCTTCTTCCCGGCGGGCGTCGGCCTGACCCGTGAGAGGACCCTTCGACTGGCAGGCCGCAGCCACCTGGAGCAGCGCATCGAGCCAAACACCATGCTCATCGCAGGGCTCGACACCATCTGGACGCGCAGCCGCTATCGCCTTGAGGCCGACCTCTTTGACCTCCTGGAGCCCGAAGCCGATCCCAGCCTGCTGGACAACATCGATCTGGACGGCAACGGGGTGCCGGATCTGGAGGAACTGCTGGTTTCGGGCCGTGTTGCCAACGGCACCGAGGTGGGCGCGTACATGGCCTGGGAGTTGACCCACTTTGACGACCTCCTGGTCGTCCCCGCTGCCCGCGTGGACCACTACAGCACCATCGACCAGACCGCCTTCAGCCCGCGCCTCAACGTCACCGCCACCCCCTGGGATCAGTGGGAGATCAAGGGCGCCATCGGGCGCTTCAACCAGCCTCCCATCCCCTTCAACCTCGATGAGCTGCTGGGCAACCCCGCGCTGACCCACGAGGTGGCCACGCAGACCGAGCTTGGGGCGGCCTGGAGCCCCAACGAGTTCTGGCGCCTTGAGGTGACCGGCTTCTACAAAGATCTGGATCGGCTCGTGGAACCCATCGTGGAGCCGGTGCTGGACCTCTTGCTGCGCCCGTCCTACGACAACATCGGCCGCGGCCGCGCTTACGGCGCCGAGGTCTACATCCGCTACCGCTTCTTTGAAAAATTCAGCGGCTGGCTGGCCTACACCCTCTCGCGGACCGAGCGCTTCAACCAGGAGCGCCAACGCTTTGAAGTCTTTGACTTTGACCAGACCCACAACCTGACCTGGTTTGGCAGCTACCGCTTTCCGCTCAACTGGAGCGCCGGGGTGCGCTTTCGCTACGCCACAGGCTTTCCCTTCTACGACGAATTCGAGCGATTCATCCCCGTGGGACGCGGCACCGACTTTCACCAGCTCGATTTGCGGCTCGACAAGCGCTGGATCTACACGCGCTGGAGCTTGAACGTCTACTTCGACCTCCAAAACGTCTACAACCGTTTCAACTTCTCCAGCCCCGGCGGCGTGCCCTCCAGCGCCAGCTCCGTGCCGCCCCCAGGCCTGCCTCTGCTGCCCATCCTGGGCGCCCGCGCCAACTTCTGAAGCCCACCGCCGAGAAAAAATCTCAAGCCTCTGTTAACGCCCCAGCCCTTCACCCCGTCTTGCCCCATCGAACCCCCCGCTCTGGGGTCTGGAGCGGGACAGCAAGAGTGTGAAGAGAGCCATGGAATACACCCGACAAGCGGCCGCCTGGATGATGATGGGCCTGTGCGTTGTGATGGGCATCGGCACCGCCCACGGAGAATTGACCGCGCCTGAGACCGAGCCCTCCTCAGCGCCCGCCCCCCAGCCCCCCGGCACCGACGGCAAGCTGGTCGTGCACGAATGGGGCACCTTCACCTCGGTCAGCGGCACCGACGGCATCTCTCTGGAGTGGCGCCCCCTCGACGGCCCCACCGACCTGCCCAGCTTCGTCTACACCCAGGCCAACCCAGGCCCGGACAACCGACCGGTCAGAGGTCGCGGCAAGGGCTCAGGCCGGATCCGCATGGAGACGCCCGTCATCTACTTCTACAGCGACCGCCCGCGCGACATCTCGCTGCGCGTCGACTTCCCCCAGGGCACCATCACCGAGTGGTATCCCCGCGCCCAGGTCACCCCCCCGGGCGTCAACTGGAACCCCTTCCAGGTCCGCCCCGGCCCCCCCCCCACCTTCCCCACCGAACCCACCCACAACCACTACTACCCCGCCCGCGAAACCGACGCCGACCCCATCCACGTGCGCGGCGAAGACGAAAAGTTCCTCTTCTACCGAGGCGTGGGCGACTTCAAGCTCCCCCTGAAGGCCTCGCTGACCCGCGACGCCAAGGTCCAACTCACCCACAGCCAGCAACAGCCCCTGGGGCGCCTGATGGTCTTTGAAAAACGCGGCGACAAGATCGGCTTTGAAGTCCTGGCAGACCCCGCTCGCCCCAACGCCACCCTGCCCCGACCTGCGCTCAACGATGATCTTGGCGACGTCCTCGACCGCCTCTACACCATGCTCATCGCCGAGGGCCTCTACCCCAAAGAGGCCAGCAGCATGATCGAAACCTGGCGCGACCACTGGTTTGAAGACGGCCTGCGGGTCTTCTACATGCTCCCCCAGGACCTGACCGACACCATCCTCCCCCTCCACATGACCCCCGCCCCCACCGAGCTGGTCCGCGTCCTGGTCGGGCGCATCGAACTGCTCACCCCCGAACAACTCGACGACGTCCACGCGCGGCTGCTCAAGGCCCACTACAGCGCCCCCCAACGCCGCGCCGACCTCATCGGCGCGCTCAACAAAGACTACGGGCGCTTTCTGGAACCCATCATCGGCCGCATTATGGTGCGCCTGACCACCAACGATCCCCTTAAAAACGCATCTTGGATGCCTTGGACACTCTCTAAAGAATAAACCACACTGACGCGCGTCCACGGGGACACAACCCCCCGCGCTGGCCCAAATGCAGTGAATCATCACCCGAATTCCCCAGGATGAACCCAATGATGCTCAAACGCTTGACCCTCTTGATGGTGCTCGCCGCGCCTCTGCTCTTCATCGGGTGCTCAGACGACGACTCTGACGGCAGCGACGACGCCAACAACGGCTTCGTCAACAACGGCCAGGATGAGCCCGACGCGCAGCCGCTCGATCTCAACCAATGCCAGAGCGGCGGCGGCAGACTCTCCGACACCCAGTGCAACAGGTTCTGGGACTGCAACAACACGGACTTCTTTGACGAAGAGGTCCCCCTCTTTGAAGTCATCTGCAGCGACGACACCTGCCGCTGCCTGATCCGAAACGAAGAGCTTGCCTCTTTCTCCTTCGACGACCCCACCGAACTCTGCGGCCTCTTTGGAGAGCCCGAGTTTGGCCAGCGCATCATGCAAGAGTGCAACTTCCCCGACGGCCCCGAATCCTCCGACAACCCCAACAACGAAGACGGCAACAACGACCCGCCGCCGCCTGCCCGCGAAGGCTTCGAAGACTCCCCCGTGCCCACCTGCGAAGACGAAAACCTCACCCTCGACGCCCGCTACTTCGGCGACGTCGCCTCCGCAACGATCTTGCAGGCCTGGACCAACTCCCCGCTCGATGACGAGATCGGAGACGTCCCCTTTGTCGTGGCCGAAACCCACCCCATCGACACCAACGACACCTCCACGCCCGAACAACCCTCCACCGACCTCTCCCTGACGCTCCAGACTGACTCCGTCTACCGCCCCGGCACCGAGTCCATCCCCGACTGCGAAGGCTGGAACACCCAATCCACCATCGTCCTTCGCCTTGAAGACGCCCAGGGCGCGCCCATCACCTGCGCCATCTGGGGCCACGACCCCGACGGCATGATCGACGGCCAATACACCTTTGGCCTGGGCATCACAGACGAAGACGGTCAGGCCGTCCTTGAAGGCTGCTCTTTTGAAATGTTCTGAGATGTTCTGAAGCGATACCAAAGCACAGGAGAAAAGCTTGGTTTGGTATCAGACAGGCGCCAGCGCAAAGACTTCCACGTCCACGCCGCTGGCAAAATGCACCAACGGCGGCGGCCCCTCAGGCGCGGGCATCCCCGCCGCCTGGACCAACCCCTCTTCAAGCGAGATCAACTCGGCCCGCTGCGCCGGGTAAGGGGTGTGATAGACCTGCCCGCGCAGGATCTCTTTGCCGCGCCTGGTAAAGAGCAGGTAGCGCTCCAGCAGAAAGTGCTCCAAGGTACCCGGCGTCGACGCCCCCAGCATCTCACCAAGCCGGTACTCAACCTTGAGTTGGGCCTTGGGCTGCCCCTTCCTCACCGTCTGATAACGCACCACATCCCCCTGGCGCGCCCGCTCCATGGTGGCGTGATGATAGGGCAGCTTCCAGCCAATCCGCGCCGTCTGCACGGCGATCCACGACGCCGCCTCCAGCGAAAAGAAGAAGACCCCGGGCTCACCGTTGACGTGCACATAGGTGCGCAGGTTGGTCTCCAGGAAGTTGAAGGCCACCGCCTCGGGCGCCCACCAGGGGCGAACGCCCTCCATGATGAAAGGCACCAACCCCACATAGAGCACGCCGTCGTGCAGATCCAGGGTCATCTCTGGGGGAACAAGCGGCCGCACGACCGCCTCAGGCACAGCCCAGTGGACAAAAAGCAACTCTCGCCAGCGCTGAAACCCCGCCGCCTTGCCCTGCGGACGGTGCGTCGGGGCGATCCGGTCAATGTCCACCATCGTCAAAGCCTCACTCAGACACCAGCACGCGCACCTGACCGCCCGAACGGACCGCGCCGCGCTGGTTGAAGCTGTGGGTCGAACCCAGCGTCCCGGTCAAGTTCTCCAAGCCCACCGAGGCCGACGCCAGCGAGCCATAATTGCCCGTGTTGTCCACCAGGGCGCCGTAGTTGTAGACCACCGAACCGTCTTCACCCAGCACCACCTGGAAGGTCAACGAGGAGGCCGCGCTGAGGTTGTGCGGCGTGGATTGCCACTGGACAATGAACTGACGGTTGGGCGCTGTGCCGCGCGTCTCAATCAAAATCTGGCCACGGTTGTTGTCCAACGCAGGGTCCAGATCATCCCAGAACGGCGCCAGGATGCCGTTGGGCTCCAAGGCGTTGGGGAAGGACTGGTTGGTCAACGACGACGCCCCAGCCGTGCCGCCAAAGCGCACAAAGCCATTGGTGCTGACCGCCAACTGCGCAAAGGTCTGGCCATCAAACGGGAAGTCAAAGCCGATCGACACTTCCTCAAAACCATCGTCGCGGTTGTCCAGCGTCTCCAGACGAGTGCCGCTGTGGCGGATGTCGATGAAGTGCTCGGAGTGGCCAGAGGTCAGGTAGCGGTTGGTGCTGCCGCCGCCCTCGGGCACAAAGTAGACGCTGCCGCCCTGACGGATGTCGGGCGAGTTGAAGGAGACCTGCATGGCATTGGCGCCGCCGTCGTCTTCGATGCCGACGGTGGCGGATTGGCCCTGGAAGTAGGTGTTGCCGCCGGTGTAGTCCATGGGGCCGTAGTGGAAGGAGACCAGGTTGCTGGTCTCGTGCAAGACGGCCTGGAAGGTCAGGCGAGTGTCGGCGGCGCCGATGCGGCCAAAGCGGTTCCATTGGACCACAAAGCGCCGGAACGGGGCCGTGCCCAGGACCTGATGGAAGACCGCAGAGCCCTCGCGGGGGGTGAGGTCGTCCCAGTAGGGCGCGACCACGGCGTTGGGGCTGGCGACGGCGGGCATGGCCACGTTGGTGAAGGTGTTGGCGCTTTCGTTGACGAAGGTCATAAAGCCGTTGGAGCTGGCAAAGACCTCGGTGCGGGTGGTGCCGTAGAAGCTGAAGTCAAAGCCGATCGGGATCTGCTGGGAGGAGTCATCGCCCGAGATCAACTCGGCCTCGGTGCCGGTGGTGGAGATGTCCACAAAGTCGCCGTCGGCCGAGTTCCAGCCGTCCAGATCGTAGTCGTCGCCGTTGGGGGTCAGCAGGTAGACCTGACCGGGCAGCACCGCGTCGGGCTGGTCAAAGAAGAGCTCCACGCCCCGGTCTCCGGCGGCGTTCTCGATCCCCGCGCTGGCAAACTGGCCAAAGACGCGGCCCGGGTTGAGCGAGCCCTGGGTGCTGACGCCGTAGAGGAGCTGCACCTGGTTGGTGCCCTCGTAGAGGATCAACTCAAAGTTCAACTGCGTGTTGTCGCCGCTGAAGAAGTCCACCTGATGCCATTGGATGATGGTCCGGCGCAGCGGGGCCGTGCCGCGCGTCTCCATAAAGATCGAGCCAGCGTCGTCGGGCGCCAGATCATCCCAGAAGACCGCGATGAGGTTCTCGGGTCCCGCCGTCGAAGGGAAGGCTGTGTTGGTGATCACCGAGGCGCCCTGCGGGTCCTCAAACATCACCAAACCATTGGAGGCCACCTGAAGCTCGGTGTAGGTCTCACCAAAGAACTCAAACTCAAACCCGATCGGCAGCGCATCGCTGACCCCATCGTCCAGGTTGGAGACCGCCAGCGGCTCGCCAGCGGTCTGCGAAATGTCCACAAAGCTGCCCGCGATGGCGTTGACCAGCGGCGGCGCAGGCGCGGCCTCAATGGTCACCGTATACACCCGCTGCCCCACGCTCTGACGGGCATCCTGGGCCTGAACGGTGAACTCAAACGCGCCATCCTGAGTCGGCACGCCCACAAGCTCGCCGTTGGCCTCCAACGTCACGCCGGGCGGCAACGTCCCCGCCGACACGCTCCAAACCACCGGCGCCTGCGCGTCCACCGCCACCAAAGGCGCGCTGTACGCCTCGCCGGCGGTCCCGCCCGGCAACGTCTCGGGCTGAATCTCCAGCACCCCGGCGGCCACCACAATCGACAACGCCTGCGAGGCCTGCTGCGACGGCACGCTCTGGTCGCTGACCTGGAAGGTCACGTCAAAGGTCCCGACGCTCACGGGCGTGCCGCTGATGGCGCCGTCCTCGGCCAGCGACACCCCTTCAGGCAACGCGCCCGCCGACACGGTCCACACAAACGGCTCAGAACCGCCGGTCGCCTCCAAAGACGCGCTGTACGCCGCGTCCACCTGCGCCTGGGGCAGCGACTCGGTCACCACCCGCAAGACCGGCGGCAAAACCTCAAGCGCCAGCGTGGCCTCGGCCTGCTCGGCGCGCTGGTCCTCCAGACGCACCGTCACCGAAGCGCTCCCAGCCGTCGTCGGCGAACCGCTGATGGTCCCATCGCCAGCCAGCGCGAGCCCATCGGGCAACGCACCGCCAACCACAGACCACGTATAGGGTGCCTGCCCCTGGATGCCCTCCAGCACAAAGCTGTACGCCTCTCCAACGCGCCCATCGGGCAACGCCGCCGTGGACACCTGCGGGGCCAGCGGGGCGATCTCCACGCTGGCAAAGGTCCGCCGCGTGCTCTGCTCGGCCGAGTCGGTCACCTCCAACTCAATGTCAAAGGTCCCCGCCACGTTGGGCGTGCCAACCAAAGCAGCCCCCTGAATCGACAGGCCATCGGGCAAATCGCCCACCGCGCTCCAACTGAAGGGCTCGGCGCCGCCGCTGGCCTCCAAGGACACGTTGTAAGCCTCACCCACGCGCCCATCGGGCAGCGTCTGGGTGTCGATGTTCAACCCCGGCGGCATGATCAAGAGCGAGACGCTGCGCTGGGCGCTCTGGGCATCGGCGCTCTCCACGCGGATGGAGACATTGAAGCTGCCAAAGACCTCGGGCTGACCCGAAACCCGACCCGTGGGCGGATCCAGAATGAGCCCGTCAGGCAGGTTCTGCACAATCCACTGGTAGGGCTGCGCACCACCGGTCGCCTCCAAAGTCACGTCGTAAGGCTGACCGATCCGCCCCTCGGGCAAGACCTCCGTCAGCAGCGAAAGCGGCCCAGGATCGACCTGCAACTCAAAGTCGTCAAAGACCTCGTTGTTGTCCCGGTCGCGCAACTGCACCGTCAACGTCGAGGTCAACGGCTCGGTCGGCGTTCCCGTGATGCGGTTGTCAAAGAGGCTCAACCCCGCAGGGAGCTGGCCCGAGATGATCCACGTGTAGGGCTCGGTGCCGCCGGCCCCCTGAAAGCTGAAATCAAAGGCCTGCCCCACCAACCCCGCAGGCAACGCCTGGGTCACGATCCGCAGCGCCGGAGGCACCACGTTGATGGTGTAGTTGGCCTGCAAGACCTGGGGAGGATCCGCGCTGTCGGAGAGCTCCACCGACACGGTCAACGAGCGCTGCACCGTGGGCGTGCCCGCGATCAGCCCCTCGGGGGTCATCTGGAGCCCCTCGGGCAGACTGCCAGCGATGATCTCCCACCGATAGGGGCCCACACCGCCGCGCGCCTGAAGCTGCGCTTCGTAGAGGGTGTCCACGGGGGCGTCGGGCAAAGACTCGGTCAAGATCTCCAGCGGTTCGGCGGTCACCACCAACTCAACCTCGCGAGAGACCTCCTGGGCCGGCTGGAACTGATCGCGCACGCGGACCGTCAGCGGAAAACGCCCAGACTGGGTGGGAACCCCCGAAAGCTCGGCGGTGCCCGTGTCAAAGCTCAACCCCTGAGGCAAGGCCCCCTGGAGGCTCCACATCGGCTCGCCCTCCCCCCCGGAGGTCTCAAAGACCACGCGGTAGGGCTGGCCGACGTTGGCCTCCGGCACACCTTCAAGACCCGGGATGAGCATGACAAGGCGCGGCACGACCGAAAGCGACACATCCTCCTGGACCTGCCCGGTGGCGTTGCTGGCCTGGATGGTGAAGGTGACGTCCTCGGTCCCGATGGCGGTGTGAGAGCCCGACGCGTCCACATCACCCAGGGTCTGGTTGGCGGGGTTGGCCACAATCTGCACGCTGTCGGCAAACTTGGCGTCCCAGCGCAGCACGGCGCTCTGACCCTCGATGATCTGGGCGGGCTCAAGCTCAAAGAGCACCACCTCAGGCTCGCGGTCGGCCACACAGACATTGTCCTGGCAGGTCTCCCCAGCCGAGGCGCAGTCGCCATCCTCACGACAGTCGCCTTCGGTGCAGTTGCTGTCGATGCACAGCTGCCCAGGCGGGCACTGCATGTCGTTTTCACACTTGTCGGGCTCGTCCTCGCAGTCCTCGGGACAGTCCTCGCCGTTGTCGCAGATGTTGTCGCCGCAGACGGGCTCTGGCGAGTCGTTGTTGACCGGCGGAGCGTCGTTGTTGACGGGGGGCGCGTCGTTGTTATCGGGCGGCGGCGCGCCGTTGTTGGCCGGCTCGGTTTCCGAGGGCGTGGTGCCCTTGGCGCATCCAGAGATCGCCATCAACGCCACCAACACGAGCGTGGCCAATAAAAGAACGTTTGTCTTCATGGGAGTCCCTTTACAACATTTAAAGCGGGGCTTTTGGGGATATCGCGCCCATCGCATTGCTCCACCTGCCTTGGACCGGCTTGCCAAAGTCCGGCTCAAAGCACACAGAGACATTGTTCACCATCCAGGCGGCGCCCTTCATTCCAGCCAACCACGACGCACATTTGAACACCGGCCACACGCCATCGGCCCCATGCTCGCGTCGTTCACCAGAGCGCCCTCACACACGCACCCACCGCAGCCTCAAAGGGCCAGGTTTTGGGCACATCTTGGACCATCCAATCCTCAAAGACACAGGTTAACGGACTGGTTGGTCGGTCGCAAACCAGCGCTCTATCACGTACCGCGCCGGTTTTCCACGCAAAGTGTACCCCTTGTCCTGCAAACCGCCGTGTCCAAACCAATTCCACAGGTAAAGACCATCGAGCGACGGGTCGGTCTGCCACACTTTGTAGAGCGACTGATAGCACCGAAGCTGCAAACCAGGGCGGCTTTGGCCCTTTTCCCGGTGATCCCAGGGGCGCGCCGCACCGTGGGGGTTTGAGGGGTAGCCGACCTCGGTAAAAATATAACGGTGCTCGTGGCGACGGGCCCAGGCCTTGAGCCGATGCTCAAAGGGCTTCCACCCCTCCACAAGCTGCCCCAGCGTGGGATGCTTGCGCTTGCTCAACTCCTGATAGGCCGTCACCCCCACCACGTCGAGCGCGTCCCAGAACGCGATGGGCTCAAAATGGTCCCAATTGGCCGAGTAGGTCAGCTTGCCCTTGTAGCGATCACGCACGGCCTTGATCAGCGATCGCCACCGCTGCTCGTACCGCTCGGCGGTGGCCAACTCCGAGCCCACCGCCAACATCTCCACCCCGGCGCGGTGGGCCAGCAGGGCGTAATGAAGGATGAAGCGCTGGTAGGAGGCCCACCACCGGTCCCAGCTGCCAGGCTTGAGCTTGCCGCGCCACTCCCCGCGCTTTTTGGCCTCCAAATGCAGGATCGGCAGCAAAAAGACCCGCAGACCGCGCTTGGTGGCCATCTCAATGACCTCCACCAGGACCGCGTCGTCCACCGTCACCCCGGCGCGCGGCGCGATCTCGGTCGCACGAATGTCCTGCTGCGACCAGCGCACCACCAGCGACACATCGGTGGCCCCCAGCGCGGCGATCTCATCCAAAAAGGTCTGGTAATAACGCCGACGCTGATCGGGCTCGTCGGTGCTCACAAAGAGCCCCAGCGACACCCCCTTGCGAAAGGTCGCGGGGCGCTCCAAAGGCGCCTCAAGACCTTGGATCGCAAAGGCCTTGGCCTTGGACGCCTCTTTGGGCGGCGGGGGCGGAGGCGGCTGCGAGTCACACCCCACCGCACCCCAAAGCCAAACCACCACCAAACACAGCCCCAACGATCTCATCGCCCGCTTGCCCCTTGCTTAAAAACCACCACCACAAGGTTCTTGCCTACCGCAAAGCGCGCCCCAAGACCACAAGCGGCCCTTCAAAAAGCCAAGGCGGCTCGCTGGCCCATTTGGGGTTGCAGTCAGGCGTTGCGTTGGAACCATTTTCAGGGCAGGTTCAAGCATCCTTGACCCACCAGGAGCCCACGCCCCATGACCCAGAACCAAGACGACATCCTGCTCTCCACTGTGATCTTCACCGACGGCGCCGCCAGCGGCAACCCTGGCCCCGGAGGTTGGGGCGCCGTCATCCGCTCCCCCGAAGGCCACATCCACGAGATGGGCGGCCCCGCCCAGGACACCACCAACAACCGCATGGAGCTGACCGGGGCCATCAAAGCCCTGGCCCACCTGCGCCTCAACCCCCCAGGCCCCATCTTCCTGCTGACCGACTCGACCTACGTCATCCGGGGCATCACCCAGTGGATCTGGGGTT
This sequence comes from uncultured Pseudomonadota bacterium, assembly GCA_937123825.1. Classification (GTDB taxonomy): domain Bacteria; phylum Myxococcota_A; class Bradymonadia; order Bradymonadales; genus CAKZKQ01. Next base: position 16,636 of record CAKZKQ010000723.1, read on the forward strand.
GGCGCAAGCGGGGCTGGAAGACCGCCTCAGGCACCGCCGTCACCAACAAGGACCTGTGGCAAAAGCTCTACATCCTGACCCACGACAGCGGCCTGAACGTCACCTGGCGCTACGTCCCCGGACACGCGGGCTTCCCCGGCAACGAGCGCTGTGACCGCATCGCCGTGGCCCACTCCAAGGGGCGCCGTGTGGGCTATTTCCGTGGCCCCGAGGCCGAATACTCCATCGACCTGACGCTCCTGCCGCCCGAAGCTCCGCTGCCCGAGATGAAGAAGCGCAAAGCCAAGGCCAAGGCCCACTCCTATTTGAGCGTGGTCGGCGGCGAGGTGATGCGGCATGACTCGTGGTCAAGCTGCGAGTCGCGGGTGAAGGGACAGTCGGGCGCCAAGTTCAAGAAGGCCGCCAACGCCGCCGACGAGCTGACCATCCTGCAAACCTGGGGCATCTCCCCCGACAAGCTGCCGCCCCAATGACCACCACCGCCCAAATGCTCTGGACCGCTCTGCGGGAGGTCCTCCACGACGCGCCCTCTGTGTCGTCTTGGACGGCGCTGAACCAGATCATCGCCTCATGGCCAGCGGCCGACAAAGAGGCCGCGATCGACTACGCCCTGGGGCACCTGGAGCGCTGGCCGGACTGGCTTCGCAGCGCCACCCACATCGACGCCGAAGACAACCCCCTGGCCAGGCACCTGAACCTGGGCTGGATGGGACCCTCGGCGCCCAACCCCACCGACACCGGACCGCGCCGGATTCTCCTTTACTCGGACCACATCAACGCCCTGACGATTTCAGGCATGGAGGCCTGGCAGGCGCTCCTGGAGTTGGGGCCGCTGCCCAAGATCCGCTCGCTGTGCTTGATGGGCGTGGAGCCAGAAGACCTTGAAAAGGCAGACACCGCCTCGAACCCCTGGGAGGCGCTGCGCCGCGCGCTGCCTTCGATGGAGCACTTTGTCTGGGTCGGCGCGGTCTTGGAGCAAGACATCGATCTTCGCCCATTGGGACCGCTGCGCACCTTGCGTCTGGTGGGCGTTGAGCTTTCGTATTACGAGCAAATCATAGCGGTCCCCGACGGCCTGGAAGCACTGGAGCTAAGCGGTTGCGACAACGCCATCCCCCTTGAACACATCCTTGATGAGTTGGATACAACCTCGGTCGCGTCGCTAACGCTGCGCAGCAACCCTCTGAACACCGCCTGCGTTGAAGCCGCGCTGGACATCCCAGGGCTCAAACACCTTGATTTGACCCACAGCACGCTCGACAGCGCCGCCTTGGAGATGCTCCAAAGCCTTGACGACACCCACCCCACCTGGACCCACGCCCCGTCACTGCCCACACACCTGATGGGCACCTACGAATACGACGAGCGCGGCGGTGGATGGGGCGGCGAAGGCTCCGAGTTGGAGATTCACCCAGGCGAAGACGGCGCGCTGGCGTTCCAATACCACTGGTCGGGGTGGTGGGCAGACAGCATGGGCGGCGACAGCGACAGACACGAGATCACAGGGTTGGTCTACGTCTTTGACGAACGCCACCTCCTGCTGGCGGTCCACGGTGAAAACAGCCACTTCTACGATCTCGACAGCTTCCCCTACGTCGTCCTCGACAACGATCTGCGGGGTTGCTCCGTCATGAGCGATCGGGCCTCCCCCAACGGCAACTACGAAGGGCCCTTCAACCTCGACCTGATGAAACAATCCTCCCCAAAGAGTTCAAACTGAGGGCGTGGCGCCCATCGATCCCATCCGTTTCAAAAAGCCCGTGATGTCCCGGCGATCCCGAAAGAGCTTCCAAGACCAGTAGGACACCTCGTGGATGTCATAATCGCGCACGGTGTCGAGCGACACGCGCAGCGCATCCACACCGGTGGGTGAGGGTTTGGGGAACTTTTGAAAGCCCGCCATCAGGCCGCAACGCACGTTGGAGAGGACTCCATCACCGATCAGCGGCAACCATTGCTCCAGGGAGTGCGTTTGTGTACGCCCGGGGCGAAAGAGGTGGTGATGGGTCCAGGCCTTGTTCTTCTGGTACTGCGAGTAGGCCTGAGGACGCCCCTCGACCGGGCGGACCTGCGCCAGCGCCTCCATCAGCGCCATGTCCTGGGGTCGGATGCCCGCCACCGGCGGAATGGCCGTCACCGCCAGCCTGCCGGGCAGCGCCGTCAACTGCATCAGCATCTCGGCCATGTACTGGCCCATGATCTCCCCATTGGGCCCCCAACCGGCGTCGTCGTACTTGCCCTCGGCGTCAAACTCGATCCCATCCGGGGTCGCCTCAAGCAAGAGCCCCTCCAGCGCGGCCACCTGCTCTTCGATGGCCATGTCCGTGGCCACGATCCAAAACGACCACCAAACCTCCAGGCCCAGATCGCGCAGCGCCTCCGTGGCCAGCGCCAGCGTGGCCGCGTCCCAGCGCGGCAGATGCAAGGGCTCTACCCCGGCGTTGAGCACAATGGTGGCGCAGTGAACCCCCGCCTGCGCAATCTTGGTGGCCCAGGCCTGAACCTGGGGCATTTGGGGCGGCAAACCATCAATCCAGGCCCCGATCGATAACGAACTCATGGCACATCACCTCGGCTCTCTTGTGTGGAGCCCAAGGATAACACCTACAGGAGCGATCTGTCGTGGGGGTTGGTGGCGTACAGATAGATGGGAGGGGGGAAAATGCGCACACCGTCCACAGCCGCAGACTCAATCTGCGGCTGTGGACGACGTTTCTGGAACTCTGGACCAGGTCTGGGATAGACAGCGTCCCAAAAATGCACGCCGCTGAAATATAGAAGCAAGTTGCGGGCCAACTGTGATGTGTTCGCATTTCTATCAGCAGACGTATATAGTGATGGGGCTGGTGTGAAAGATGGGGCGCAAAACGCCTGGGCTCGCCGGTTGTGCGGTCTGTGTCAGCATATGGACCCACAACAAGCGCTTGCCAGTGAACACGCAAAAAAGAGGTTGATGGATGGCGACAGGACGGATTTTGTGGGGCGCTGTGCTTTTTACGGCGCTGCTTGTCGGGTGCAACGAGACCGTCGAGGTCGGGGACGGAAACCCCGGCGACGACACCACACCCAACAATCAGGATTCTCCCAACAACCAGGACACGCCCAACAACCAGGACGCCCCAAACAATCAGGCCCCACCCATGGGCGAAGGCCTGTGCAACAACGGACAAGCGCTGGTGGACGACGATCTGGACGGCTTTGGTACGGACGGAGACTCGGTGCCCTGCACGCCCGGCGACGAGCTTGAGGGTGGCACCACCAACACCGGCGGCGACTGCGGCCCTGGTGATCCGCTGCGCCACCCCGACGCCGAGGGGATCTGCGGCGACTGGGTCGATGACGACTGTGACGGCTCTGACGAAGCCTGCCCCACCTCCCAGCCCACCGTCGAGGTCCCCGAGTGGGACTGCACCGGCGAGGCCCCCAGCAGCGTCTACGCCTGGGCGCGCTTTGAGAGTGGCGGCGGCTTCTTTCAGGACGGCGGGTGCTTCTTCTTCTTTGAAGGCGCGCCCGGCGAGTTCTACGTCAAACGCAATGTGGAGCGCGTCAACCAGGACCCCGGGTGCGAGACCCGCAACGGCTGCGTCTGCCCCAGCCTCAACAACCGTCCCAGTTACGATCGCCGGATGTACGCCTTCACCTCGCGGCCCGACTTTGAGTCTTGCCCCGAGATCTCCATCCGCGACCACGCCGGCGAGGAACAGCCCGTCTCCAACGAGTGCCGCAAGTATCTTTACCAGATGCACGGCTACGACATCCCCTACAGCTTCATCGCGGGCTCCGAGCAGTCCCTGCGCCAGCGCCTGGAGGCCTTTGACACCGTCGAGATCGCCTGCGTGGAAGACGCGCCGCACTCGTACCTGCCCTTCCAGTCGCTCATCAACGCCACCGTCGAACTCAACCCCGGCTTTGCCCCGCGCTGAGCGGCCACCAAGGAGTCCCACACCATGTTCCACGCTCTGCGCCCCATCGCCGTGCCTGTCGCGGCGGCGCTGCTGGTCCTGGCTGCGGCGGCCGGCAACGAAACCGTTGAGGTCGGCACCAAGGACAACACCACGCCCAACAACCAGGTGGGCAACAACGATCCGTTGCCCAACAACGATCAGCCCAACAACGACGACAACAACCAACCCAACAACGACACCCCCAACAATCAGCCCAACAACGAGCCCGCATGCACCGACGAAGGCTGCGGCGAGGGCATGATCTGTGAAGGCGACGTCTGCGTGGAGGGTTGCCGCGACACCGACGGCTGCCCGGACGGCACCATCTGCGATGAGGGCCAGTGCAAAGAGTGCACCGGCGACGACGACTGCACGCTGGGCACCATCTGCGAAGACACCCAGTGCGTGGACGGCTGCCGCGACGACGACGGCTGCATGCCGGGGCTCATCTGTGAAGGCGAGGCCTGCGTCGCCGGTTGCCGCGACGACGAAGGCTGCATGCCCGGCCAGATCTGCCAGGATGAGGCCTGCGTCGAAGGTTGCCGCGACGACGCCGCCTGCCCCATGGGTCAGATCTGCGAAGGTGAAACCTGCGCCGACGGCTGCCGCGACGACGCCGGGTGCGGCGAAGGACTGATCTGCCAGGATGAAGCCTGCGTGGAAGGCTGCCGCGAAGACGCCGCCTGCCCCGAAGGGCAGCTTTGCCTGGACGAGGCCTGCATCTTTGAGGGCATCGGCTGCCGCGGCGACGACGACTGCGGCCCTGGCGACGAGTGCGACCTGGACAGCCAGCGCTGCGTCCCCGCCACGCCGGACTGCGTGGCCGATGACAACGAACCCAACGACGTCCCAGCAGAGGCCACCGCGCTGACCGCTGGCGACTTCGCTGGCCTGACCCTCTGCCCCCAGGACATCGACACCTTTGCCTTTGATCTCAACGCTGGGGAAGTTTTGGACGTCGAGGTGGTGTTCAACCGCCAGGGCGCTGAGATCAGCATCGATCTTGGCGGCCAAAGCGCCACCGAAAACGACAACGGCGCCTCCGCCACCTTCACCGCCCAAGAGGCCGGACAGGTCCTGATGGAGCTCAGCACCGCAGACCCCGACGCGCGCCAGACCTACGCGCTGACCAGCACCACCACCGAGCCCCAGCTCTGCGTGGACACCACCGTCTACCGCGACATCGACATGGACGGCTTTGGCGACGACAACAGCACCATCCTGGAGTGCCTCGAAGAGGACCAGTTGCCCAGCGAAGGCTTTGTCCGTCAGGGTCAGGACTGCGGCCCAGGCGACGCCCTGCGCCACCCCGACGCCCCCGAAATCTGCGGCGACTGGGTCGATGACAACTGCGACGGCTCCGACGCCGCCTGCCCCACCACGCGCCCCGGCCTCAACGTCCCCGATTGGAACTGCACCGGCGATGCCCCCAGCAACGTCTACGCCTGGGCCAGGTTTGAAGACGGTGAGGGCTATTTCCAGGACGGCGGGTGCTTCTTCTTCTTTGAAGGGGCACCGGGCGAGTTCTACGTCAAGCGCAACATCGAGCGCGTCAGCCAGGACCCCAACTGCGAGCGACAGCGAGGATGCGTCTGCCCCAGCCTCAACGGCTGGCCCAGCTACGACCGCCGCATGTACGCCTTCACCTCATTGCCGGACCTGGACAACTGCGAAGAGATCTCCATCCGCGACCACGCCGGCGAAGAGCAGCCCGTCTCCAACGGATGCCGCAAGTATCTCTACCAGATGCACTTCTACGACATCCCCTTTAGTTTCATCGCCGCCGACCTGGAGACGCTCCAGCAGCGCCTGACTCTGCACAGCACCATCGAGATCGCCTGTGTTGAAGACGCGCCGCACCGGAACCTGCCCTTCCAGTCGCTCATTGACACCACCGTCGAGTTCAACCCCGACTTTGTGCGCCAGTGACGTCGGCGCTTAGACCATAAGGATCGCCCCCCATGCTGCGAAAGGCTCTGATTGCTCTGGTCGTGATCGCTGGTTTGATGGCCACCACCATCATGGTCTCGGCCTCCATCTGGCCCACGATCAACCGGGTCGAGGCTGGCAAGACCATCGAGTACCCCGACATCCTGCCCAAGACCTACCAACTGGGCTACGACCGGGTTTACGACGAGACGCTGGCCGCCGCCAAAGAGCAACCCAACTGGATGGTGACCATGGAAGACCGCGCTGCCGGCAAGGTCCAGGCCACCGCCACCATGGATTTGACCGGCTGGACCCAGCAGATCGACATCACCGTCAAAAAACGCGGCCGCTTTGTCTCCAGGGTCTACATCAGCAGCGAAGGCAGCGACGCCCCCGGTGATCTGGGCCAGAACGCCCGCAACATCACCACCTACTACGAAGCCCTCGACCGCCGCCTGGGCGCCGCCAGCGTCGACGACAAAGGCGAAGACAAGTAATACCAAAATGCAGACGTCCGACATCCTTTCATCTGCATTTTGGTATAACGCTCGCCTTCGCCCCTCCATCACCTCACCCAAGATCCATCGGTAAAGGCATCAATGGGGGCTGCCGCCCCCTCATGCCCCCGCTTTTGGCGCCTTCGGCGCACCAAAGACCCTCATCAGCGCAGCGTGTACTCCAGAAACGCGCCGTGATCTTCCCAGGGCGTGTGCTCGGCGGGAATGGTCACCTTCCATTCGTTGGCGGGCTCGGCGTTGACCACGTGGCCCACCACGCGGATGTGGGCGGGATCCCCCACCAGCGCCAGCGGCACTTTGATGGAGATCGTGTGCTGATCGGCGGCCAACCACCACTGCTGACCGGGCACCAGACGCGCGGCGCGCGACCACTGCCCCCCCTCACGGGCAAAAACACCGTTCCAGGGGCCTTCGGCCTGACCGTCGTCGCTCAATTGACGCACGGACAGGACGTGGGTGGCGTCAAATGGCAGGCGCGGGCTCAAATCGCTGTACTGAAGGCCCGCGCTGGTCTGAGGCTCGCCGGGCGGACCCACTGAGGCCTCCATATAAAGGTTGAACACCTTGTAGGGATCTTCAAACGCCTCCGAAACCACCGTCACATAGAGGTGGTCGCGGTCCCAAGCCATCGCAAAGGCCTCCCAGGGTTGCAGCGGCACCCCTGGCACCACGCGCGCGTCTTGACCAAAGGCCCCCAAATCGTCCTCCCCGTCGAGTGCAATCAGGTCTCCACCGGCGTCGGGGCGAGCTTCGCCGCCCAGGGAGAGGAGCCGGGCGGTGGTGATGTTGGCGCGGTTGAAGACCCCGTCGCCTCCGCCAGAACCGGCGGTGTAGGGCTCAAAGTGGGCAAAGTAGGACATGTTGATGCCGTCCTCGATCCGCAACCGGTAGAGGCGCTCGGCGTCCAACTCGGCGCGCACAAAGGTCGAGTCCCCCCAACGCTCCCAGTCGCCCAGGTGGGGCATGGTGACCACCTCTGAGGCGACCACCTGACCGCTGCGCACGTCCTCGACGCTGACGCGCTTGACGCTGGCGGTGATGCCGCTGTTGATCGGCCCTGCGCCGTTGCCGTGGATGAGTTGAATCAGGTGGGGGCCGCTCCAACGCGGCTGAAAGCCCACCAACTCCAGGCTGTGCTCGGGGTCACCCCAGTCCACGTAGTGCGCCCGGCCCGCCGTCTGCCCCCAATAACCGCCGTTGACCTTGAAGTTGTGGATGTCAAAGTCCGTGATGCGCTCGGCGTCGCCTCCCCAGAAGCAGCTCGGGCGGCTGTGGTGGGAGTGGTTGCCCGAGGACTCAAAGACGGCCTCGACCGCGTAACAATGCGTGCGGGTCTCCAAATCGCCCGACTGGGGATCGCGCCAGGTGGGGCCAGCCTCACCGCTGGCCACGCGCTGGCCGTCGCGGTAGATGTTGAAGACCACGCCCTCTTCCCCGGCGCCATCAAAGGTCAACTCCAGGTTGCCGCCCACGGCCTGCACCGAGGTCAGGTTGGGCTCGCGCGGGGCAAAGAGCTTGCGAAAGTCGCCGTCGTTGGGGACCACCGTCGCAGACTGGGCGTCCTGAGGCGCGGCGCCAAAAGTGATCTCAAGAATTGAGCCGTCCATCAAACGATCGGCCGCCAAAAAGTCCTGCCCCACCTCCACACCGTCGAGCTTGACGGACTCAATCGGGTAGACACCGCCCTCGCCGTCGCCCACCTGCGGAGGCAGCACCAGCGCGATGTGAAGCCGCTTGCCCCGGTAGGAGAGGTTGCGCAGTTCGGCGCGCTCGGTCTGCCCCAGCCACGAGCGCCGCAACGCCGCCGTCACAAAGGGACGGGCGCGCAGACCTTCTTGGTTGGCCTCCACCCCAAAGATCCCCTGCACCACGGCCCCAATGTACCCCGCCACGCTCCAAAGCTGGCGGCGCGAGTTGATCACAGGGCCCGAAAACTCGCCGTCGTCCACCCAGGCCAGTTGGCTCAAGAACTCAAAGTTCTCCATGTTGGACAGATTCAGCGCCGCCCCGCGGACCAGGGACTCCAGGTCGAGGTCAAACACAGCGTCGTTGCCCACTTCGCGGGCCGCCAGCAGACCGTAGGCGGTCACAAAGGGCCAGTTGCCCCGGTTGTGGTAGATGGGGATGAGGGGCTGCTGGGGCCAGAGCACCGGCGGCCCCATTTGAGCATGGGGATAGGCCGCCACCATGCGCTTGGCCTCCGAGTCCGGCACCACGCCTTGAAGCACCGCCAGCGATTGCCCCAAAAGGTCGTATTTATAGAGGACCGACGGGTCTAGATCGGTGTACTGCATCGTCGAGAGCATCCCGACATCGTCCAACCACAAGACCTCCATGATCGTCGCCGCCAGAGCGTCGGCGCGGGCCTGGTGCGCCTCGGCTTCCTGGGCCAGCCCCTTCTCACGGGCAAGCTCAGCGGCGACCTTCAAGAGGGTCTGGTGGCCCACGTTGGTCGACAGCGTCCGGGACATGCCAATGTGGACGGTGTCCTGGGCTGTCCATGAGGGGTAGCTCTGTTCGCGCCAGTCTAGAAAAGATTGTTCACCGCGATAAAGCCCCGAGTCGGGGTCGTAGGCCACGGCGCGATCTTGCTCAATGGTGTTGACCATCGCCTCATAGGCTTTGTCTCTAAACTGCGTGCGCTCGGGTTCGGGCAAGAACTTCAGCACCTCCCAGGCGCCGATGGCCCACACCACGCGGTCGGTGCTGATCGGCCAGGACCCTCCAGAGCCCGTGTCTTGAACAATCTGCAGCGGGCCGCCGCCTTTGGCCGCCGAGAGCTTGAAGTCCAGCGAGTTGCGCGCCCGAATCGGGTCGATCATCGCCAACCCCAGGTCCACAGCGTAAGCCGTGTCACGGGTCCAGACGTAATTCCACTTCTCGCCGGTCTCAAAGCACTCGCACGGCACCCCAGCGCCCTGGTTGAAGGCAAAATCTGAGATGGAGGACACGCTGGCCAGCCGCGTCTCTTCGACCGCCATGGCAAAGAGGGCATCAAAGAGGGTGTGGCCGGTGCGCAAGAGCGGCTGACCGTCCTGCTCGGCAAAGCTGATGCGGCCCTGCTCGGGCAGATTGTCCCGCAGCGGCGCATCGGAGGTCATCGTATAGCGTCGCAGAGGTGCCTGAGCGTCGTCCACGGCGGCCGTGGCGGTGAACTGGCCCGAGCGGTAGACGCCCGTCTCGTCGTCGGGTGGGGGGTCGGGGATGTCGGCCATGTTGTTGGCGTCCTCATTTGGCCCGGTGTCGTCTTGCGGCACATCGGCCAGATCGCCAGAGTCGGGCGCGCCTTCCCCCTGGGCGGGGTTCTGCGTGCCTTTGGAGCAGGCCGTGGCCAGAAACAAGAGTAGAACGAGGCCAGAGAAGGTGTATCGATTCATGAACCTTGGTGTCCTGTACATCTTGACGGGGGTTGAATCGGGCAGCGCTCTGGCATGTGGCCAAAGCGTCTGGTGGACATTGGGCTGCGTTGCCGTTTGAAGATGCCATCTTGGCGTGCGCACAGGCCAAGATCAAACCGGTGGGCTCAGAAGAGTTCTCGGCGCTTGGCGTCGGCGTTGAGTTGGGGCGGGCGCCGGTAGGAGCCGCTGAGTTTGACGACCATCGTGTGCGCCTTGCAGGCCGGGATCTGGTCTTTCATGTAGTAGACCGGGCAGCGGCCAATCTCGACCACCTCCATGCCCAACTGACGCGCTCTGGCCACGGCGTCACGGTGTCCGGAGCCAAAACTGAACCAGATCTTCGTGCAACCGGCTTCATGGGCAAGATCGACGGCCTTGGGCGCGGTCCGAGGCTTGACCCAGATGACGGCCAACTCAGAGCGGTCCTCGGGAATTTCGGCCACTGAGGTGTAGACCTTACGCCCCTTTGAGCCGCCGCGAGACTCGGTCAGTCCCCCCATGTCCAAACAATAAAACGGCTTGCCCACCGAGATGTAGTTGTGAAACGACATGGCGGGGAACCGATCTTCAGATGAGTCTCCAATGAGCACAAAGCGATCGGTGTTTTCGATGATCTCTTCAAGGGGGTGGCCCACGGCGTTCTCCTGATGCAAGGCGAGGCTCCCAGCGGCAGGGAATGGCGCTGGGGGCCTTGGTTTGGTGGAGTGGATACCTGGACAATGAGGTTACGACAAGTGGCCGAAGCACAAAAGCCTCCAAGGACGTTTGTGCCCATTCAAGCATCGGCGCGCACGCGGCGCAGCCAGGCCCAGGCGGGCACGGTCGCCCCAAACACGGCCCCAAACCAGGCCACCAGCACGCCGGGGGCGGTGCCGAGCGCAGGAATGGCCGCCGCAGCGATCACACTGAAGGCCGCCACCGAGGTCGATCCCAGCATCATCGGCCCCACCGCCCCCACTTGAACCGACTCGCCCTGGGAAATCCACAGCGACACCATGGTGGTCAGGAAGATGGCGGGGAAGACAGCGGCGACGCCCGCCGCCAGCGGCCCGCCGATGGTGGCCAGGAAGACGGCGGCGCCGATGGCGACGGCGGCCAGAGCGCCACGGGCAAAGAGCGTGGTGGGGCTGACGGGTTTGCGGCCGCCGGGCGCGGGCGGGGCCTTGCGACAGGCCAGCACGCCCACAAGCGCGATCAACGCCGTGGTCCCCCACCCCAACGCAGGCAGGGTCCAGGCCGCTTGCTCGCGCAGCGCACCGACCACCAGGACCATCACCAACGCCGCCACCAACCAGCACGCCAGCGACACGGCCGTCATCGCCGCCAACCGGCCTCTCAGGGACCAGCCCTGGGGCAGGCGCGGTGGCAACGCGCGCCATAGGTAGAGGAAGAGGGCGTTGAGGAACATGCCAGCGGGGGTGATGTACATGGCGGCCTCAAAGGCGGCCGCGTCGGTGCTCTGCTGGGCGATGCCGATGGAGGCTGGGACGATGGTGCTGGGCATGGTCCCGATGAGCCCGCCCAGTTGGCCGCCCCAGCGCTCGATGGCCACCGTCACGCCTGTGGCCACCACCCCGGCCATCAAGGCGGGGATCAGGATGCCCGACCACGACAGGGCCTCAAGGCTCTGGGCGGCCAGGGCGACTGGCAATGTCTTCAATGGTGTGTGCTCCGTCTTGACCCACAGGCGTGGGCATTCATCCGACCGCTGTGCGGCGTCACCACAGCACAGAAACCGCTCTGATGCCCATTGGCAAGTCGCTGCATCTTCTATGTTGACTGAAGAGATGATCGCTGGCCCATCACAGATGCTGGACTCCTGGGGCTGGGGGTGATTGATTCAGGCTCAGCGGCTCGGTACGCCGCAGGTGTTGTCCTGCGGCATCGATGTGACGCGTTTGCGCTGCGCCCAAGACGGCGGCCAGCGCAGGTGCGGACAGCTTCTGGGGATAAACGTGTGGAGACGGTTTCAATGAGTCGTTTTACCAAGGTGGCCTGGGGTTTTGTGGCCTACTTGATCGGGGTGATCCTCTTTGGCGCCTGGGTGCGCATCACGGGTTCGGGCGCGGGCTGCGGCAGCCACTGGCCGACCTGCCACGGCGAGATCGTGCCGACCGATCCAACCATCGGGACCATCATCGAGTACACCCACCGCTTGACCAGCGGCCTGTGCGGGATCTTTGGGTTGATCATCATTGTCTGGGCAGTGGTGCGCTACGGGACCCGGCACCGGGTCTTCTGGGCGGCGGTGGCCACAATGGCCTTTGTGATCTTTGAGGCGCTCATCGGGGCGGGGTTGGTGCTTAAGGAGCTGGTGGAGAACGATGACTCGGTGGCGCGCGCGGTGATCATCTCGCTGCACCTGGTCAACACCCTCATCTTGACGGGGGCGGCCAGCCTGACGGCGTGGTGGTCGCAGCGAGAAAAACGCATGAACTGGTCTGCGGCGGGACCGCTGAAGTGGCTCTTGCTTGGCGGCCTGCTGGCCATCGTGGCCACCAGCATGAGCGGCGCGGTGACGGCTTTGGGGGACACGCTCTTTCCCCCGGACCACAAACTGGGCCCGGAACTCTTTAGCAGCCTCCAGGCCGACATGTCGGCCGCCAACCACTTTCTGGTGCGCCTGCGCATCCTGCACCCGATCATCGCCTCGGTCACGGCGGTCTACCTGCTGATGCTGGGGGACAGAGTGCGCGACAAGGGCATGGGCCAGGAGGCCCGGCGCTGGGCGGGTTGGCTGATGTGGGCTGTGGTCGCGGAGGTGCTGGTGGGGATCAGCAACATCGCGCTGGCCGCGCCGGGCTGGCTGCAGCTTGGTCACCTCCTGGTGGCCCAGGTGGTCTGGGTGTGTGCCTTGTTGATGGCCCACAACGCGCTATGTGTCCAGCCCGGGGTCAAGCCCGACCCATCGCCTGAACGTGGTGAGCAACCAGCATCTTGAGGCAAACAGGAAGGGCCCTTTGGTCAGCAATTGCGACAAGGGCAAAACACCTTTGGGCTCTTTGGTACAAAAGGCGTTCACAGCTTGCAGAATGAGAACAACGTTCAGCGCCTTTGCGTGGTTTGAAAACCGTTGGTTCTGACGGTTGTTTCAAATCCATCGCCGAGGAATGCCCCAGAGCAGAAAAACCGCCCGAAGTGGGGCGGTTTTTTGCGTTGCTCTACTTGTCATGCGCAGGCCTTACTTGGGGCCAACACCTTCAAGCAGAACCATATGGGACTCCAACGTGGCGCCCTTGGGGATGAAGGGGCTCATGTCGGGCAGGTCGATCCGCAGGCGGTAGACCTTCTGGGTCTCGCGGCAGCGGAAGTAGTGGTTGGTCTGGCGCTCGGCCAACTCATAGCGGTTGGGGTCGCCGGGAAGCTCAACGGTCTTAAGCCAGCCTTCGTCCACCAGAGTTTTCAGGTTGCGGTACACGGTGGCGATGCCAAGACCAGGGACATGTTCCTGGGCGGCAGCCAACACCTCAACCGCACTCAGGGGGCGGTCAGCAGCTTCGAGCGCTTTGCGGATTGCAGCGCGCTGTTGGGTTTTTCTTGCCATGATTTTCCTCGCAATAGCATAGCACGTTAATGAAGGGACTCACGCTGGATGGTAAACATCCTTTCAGTCTGGTCGTGCAACACGATTTAGACTGAGCATTCACAAGTACATACGTGAGACTGACATGGCGCGCAATAGAGAATTTTTGTTCCAACATCAAAAAAGGCTCTTTTTCGAGATTTAAAGACCCTTTCCACCTTGAAAACCACACCAAAAGACCTGCATTTGCAATGAGGGTGCAATTGATGTAGGTTTAAAAGAAGGTAATTGGAGCAGAGTAATCCGAGCCATGCGTACCCAAAAGACACAACCCAACCAAGCCCTCAGACCCCCTCAATGGTTGGTCTGGTTGGCTCTGTGTGTCTTCACATCTGCGCTCTTGATTGGCCAGGTCGCTCACTACGTCTCAACCCCCCATCAGCTCTGCCATGAGCACGCCCATGCAAGCCATGGCAATGAGCAAGAGCACCACCAAGAGACTCCAGACACCTTCCACGCTGATGCCTCCGAAGGTCAGTCGCTCTCATCAGACCACGCCAGCGCCCATGACTGTGAGCATTGTGATGTGGTGGGTTCACAGCGGGACGCGACCCTGGTCGCCTTGCACAAGAGCCCGACGCCACCCGCTTTGGCGCTCCGACACGATGGGCTGTGTTCGCTGACCAAAGGCATCCATCACGCGCGCCTGCACCTCTATCTGCTGGCCCCAAAGAATTCTCCACCAAACTCGTTTGGCGCCTGATGCAAGAGCACCTTCATCTCAAGCGAATTGTTGGCCCGTGAGGTCACGAGCGCTTTGCGATGAACCGGTGTCCACGGCCTCGCGCGCTTGAATAGTCCATGAATCACGGGACGACCGATGCGACCCCCGAAGCCCTTGTGTGTGCTTTGGACGCAGAAGTCCCCCCGTATCTGGCGGCTCAAAGCAGCGTCGCTTTGCCCCGCCATATTGGCTCAAACGTGGCAGTTTCGGTGGGCTCACCCCATTCAAAACGCTTGAAAAGATGCCTTTGTAGGCATCGAGCGACAAGCATCACAACGCCACACAGGTTTTGGAAGCACAAACACCATCATGCGACGAGTCTGGCCCCGCGTTGCGGTGTCGATGTGGGTGTTGATGTGGGGATTGAGCGTTGGCTTTGGGGTCAGCGCTCAAGACGCCCCTCAGCCCCCCGCATCCGAAGACCCCAACCAGGTCGAACAACCCAAAGACCCCTCCGCTGCACAGGAGCCCGAAGGCGACCAGCCTGAGGGGGACGAAGAGCCGCAAGCCCAGGGCGATGAGCAGGTCAAAGAAGGCGCTCAAAAAGAGCCCGAAGAGGTGGAGCTGGACGAGGATGAGCTGCGGGCGCTTGAAGAAGCCCTGGCCGCCGATGCTCAGAACGATCCACCGCCGCCGCCGACCACCAACGCGCCAGTGGGAAGGATCCTGCAGAGCATGAACCCGGACATGTCCTTTATTCTGGACGTGGCGGGGGCCTGGTTTAGCGCCGAGGAACCGCGGCAAACCGGTGCGCACGACCCCAACCGCACAGGGTTTACGCTCCAACAGCTTGAGCTGCACGTGGAGTCCAGCGTCGATCAGGTCTTTGAAATGGACGCCAACATCGTCTTCTCGCTCTTTGGCGTTGAAGTCGAAGAGGCGTTTGCCACCACTTTGGGGCTGCCGGCCAACCTCCAGGTCCGCGCCGGTCAATTTCTGACGCGTTTTGGGCGCCTCAACCCCACCCACCCCCACTCCTGGTCCTTCCTCGACCAGCCCATCGTCAACGGCAAATTCTTTGGCGGCGAGGGGAGTCGCGGGCTCGGTGGTGAGTTGTCCTGGCTGGCTCCTGTGCCTTGGTTTGTCGAGGTGGTCGGCGCCATCAACAACGCCGACGGGGCCTGCTGCGCGCGCAGCTTCTTTGGCGGCCAGGACCTGGGCGTCGATACCCCCCAGGATCTGCTGGCGACCGTGGCGCTCAAGCAATTCTTTGAGTTGAACCCAAGCTGGTCGCTCTTCTGGGGTCTGTCCATGCAGACCGGCCCCAACCCGACCGGACAGGGCAACCGCACCGAGATCTACGGCACCGATCTCTTTTTGCGCTACAGGCCGCTGAGCGACCCCAACCGCTCCAACCTCAACATCCAGGCTGAGAGCATGCTGCGGCGCCGTCAGGTCCCCGACGATGTCCTCCAGGATTGGGGCCTCTACGCACAGGCGGTCTACCAGTTTGCCCTGCAATGGGAAGTGGGGGCGCGCTACGAACAGGTCTCGGGGGTTCGCCAGGGAGACACCCTTGACCCGGACTGGATCTCCGACCGTCGCCGCGTCTCGGTCCAGGCCACATACTATCCGTCGCACTTCTCGCGTTGGCGCATCCAGGGCGCCTACGACGACGCCGATTGGTTCGACGGGCCTGATTTCGCGATCATGACGGCGCTGGAGGTCCTCATTGGGGCCCACGGCGCCCACAATTATTGAGTGTGTGAGGTGGTTTGAAATGAATGACACCAAAATGTCTTTGAAGGCTCGCCCATCACAGGTCAAACGCTGGGGTCAATTCGCAGCCCTCTTGCTGGCGCTGTGCTGGACTTCGGCGGCCCAGGCCGACCTCAACGTGGTGGCCACGCTGCCTGACTTTGGCGCGCTGGCTGCGGAGATCGGCGGCGAGCACGTCACCATCCAGACGCTGGTCAACCCCAACGAAGACCCCCACTACGTCGACCCCAAACCCAGCCACGTGGTCCGACTCAACAAGGCCGACATGCTCATCGCCAACGGCCTTGAGTTGGAGGTCGGCTGGCTGCCCCCGCTCCAATCCCAGGCCCGAAACCCCAAGATCCTGGTCTCGGGCCGCGGTTTTCTGGACGCTTCGACCTGCCTGACAAAGTTGATGGAGGTCCCGGTGGGGCGCATCACCCGCGACCAGGGCGACATCCATCCCGGCGGCAACCCGCACTTCATCCATGACCCGCGCGCCATGGCCCAGATCGCCCGCTGCATCGGCAAGCGCATGGCCAGACAAGACGCCGAGCTGGCCGACCACTACACCAGCCGCGCCGAAGCCCTGGCCACCTCGCTGGAAGCCTTCGCCAATGAAACCCGTCAGAAGTTTGAAGCGCTCGAGGCCGACAAGCGCCGCGTCATCACCTATCACCGCTCAATGGTCTATCTGGTGGACTGGCTGAGGCTCCAACGCCCAGTCAACATCGAACCCAAGCCCGGTGTGCCCCCCACACCGAGCCACACCGCCACGGTCCTGAAGATGATGAAGGGCCAAGGCATCGACGTCATCCTTCAGGAGAGCTACTACCCGCGCAAAACCAGCGACACGCTGGCCAAGCTGGGCAAGGGCCAGGTGGTCGTCATCCAGGCGGGCACCTCTGGCAAGCAGACCTACCTGGAACGGATGCGCACAGTCACCGAGGAGCTTTACAATGCCATGGCTCAGTAAACACAGCATTGGGGGCCGCCCTTTGGCCCTGACCGCCCTCATCGCCGCCACCACCGCAAGCTGCACCTTTGCCGGTGATGGACAGCCGTGGGGCGAGGTGGCCTTTGACGTGACAGCCACCTTCGAGCCCGCAGAGCGCCTGCGCGAAGGGCGCGTGTTGACCTCGCGCAACTACGCCGTGGAGGTCCAACGCATCGAACTGCAGTTGACCTCTGTGGCGCTGACTCTGGCCCCGTCGGGTGCGGCCACGGACTTTGATCCCGCCAACCCCCCCGAGGGCTTCAGTCTCTGTCACAACGGACACTGCCACGCCGACTCCGGGGAGTTGGTGGACTACGAAGATGTCGCGCTGGTGGTGGCCAGGCAGCAAGGCGTCGCAGGCGGCGTCACTCAGGCCATCGACGGGACCACGGTCCTGAGCACCACAGCCCAACAAATCCCTCTGGAGGCGTGCAGCAACGACTGCCTGCTGGGCGTCGGGTCGCTCTCATCGACCAGCCTGACGGTGGGCTCCATCAAAATCGAGGGGCGCGTCTTTGACACACTCACCGGCGAGGCCGCGCGCCTTAACCCTGAAGGCGTCGCCATCAGCGCCACGGTGCCGCTGAACATGACCATGGAGCGCCAGATCGCTGGCGAAGTGGGCAAAAGCGACCCGGTCGGCATCGGCGTCGGCGTCGACTTTGCCATCACAGGACAGCTCTTTGACCGCATCGAGTGGGCCGCCTTTGTTGCCGACCCACAGGACTCGACCACTCAAAACACACTGACCAATAACGAAGAATTTCGGGCTCTGATGGCCGAGAACATGAGCGAAGAAACGCGCATGGACGTCGCCGTCAGCCGCCAGGAACTCCCTTGAACCAAGCAAACCGCAACTCAACAACGGAGAATAACCATGCAGTTGAACAAAAACCTCTTCCTGATGCTTCTGATGTCCATGATGACCGCCCTGGCCATTGGCTGCGGTGACGACAGCACCGAGGACACCAACCCCGGCACCGACAACGAAGAAGACAGCGAAGAGTTGGAGATCGAAGGCTGCGAGCACATGAAAGAAGGCCCCAACGTCGGCGTTGACGCCGGCGCTGATCAGGCCGCCGCCGTGGACGCCACCGCCGAGCACACCCGCGTGGACATCACGCTGGCGGCCATCGAAGGCGGCAACGGCGGCTTTGTCACCTACGAAGCCGAAGGCGAAGGCGACTACGTCTTCTTCCTCGACAAAGACGTCCCGCTGACCATCACCGACGCCCAGGGCACGGCCCTGGAGATCGAGGAGAGCGGCCCCGTTGACCTCTGCACTGAGGTCGTCATCCACCACGTCGTCGAGCTGCCCCTGGGTGTGGTCAACATCCAGATCGGCCCGACCACCGAGACCACCCTGAGCATGGTCGTCGAAGCCGGCGGCGAGCACGATCATGAAGAGGGCGAAGACCACGATCACGAAGACGAAGATCATGACCACGAAGAGGGTGA
Organism: uncultured Pseudomonadota bacterium; assembly: GCA_937123825.1. GTDB lineage: Bacteria > Myxococcota_A > Bradymonadia > Bradymonadales > CAKZKQ01. Next base: position 34,885 of record CAKZKQ010000723.1, read on the forward strand.
AGATCACGATCACGAAGAAGGCGAGGATCACGACCACGAAGAGGGTGAAGATCACGACGGCGAAGAAGAAGGCGGGTGATCTTTGCCGTGGGGGACTGACACAGGCCGCAGTGCTTGTGTGATCCTCCAAGCATGAACCCACTTCAAACACAGCACACCAAAGGCGACCCCCTCAACGCAGGAGGTCGCCTTTGTCTTTTCTGGGATGCCTCGGGTCACACGCAGCATCACGGCCAGCAATGGCCCCAAAGCCGCCGCTGGGCTTTGCCGCTGACCCCTGCAATATGGTACGGCCTTGGAGTGCGCCAACGCTCGCCTTTGGCAGGCGCCCAGCGCGACAACGGGCCTGTGAGACCCAAATGGAGACGAAAGGCTCACTTTGGGCCTGAGGCCCTCACAACACGTTTGCATGAAGACTCTTCCATGGCTCATGTGCTTGAATTGGACAAACTGGTGGTGGGTTACGACGGTCGCGCTTTGCTGCCGCCAGTGTCCCTCTGTGTCGAAGCTGACCAGCGCTGGGCGCTGATCGGCGCCAACGGCAGCGGCAAGACCACGATGCTGCGGACCATCCTGGGGCTCTTGCCCCCCGTTGGGGGGACGCTGCGGATGGCCTCGGGGGCCACGGTGGGCTACGTGCCCCAACGCACGGCCTTTGATCTGAGCGTGCCGATGAGGGCTCTGGACGTGGTGCGCGGCGGCCTGGAGCGCGGCTGGTCTTTCCTCAACCCCATGCACCAGCGCGCCCACAGGGACCAGATCAAGGACGCGCTCAGAGACACCAACACCGCAGAGATCGCGCGGCTGCAGTTTGCCCACCTCAGCGAGGGCCAAAAGCAGCGCGTGCTGATGGCGCGCGCCATTGTGGCTGGCCCCTGCCTGCTGGTCCTCGACGAGCCCACCAGCGCCATGGACATGGCCGCCGAGAAGCAGATCTTTGAGTTGATCGGTCAGGTCCAGGCCCGGCGCAACATGGCGGTCCTCCTGGTCAGCCACCACCTGCCAGTCACGGCCCGGTTTGCCAGCCACGGCCTCTTTGTGGATCGCGACGCGTCATTGGTGGTGTCCGGGCAGTTGGACACGCTGGCCAGCGAACCCGCGCTGGTGGCGCGCTACGGCGACGTGCTCAAAGTGTCTCCCGACGCACCGGACACTCAAGAGGAGGCAAACGACCGTGGGTGATGGTTCACAGTGGGCGCTCTTTTGGGAGAGCTGGGAGCTTTTTCGAGAGGCGGCGCTCTCGGGCGCGATGATGGGCGCGTTGCTGGGCATGATGGGCGTCTATGTGGTGCTGCGCCGGATGGTTTTTCTCAGCGCCGCGCTTTCACAGACCGCAGGGCTGGGCGTGACGCTGGCCTTTTACGGGCAACTGCACCTGGGGTTGACCGGTGCCTGGGCCAGCCCCACCGTCGGGGCGGCGCTGACGACCTTTTTGGCAGCGCTGCTCTTGATGCTCGACCGCTCGACCGACGCAGGCCGCCGAGACAGTCTGCTGGGGCTGGCGTTTCTGGTGGGGTCGGCAGGGACGCTGGTGGTCGGCACCAAGATCGTCCAGGAGATTCAGGACATTCAGACGCTGCTCTTTGGCACCGCAGTGGCGGTCCTACCCGAAGACTTTACGCTGGTCTGGCAGGTGACGCTGGGGCTGGGGATGGTGCACGCGCTGTGCTGGCGAGGATTCGTGGAGGTGTCTTTTGACCCGGATGGGGCGGCCGTGCGGGGCTTGCCGGCGCGCTGGCTTGAGGGGTTGCTGCTGGTGACGTTGGCGCTGGCCATTTCGGTGTGCACCAGGGTCCTGGGCGCCTTGCCAGCCTTTGCCTTCAGCGTGTTGCCAGCGCTGGCGGCCATTCGTCTGACCCCCAACCCGGCGCGGGCCATGCTGGCAGGCGCTGTCTTGGGGGCAGTGTGCGGTTTTGGAGGCTATCTCCTGGCCTTTATGCAAGACTGGCCAGTGGGCGCGTCGGGCACGCTGGTGGGCATCGCGCTGGTGACCGTGGTGATGCTCGGCCGCGGGGTATGGCGGCTTGGGCGGCGCACGGCACGACTGCCTTCAAAAAAATAAAGAAAACCCGTGCTGCGAAGCGCCTGGTGGGCTTCACGGCCGGGATAAGCAGGGGGTGCGCGCAGCCAAAGAGGGCGCGCGGCGCCACAAAGGCCAGGACCGCAGTGGTTCAGCGGGTGGGGATCATGCGGTCGATGGCTTTCTGGGAGCCATCAAAGTCCTCAATGACAACCCAGTACATGCCGCTGGGGGCACCGTGACGGACCATGCGCACGGGAATCATGGGCTTGCCGGTGATGGGGCAGAACTTCTGGGGCTTTTTGGTGCCTTTCTTTGAGATCTTTGCGGGACGCTTGGTGGCCATTTTCAGGTCTCCTATACAAAACTTCTAAGACGCGCGGGCGTCCAATCCATTACATCTTCATCAAAGGGGTCGATGTTTTTGAAGCCGCACCAACCCGGACGGGTGATCTAACAGACACTCCGGTCCACAATCAAGTGTTTTGCGCCCCAACCCACCGCCCAACATCTAAACAAGTGGTGACAAAGCCTCCTGCAGCCATTGGAAGTGCGCTTTTCAACACCGTTTTAAAGGCGCCAAACCACGGCCCAACCCACTCAACAAAGGACACCGCCGCACATGGAATCTGTATGGGATTATCCTCGCCCTCCCCGACTTGAACGCACCGAGCATCGCCTTGAGGTGGTGTACGGCGGTCAGACGATCGCCAGCACCAACCAGGGCTGGCGCGTGCTGGAGACCAGCCACCCGCCGGTCTATTACATCCCCCCAGGTGATGTGAACATGGACTTTGTCGCGCGCATCGGCGCTGGCGGCTCCTGGTGTGAGTGGAAGGGGCAAGCGGCCTACTTTGATGTGATCGTCCCGGGACACCCCCGGCTGCAGCGCGTGGCCTGGGCCTACCCCAACCCCACCGAGCGCTTCGCGCCCATCGCCGCTCACCTGGCCTTCTACGCCGATCCCATGGACGGCTGCTTTGTCTCTGGAGAGCGCGTCACCCCCCAGCCAGGGCGGTTTTACGGCGGGTGGATCACCAAAGACATCCAAGGCCCCTTCAAGGGTGGGCCAGGGACCATGGGGTGGTAGGCCATGACCAAGCCCCCTTTTGAACAACTGGTGACCTTCTTCTACACCGCCGACCTTGAAGCCACCGCGCACTTCTATCAGGAGCTGTTGGGACTGCCGCTGGCCCTCGACCAGGGCACATGCCGCATCTACCGCGTCAGCGCCGACGGCTTTGTGGGGTTCTGCACGCGCAGCCAGGGGCCCAGCCCCGATGGCGTCATCCTCACGCTGGTCTCACAGGACGTCGCCGGGTGGCACCAGCGCCTGAATCAAGCGGGCGTCCATTTTGACAAGGCACCAGCCTACAACCCCACCTACAACATCACCCACTGCTTCCTGCGCGATCCCAACGGGTATTTGCTGGAGATCCAGCGCTTTGAAGACCCCGCCTGGCCCTCCCCTGTCACCCGATCTTCCGATTGAGCCCTTTGGAGCCAACAAACGCTCGTCTTGAACAATGTGACCCCGTGCTTCCCGTGCACCGCACCGGCGTCCGGACGGGAGCGGATTTGACCATTTCCAGACTCTCTGGTATTCGGAGACTGGTCATAAACTGTATCCATGCAAGGTCAGCAACGGATGTTTGGTGCTTCGACGACAATGCTTTGCGCATGAGTTGAGGCTCGGCACAATGGTGAGGACGCTATGACGGCATCCAATAAAGACGCCCGACAGGACCCTCGGGACGAGCGGCAGGCGCCCGCCTCGGCGCAGAGCATCGACCAGGACAGCGCTGACTTTGATTTTGACATCGACGTCGACTTTGATGAAGAGGACGACGACAAGATCCTTGAGTTGAGCGATGAGGACGTCCTCTTTGACGAGGCTGACGAAGTCCCCGAGGGGACCTATCGCAAGGTCCAGGCCGATGAGATCGGAGACGAAGTCCCCAAGGAAGAAGACTATGAGATCTTTGAGTTGATCGAAGAATCGCTCGAAGAGTTTCTTGAGGAACCGCTCAACTCCGCGTCGATGCCCCCTCCGCCTCCCCCTCCGGTCAGATCGCCCCCGCCAAGCTCCACAGAGATCCGCGCCCGCACCAAGAGCGGTGAGCAGCGCGTTCTTGGCCGCGTGGAAGTCGTCAGCGCGCGTCGCAACGCCATGCGTGAGGTTGAGCGCCGCAACCGGGAACTCGAAGACCAGCACAACACCCTGCGGGCACAAATCGAAAGCCTCAACCAAAACTTTGAAGCCCAACAGATCCATGTCCAGACGCTCGAATCTCGCCTTGAGAGTTCTGAGTCAGCGCTTCAACAAAGCGAAGCGCAGCGCAAATCTCTGGTTGAGCAACTCAACACCGAGATGGGGCAGGACGAAGGTCAGGCGGCGGCCGAGGCCATGATCGAAGACGTCGAGTTGGAGATCAGCCAACGAGAACTCGACGACGCGCAAGATCAAATCCGCTCGCTCCAGGAGCAGCTCTCGATGGCCAGCGTCGATGAGCAAGAACTGCTCTCGCGCGGAGACCGCATCGCAGAGCTTGAGGCGGAGCTTGTTCGCACCAAACGCTCGGCAGACTCCTCCATTGAGGTCATGAGCGCTCGTATGGAGCAGCTCGAAGGCCAATTGGAGCAGATGCACGGCGTGCTCAACGGCGAGGACCGTCATCAGGCCCTCAACGAAGCGCTGCGCGAAGAAAATGAGGCCCTGAAGTTCCGCATCCAGACTCTGGAACCCGCCCTCGACACCGCGCGTCAAAAGAACGACACCTACCGGCAAGACGTCGCTCGCCTGAAACGGCGCCTGGGTCAGTCCAAAGAGAACAACGAAAAGGTCCGCATCTCGCAGACCATCGCTCAGGAAGAGCTTGAGGCGCTCAAAGGCGAGCGCTCCTCTCAAAGTGACGCGCTGATCGCCGCGCGCTCCTCGCTCGACACTACTCAGGAAGAGTTGACCGCGCAGCGTCAGGCCTATGAGGCCCTCTTCAAAGAGCACGATGAGCTCAAGGCCAAGCACCAGGACCAGGACGCCGCGCTCCAGACGTTGACCCAGGAGCGCGACGAGCTGCACACCTCTTTGCAAGAGGCCATCGAGCACGCTGAGGCGCTGAGCGCCAACGCCGTGCCCGCCGAAACGCTGGAGATGATGGAGGCGCTGGAGGCCGAGCAAGGCAGCCTCAAAGAGGCACTCGACCAGCGCGACGAGCAGTTCGCCTCTTTGGCCCAGGCCCAGGTGGAGTTGGAGCAGGCCCTCTCTGAGCGCGACCAGACCCTTGAAGAAGCCCACAAAACCCTGAAGACACTCCAAGGAGAGTCGGCCGCTCACATCGAGCAAATTGAGGCCCTCAACCAAGAGCGCGACACCCTCCAAACGCAACTCGAAGCGCAGGAAAAAGAGCGCCACGCCCTCAGTCAGGCCCAGGAACAACTCCAAGAGTCACTGGCACAGCGGAACACCGACCTGGGCGAAATTCTCAAACAACGCGATGATCTGCGCGCGGAGCAGGAAAGCCTCAGCGCCGAGCACAGCGCGCTGAGCGAGCAACTCCAAGCACTGCAAATCGCCAATGAGACGCTTCAGGCCACCATCGACCAACGCGATGAAGCCGCCAGGGAGTTGACCCAACAACTCAAAGAGCTTCAAGCCACCATCGCAAAGGGCAACGACGCCCTGGAAGAGAGTCAGGCGGTGCTGCGCACCACCGAGGCCGAACTGCAGATCGCCAAAGAGCGCTGCGCCACCGTTGAAGAAGACCTGCGCACCGCCACGGGCTCCGCCAACCAGGAACTCGAAACCCTCCAGGAGCGTCTGGCGCTGGCCGAAGCCAACGCCGAGCAGGAGACCGAGGCCCACAAGCAGGAGCGCGCCGAGCTTGCCCAACGCCTCCACGAGCTTGAAGAGGAAAACGCCGAACTCCAGCGCAGCTTTGAAGCCATTCACTCAGAGTTTGACGTCGTCCACGCCGCCAGCGTCGACGAGTCCACCAGTGAGATGGGCGAGTTGCGCGCCGAAAACGAAGAGCTTGTGGGGCGCAACGATCGCCTCCAGCAAGAACTTCAGCGCCTCATCACCGAGCGTGACCAGGCCCTGGAGGCCAGCAGCGAGTTGCGCCGGGAGCTCGAAGAGAGCGCAGGCGACACCCAGGCCATCGAAGACCTCCAAGAACAGTTTGGCGCCCAGAGCAAAGAGCTTGAGAATCTGCGCGACCTGGGACCACAAGTCGACGCGCTGCGCGCCGAGTACAACGATCTGGCCGAGGCCTACGAAGACCTCCAGCGCGAACATTTTGAGCGCGGCAAACAGTTGATGAGCGAGCTGGCCGACGGCGAGCGCATGCGCGCAAACCTCATGCGCATCGCACAAGAACTGTCGGCGGTGCGCGAAGAGGCAGACTCACTTGGACGCCAGAACGATGCGCTTCAGAACGACAACCAGCGCTTGAGCGTCGACCTGCAAAACGTCAACGCCCAGTTTGAGCAGCTTGGCCAGCTTGAAGAAGACACCCAAGAGGAGCAGGTCCAGAAACTCCAAGAGCACATCCAGGAGCAGTCCGACCACAACCTCGACCTCCAACGCCGCCTGGACGAGCGCAACAAACAAATCGAGCGTCTGCGCCGCGAGGGCTCCAGCCCCCACAACCTCCAGCCGCCGCCTCCCCCGGTGTCGCGCAAGGCCATGATCAGCGAACAGCACCCGGGCATGCAGTCCTCGGTGCCCTTTGCTGGCTCTCTCTCCTCGATGGGGATCCACGAGTCGGAGTTGGATTTTGATCGCAGCCAGCACCCGGACTTCAACGCCAAGGCCTACAACAGCCAACTCCCCATGGACTTCGACGCGCCCGTCCCCGGGGCCGCGCTGACGGCAGACGACTCCGTGCCCAAGGCCGCCCAGACCCGCATGGGCATGGCTGTGGGTGACTTTGAAAGCAACTTCAAAAACACCCGCGACACCCCCTCGGGGCTGCCCATCGCCGAAATGGGCAGCTTGATGGCCGGTCCCCCCAACGAAGATCCCAACGAAGACGACCTCCTTGACGCCTTCAGCAACGATCTGTCCGACTTTGGCCTTGAGGATGTGCCCTTCCCCGAAGACGCGCTCGACAGCGACATCTCCATTGGGGAGCTGGGCGTGTCTTTTGACGATGGACTCTCTGAAGACGCCTTGGAGCTGCCCGCGCCGTCCCTTGGTGACTCTCCCTCCTCCGCCGAGGGAGACTCCGAAGACTTCAGCCACGACGACGCAGGCAGCGCCGCCAACGGCGTCGATCCGCTGATCGAACGCGACCCCCTGGCCCACCTCGAATTTTCGGGTCTGATGGAAGCACGCCCCAGCGCCGACTTCAGCATGGCCCACGGCGTCGATCACCGCGCTGGGTTCCTCCTGGCGATGGCCAACGGCGACACCACCATCAAGGACATCATCGACCTGTCCGGCAGCGTCCTGGAGAGCCCCCAGGCCGCCCGCATGGTCATCGAGCTGCTCGATTCCGGGGCGCTGCGCGTGTAAACTCTGCGCCGCCACCGCACCCAAACCAAACACCAAGGTTCGCCGTCAACGAGCCCACCCCTCCCCTCCAAACACCACACACAAACGCCCAATCTCAAGCGCTCACATCCGATGTTTAAAAACAATCAGTCTTGACTGATTGTTTTTTGCTGGGCATGTTGTGGTCGCAAACATACGGATTGGAGCGGCTTGTGCCTCAAAACCCCAGGGACCAGACCAGAAGAACCATGGGCCAACAATCACCCAAAGGCAGCCCAGCGCCGCGTTCGCTCAAACAGGACCGCGCTGGACAAACCCGGCTCCAGCTCCTGGACGCGACCGTGGAGTGTCTCACTCAGGTCGGCTACGCCCGCACCACGACCACGCTGGTGCAAAAACGGGCGGGGGTCTCACGCGGGGCGTTGCTCTATCACTTTCCATCCAAAGCGGCGCTCCTGGTCGAGGCGGTTCGGCACCTGGTCCACCTCACCGGCCAGCACATGAAAGACCAGGTCGATGCCTTGCCAGCCCAGGACGGCGATCGGATCGAAAAGGTCCTGGAGTTGCTCTGGGAGACGTTCTCGGGACCACTCTTCTATGTGGCCATGGAGTTGTGGAACGCCTCGCGGACGGACCCGAAGTTGTGGCAGGTCCTGGTGGAAGCCGAGCGCTCGCTGGGGCGCGAGATCCACAGCCAGATCAGCGACGTCTTTGGCCCCCAGGTCTCCAGCAGGCCGGGCTTCAAGCGGGCACTGCGCATGACCTTGCAGTGGATGCGCGGCGCGGCCATGACCGAAATCATCAGAAAAGATCCAGAGAAAGCTGGCGCCGAGCTGAAGCGCTGGCGAGAGATATTCATCAACCTTTTAGAGGACTGATGCCGGCAGGGGTTGTCCCGGCTTTAAGTGGAGGAGACAAGATGGCAGGAGAGCTGCGGTTTGATGGGAAAGTGGCGATTGTGACCGGCGCTGGTGGTGGCCTGGGCCGCTCACATGCGCTGCTGCTGGCCTCGCGCGGTGCGCGCGTGGTGGTCAACGATCTGGGCGGCGACATGCACGGCGGCGGCGGCGGCGCCATGGTCGCCGACAAGGTCGTGGCCGAGATCAAGGAGCTTGGCGGCGAAGCGGTGGCCAACTACGACTCTGTCGAGGAGGGGCACCGGATTGTGGAGACGGCCATGGACGCCTTTGGCGCCGTGGACATCGTGATCAACAACGCCGGCATCCTGCGCGATGTGTCGTTCCACAAGCTCACCGACGACGACTGGGACTTGATCTATCGGGTGCACGTGCTGGGGACCTACAAGGTCACCCACGCGGCCTGGATGCACATGCGCTCAGAGCGCTATGGACGCATCGTCAACACGGCGTCGGCCGCCGGGATCTACGGCAACTTTGGTCAGACCAACTACGCCATGGCCAAGCTGGGCATCCTGGGCTTCTCCAACGCGCTGGCGGTGGAAGGCAAAAAGCGCAACATCCACGTCAACACCATCGCCCCCATCGCGGGCTCGCGCATGACCGAGACGGTCCTGCCCAAAGAGGTCGTTGACGCCCTCCAGCCCGAGTACGTCTCGCCGTTGGTGGCCTGGCTCTGCCACGAGGACTGCAAGGAGACCGGCGGCACCTTTGAGGTCGGCGGCGGGTTCTACGCCAAGCTGCGCTGGCAGCGCTCCGAGGGCCGCACCTGGCGCCTTGGCCGCAAGATCACCGTGGACGACGTGGCCGACGCCTGGGGCGACATCGCGGGCTTTGAAAAGACCACCTACCCCACCACCGTCATGGAGTCGATGCAGCCCATCATGGGCAACCTCGAAGACGGCCCCAGCAAGGGCGGCAACAAGTTCATCGACGTCGATCAGGCGTTGGGCTACGAGTTCCCCGCTGCCACGAGCACGCACGATGAGCGCGATCTGGCGCTCTACGCGCTCTCGGTCGGCGCGGCGCAGAACCCACTGGACAACAAGGGCCTGCGCTACGTCTACGAGATGCACGGTGAGGGCATGGTGGCGCTGCCGTCCTACGGGGTCATCCCGGCGCTCAACACCTACATGAACATGATGAAGGAGGGCCAACAGGCCCCCGGCCTCAACTATGGCCTGGACCGCGTGCTTCACGGCGAGCAGAACCTGGAGATCCTGCACCCGCTGCCGGTCAGCGGGACGTTGACCCACAAGGCGCGGATCAAGGACATCTTTGACAAGGGCAAGGGTGCGCTGGTCATCACCGAGATCGAGTCGAGCAACGAAGACGGTGTGACGTTGATGCGCAACGAGATCACCACTTTTGTGCGCGGCGCTGGAGGTTGGGGTGGTGACCGGGGCTCATCGGAGGTCCTCAACACGCCGCCCGAGCGCGACCCGGACGCGGTGGCCGAGCAGGTCATCCCCAGCAACGCCGCCCTGCTCTACCGCTTGACCGGTGACTGGAACCCGCTGCACGCCGACCCCGACTTTGCGCGCAACTTTGGCTTCGATCAGCCCATCCTCCACGGCCTGTGCACCTTTGGCTACGCCGTGCGCCACGTCATCGACCACTTTGCGCCCGGCGGCGACTCCAATTGCTTCAAGAGCGTCAAAGTTCGCTTTGCAGACAGCGTCTTCCCCGGCGAGACGGTGGTGACGCAGATGTGGCAGGAGTCGCCCACGCGGGTGGTCTTCCAGGCCAGCATCAAGGAGCGCGACTCGAAGGTCATCACGCAGGCCGCCGTAGAGTTCTACGCCGAGCCCGCTGCGCCCGCGCCCAAGCCCGAGCCGACCAAGGCCGACAACGCCGAAGCAGCCGCAGCTGGCCCCGCCGAGATCACCGGCGCCGACGTCATGACGGCTGTGGGCGAATACCTTGGCCAGAACACCGAAGTGGCGGGCAAGGTCAAGACGGTCTACCAGATGCGGCTCAAAGATCCGGCCAGCGTCTGGACCATGGACCTGAGCAGCCCGCCTGGTGCGGTGGCCTCGGGCGCAACGGTCGCCCCCCAGTGCACGCTGGAGATGACCGACGCCGACCTGGTCGCCATGGCCACCGGCGAGGCCGACGCCATGAAGCTCTTTAGCACCGGCAAGTTGAAGATCTCTGGCGACATCATGGCCAGCCAGAAGCTGGGCTTTTTGGCCAAGATGCCCCAGGACCTCATCCAGTCCCACGCCGACAAGCGCGCGGGCTCCGGCGGCGGCGACGACGCCAAAGACGCCCCCATCACCTCCTGGGACATCTTCATGGGCCTGGGGGTCTACTTTGAGTCCCACCCCGAGTTGACCCAGAAGGTCGGCAAGATCTTCCTCTTCAAGCTCACCGACCCCGACTCGTCCTGGACCATGGATCTGAAGGCGGGCAAGGTCATCGAAGGCGACGCGGGCAACGCCGAGTGCACCTTGCAGCTCTCGGACGCCAACTACATGGCCATGGTGCAGGGCGAAGCCGACCCGATGAAGCTCTTTAGCACCGGCAAACTCAAGATCTCTGGCGACATCATGGCCAGCCAGAAGCTGACCTTCCTCCAGAAGCTCGACCGGGCCGAGATGGAGAAGGCCGTCATGGAGGCCCGCGCCGAGCACGGCGGCCCCCGGGTCGTGGCCGAGGTCGAGCCCGAGCGTCAGGCCCAGGCCCCGGCGGTCTTCGCCGCCCTGGCCAAGCGCCTTGGCGACAACGCCGAGTTGGCCGCCGAGGTCCAGGCCACCATCAACTTTGTGGTCAAAGACCCCGACGCCGCCTGGACGGTCAACCTGCGCGACGGCGCCTCCGTCACCGAGGGCGCCAGCGACAACGCCGACACCACCATCACCATCACCGACGAGGAGTTGGGGGCGCTGGCGGGCGCCGATGGCAACCTGCGGGCCTTCTACCAGAAGGGGCGCATGCGGATTGACGGCGACGTGGCCGCAGCTGGCCGCCTGACCTTCATCAAGGGACTGATTTGACGACAATGGCCGCATCCGCGTGCCCTTGTGGGCCTGCGGAGCGGCCGATGACCGCTCTCAAAAGACAACAACCCACAAACCCCGCGCCCAAAACCCACCAGGTCTGGCGCGGGAAGCAGTACACGGAGCAAAACCATGGGCAAAAAGGTCAACGTCATTGGGGTTGGGATGATCAAATTCACCAAACCCGGCAAGAGCGACGACTACAACATCATGGCCGCCGGCGCCGCCCGCAACGCGCTGGCCGACGCTGGCATTGAGTACGGCGAGATCGAGCAAGCCTACGCTGGCTACGTTTACGGCGACAGCACCTGCGGCCAGCGCGCCATCTACGAGGTGGGCCTGACCGGCATCCCGGTCTTCAACGTCAACAACAACTGCTCCACCGGCTCGACGGCGCTGATGCTGGCCCAGCAGGCCATCGCAGGCGGCATGGCCGAGTGCGTCCTGGCGGTGGGCTTTGAACAGATGGAGCGCGGCGCGCTGGGCGCCAAGTGGACCGACCGCACCAACCCCATGGACCAGCACCTGGACGTCATGAACGACGTGCAGGGTTTTGGCGCTGGCCCCATGACGGCCCAGATCTTTGGCGGCGCTGGCCGCGAATACCGCTGGAAGTACGGCACCAAGCGCGAGACCTTCGCCAAGATCTCCGAAAAGGCCCGCAAGCACGCCGCCAAAAACCCCTACGCCCTCTTCCGCGACCCGCTCTCCGTCGAAGAAATCCTGGCCTCGCCCGAGATCTTTGACCCGCTGACCCGCTACCAGTGCTGCCCGCCCACCTGCGGCGCGGCCGCGGCTGTGCTTTGCTCCGAAGAGTTTGCCAAAAAGCACAACATCACCGGCTCGGTCTACATCGCCGCCCAGGCCATGACCACCGACTTCAAATCGACCTTCAACGAAGAGTCTATGATCAAGGTCATTGGCTACGACATGGCCAAGAGCGCCGCCGAGAAGGTCTACGCCCAGGCTGGCATCGGCCCGGAAGATGTGGACGTGGTCGAGTTGCACGACTGCTTCACCGCCAACGAGCTGCTGACCTACGAGGCCATCGGCCTGTGCGGCGAAGGCCAAGCCGAAAAGTTCATCTGGGATGAGGACAACACCTACGGCGGCAAGTTTGTCACCAACCCCTCGGGCGGCTTGCTGAGCAAAGGCCACCCGCTTGGCGCCACCGGCCTTGCCCAGTGCACCGAGTTGGTCTGGCAGCTTCGCGGCACCGCTGGCGATCGCCAGGTCGAAAACGCCCGCGTCGCCCTCCAGCACAACCTTGGCCTCGGCGGCGCCTGCGTCATGACCATGTACCGCAAAGACTGAGCCAAACACAGCAGGTCCAGGAGGCGCGCCTCCTGGCGGGGGTTTGGGGGTAGAACCCCCATCAACAAGCCCCTCAAGCCGCCACAGCGCTCACACACTCGCCAAAAGTGGGGGCATGAGGGGGCGGCAGCCCATAGGCGCCAAATTAAGGTTCACGAGCAAGCCCACAAGTCTCAAAAAACGAGATAGAGTGAGTTGTCTCAGGTG
>CAKZKQ010000724.1 GCA_937123825.1 uncultured Pseudomonadota bacterium
TGGTCTCACAGACATCGCCCTCGAAGCCCTCGGGGCAGTCGCATGTGAACTCGGCAACCCCATCGGTGCAGGTGCCGTCGTTTTGGCAAGGGTCACCGGCACAATCGTCGATGTTGGTTTCACACGCGTCGCCTTCAAAGCCCTCGGGGCACTGGCAGGTGAAGCTGGCGACGCCGTCGACACAAACGCTGCCGTTTTGGCAGGCGTCGTTGCCCTCGCAGTCGTCGATGTTGGTTTCACAGACGTCGCCTTCAAAGCCCTCGGGACAGTCACAGGTGAATTCTGCGACGCCGTCGGTGCAAACGCCGTCATTTTGGCAGGGATCGCCGGCGCAATCGTCAATGTTGGTCTCACAGACATCGCCCTCGAAGCCCTCGGGGCAGTCGCATGTGAACTCGGCAACCCCATCGGTGCAGGTGCCGCCGTTTTGGCAGGGTTCGCCGGCACAATCGTCGGTGTTGGTCTCACACGCGTCGCCTTCAAAGCCTTCAGGACAGTCGCAAGTGAAGCTGGCGACACCATCGGTGCAGGTGCCGCCGTTCTGGCAGGGCTCATCAGCGCAGTCGTCGATGTTTGTGTCGCAGGTGTCTCCCTCGAAGCCCTCGGGGCAGTCGCAGGTGAATTCTGCGATGCCGTCGGTGCAAACGCCACCGTTCTGGCAGGGCTCATCGGCGCAGTCGTCGATGTTGGTTTCGCATGTGTCGCCTTCGAAGCCTTCGGGGCATTCACAGGTGAACGTTTGCCCTTCGCTGGTGCAGGTGCCTTCGTTTTGGCAGGGGGCATCGTCGCAGGGGTCGCCAGGGTCGTTGTTGAGGTCGTTGTTTTGGTCGTTGTTGAGATCGTTGTTGGTGTCGTTGTTGACTTCGCTCTGGGGCAGGCAGGTGTTGTTGAAGCACTCAAGCCCGTCGTTGCACGTTGAGTTGGGGTAGCAGGTGCAGGCCAGGTCGCCCACAGTGCACGCCGATTCAGAGCCGTCGCCGCCACCATCACCGCTGCAAGCCACCAGGCCGCAGCACATGGCCAGCATGGCCCACTTCCAGATTCTCCCCATCATCCTCGTCTCCCAATGCGTGTTTGACCTGCACAGACATCGCCATCAAGACGAGCCGCGCAGGTGCATAGAGCATTGGACGTGCCAGGTTTTAGAAGAAGTGGTTGAGGCCGATGAACGCGGGGTTGGTGTTGAGGCTGGGGGTTCGCTGTACAAGGGGGATTGTACAGTTGCGCAGCACAGCTTCAGTTGCGGATGTCTCGGCAGATGCCGTCTTCCTCATCGCACTCTTGATCATCCTGACATTCCTGTGCGGTCTGGCAGGAGGGGGTGCATGCGTTGCCTCTGCTGTGTTCAAAGCAGATGCAGGGTCCGCTGGTGTCCGGGGGGCAAGAGCCTCGCTCCTGGCAGTCGTCGTCGGTCTCGCAGGTTCGCGGTCCCATGTCGTTGTTGCGGTCGTCGTCTGCGTCTCGATCGGGTGGATCTGCGTCTGGGGGTTGAGGCGCGTCTTCTTGGACCGCGTCTTCTTCGTCCGCGTCAGGGTCTTGGGCGTCTTCGGGGTCTTGAATGTCTTCAGGACCGTCGGCGTCTTCTTGCGGCGGATCGGCGTCTTCTTCCCCGAGGTCATCGGCGGCGTCTTCGGCCTGTGCGTCTTGCGGGTCGTTGTTGTCGCCTGCGTCCGGGGAGGGCGGCAGCGTTTGGCATTGGCAGATGCCGTAGCTTTGCCCATCGTCCTGGCAAGTCTGCGCGCCTTCAAGGCCATTGGTGCACGTGCAGGCGCGCGTTTCGCCCGCCACGCAGGTCTCGGCCTCGGGTTCGGGTGCAGGTTCGGCGTCGTCCTGGCAGCCCATCAGGCTGACGGCGCCCATCAACAAGGCCAGCACAATCCATGTTCTCATGATGAACCTCGCCTTGGTCACGTCCTTGGAATCCCAAATTGCTTCATCAGCCGGATGAAGGTCGTGCGCGACATCGACAGCGCCTGAGCGGCGCGGACCTGGTTGGCGCCGTTTTGCTCAAAGATGTCGCTGAGCGTCCGTGCGACGTCTGTTCTGACGCGCTCGACAAAGGCTTCGGTGTTCTCCGAAGGGGCCTGGGCGGCGACTTTGCCCAGGATCAGCAGCCGCTCCAGGGTCTTGCGCGCCACGCCCAGGGCAGTGGCCAGTTGAAGCTGCGCTTCGCGTTCAATGGCGCACTGGGGATCAAAGTTCTGGGGGCCTGGGGTCGCGACCGGCGTATGAGCCGGTGCAGACCGCACCGGCGCGCCCGGACCAAGCAGCGCCTCGGGCACCACAAAAGGCCCATCATGCAGGTTCTCCCGCACGGTCTGGTCCACCAGGTTTTGCAGCTCCCGGATGTTGCCGCGCCAGGGTTGACGCAACAAACTGAGCACAAACGCCATCGGGATCCATGGCCGCTTGGCGCGCACGTCCCACAGGCGCTCAAGCTCAGGGTGATCCTGGCGACTGCGGCTGAGGAAGTGCACAAAGAGCATGGGCACGTCAAAGCGCCGCTCGGCCAGCGGCGGCACGTTGAGCGTGTGGGCGGCGATGCGGAAGTAAAAATCCGGACGCAGCCGCCCCTTGCTCATTTCTTCTTCCGGGTCGCGGTTGGTGGCCGCCACCAGGCAGGCGCTGACCGGCACGGTGCTGCGCGCACCCACCGGGGTCAGCTTGCGCTCTTGCAAGACCCGCAGCAGCTTGGCCTGGGTCACCATGGGCAGCTCGCCAAGTTCATCCAAAAAAAGCGTCCCACCACCGGCTTGCAGAAAATAGCCGTCTCGATCGGCGTCTGCGCCGGTAAAAGCCCCCTTCTTGTGCCCAAAAAAGAGGCTCTCGGCCAAATGTTCGGGCACAGCGGCGCAGTTGACGGGGATAAAGGGAGACTTGCCCCGGTTGCGCTGGGCGTGCAGCGCCTTGGCCACCAGTTCTTTGCCGGCACCCGTGGGCCCAAGCACAAACGCGGGCTTGTCCAGCTTGGCGATCTGCGCCAACGCGTCCCGCAGCGCCCAGACCCCGTCGCTCTCACCCACCATCTCCATGCGATCTTCGTGCGGAGGACGCCACTGGGCCAACTCCAGGCGCAACAAGATGCGGTTGCCCAGCGCCACAATGGCGCCCGGCTCAAGGCGCGTCAGGCCTGTCAGCGATTGAAGCCCGCCCTGCGCGCTTTGCGCCGTCAGGTCAATCAAGACCAGCGCCCGCTTGTTGGAGGAGAGCGGGGCGACCTCAAAGCGGCCAAAGTGCGCATCCCAACGGATCTTGAACTGCTGGCGGCTGGTGTAGGGGTCGCTCAGCGGCCCGCCCTGGATCGAAGGCAGCGGCGCCACAAAACCAGGTCCGGTGCGGCCCACATCGACCCAGTTGCCCTTTTCCAGGACGTGGGGCGGCGTGGAGGCGCCGATAAAAGACGGGTCTGGGTGAAAGAGCACCGTCATGCGCGGCTGCAAGACCGATTTCTGAGAGTCTTGTCCCGGCAGGCGCCAGAGATCATCGTCTTGGTCGGGTTGGAGGGTTTGGTCCATGATTGATCGGTGGTGTCAGGTCCCTGTGTCCAGTGATCCGTATCGGTCGGTCTGCGCGATGCCTTATCTAAACCCACAAACGGCTTGAAAACCAGTCTTCAGTCCGTGCCTGTCAAGCGCGCGATCTTCACCGCGTCATGGACGTGATGAGCGCACCGGACCCTCGCGGAGGCGGCATAAGAGCACACCCAGACAGGTCGTTCAACGTCACACGCTCGCCCCACACAAAGATCGACAGGAGATGTTGGGCGATCGCCGCCATATGGAAGGGTGAGGCGTTGTTGGTGCGAGGTCAAGGCGCGGTGGTGCGTTCGCATCCAGGGTTGTCGCTGGCCAACTCGGTGTTGGGGCACCGCGTGGTCTCAGAGATGGTGGAGCGGTTGCGCCAGTTGTCAGGCAAGACGGCGTGGGAGAGGTCAGCGCCAGAGAAGTTGACGTCTTGGAAGGTCGAGCCGGTGAAGTCGGCGTGGGTGAGGTTGGCCTGGGAGAAGTCGACTTCGTTCAGCGACGCTTCCAGGAAGCTGGCCCGAAAAAGGTCGGCGCGCAGGAACTCATCCCCGTAAAAGACAATGTGGCGCCACCAGGTGTGGGGCATGATGGCGTCGTGCCAGACGCTTCTGTGGGAACTGTCGCCCTCAAAGGTGCTGTGGGAGAAGTCGGCACGCTTCAGCTCGGCCAGCTCAAACCTGGAGCCGGTCAGATCGCAGTATGTCAGGACGGCGTCCGAGAGGTTGGCCTGGGAGAAGCTGCCGCCCAGGCGCGCTTCAAAGCCGCGGACTTGCTGGAGGTTGGTGCCCCACATCCTGCCGGTGACGGTGCCGTGTGAGATGTCTGCTTGGGTAAAGTCGGCGCTTTCCCAATACGCGCCTGCGCCGCGGACACCGACCATGTTGGCGTTTCTAAGGTTGGTGCTGCCCATGAGGGCGTTCTCAAGCACGGCCCCCGAGAGGTTGGCGCTGGTGAAATCGACCCCGCCCATTCTGATGCTGGTCATCAAAGCGCCCGAGAGGTTGGTCAGGCGCATGGACGAGGTTTCGCCATTGTCTTCCTGCATGTCGAGTCTGTGCAGGTTGGCGTTGACCAGCGAAGCCCGATCCAGGTTTGCGCCGGGCATGAAGGCGGCCTGGAGTGAGGCGCCGTTGAGTTGGGCCTCGCGGAAATCGGCCCCGTTGGCTTCGATTTCATCAAGGTTGGCGCCGTTGAGGACGGTCCGCTCAAAATCGGCCCCCTGGAGCCTGCTCTTGCTCAAATTGGCGTCGGTGAGGTTGGCGTGTGCGAAGTTGGCCCCCGGCAGGGTGATGTTGATGCACTGGGCCTCGGGGGCGGTGTCGCATATGTCGGTTTGTGCCGCGTCGAGGTGTCCGCCGCAAGTGTTGCCGTTGTCATCTGAGAAGGTGCCGTCGGGGCAGATGGTCTGGTCCCATTGTGCTTGGAAGATGTCGGCGTCGGTCAAATCGGCGCCGTTGAGGTTGGCCCGATAGAGGTCGACGCTGCTGAAGCTCGCCTCCCGCATGTTGGCGTCGGTGAGGTTGGCGTGGGAAAGGTCGCAGCGGATGATGTTGGTGTCTTCAAAGTTGGCACTGATAAGATTGGCGTAACGCAAGTCTGTGTTGGAGATGGCCCGGTGAGAGCAGTCGGCGCCGGGGGAGGCGTTGCATTGTTCTGAACCGTCGTGTTCAAGGTGCCCGCCGCAGGTGTTGCCGTTGTCGTCCGAGAGGGTGCCGTCGGGGCAGAGGGTTTGGGACCAGGTGATGTCGCCCAGCGTGGCCTGGTTGGTGATGGCCAGGATGAGTTGTGTTTGGGTGAGGTTTGCGCCGGTGAGGTCTGCGCGGGTGAGGTCGGCACCGTTGAGGCTGGTGCCGGTGAGGTTGGCGCCGGTCAGGTTGGTGTCGGTGAGGTTTGCGCTTGACAGGTCGGCCCCCGAGAGGTTTGCGCCGCGCAGATCCAGGCCGCTTAAGTCCAGTCTGGCGCAGTTGGCCTCGGGTTGGATGTCACAGGCCAGCGGTTGCAGGCTCAGGTGTCCGCCGCAGGTGTTGCCGTTGTCGTTGGAGTTGGTGCCATCGGGGCAGCGCGTCTGATTCCACCCTACACCATCCAGGATGGCATCAGTGAGGTTGGCGTTGGTCAGGTCGACGTCGGTCAGGTCAGCGCCTGCCAGGTTGGCGCGCGCCAGCGTGGCGCCGTTGAGCAAGGCGCCTTCAAGGAGCGCCTTGCTCAGATCGGCGTCTGAGAGGTTGGACTGTGCCAGGTTGGCGTAACGCAGATCTTCGCCCGAGAGGTTTGTGCCTGAGCAGCCGATCGAGGGGCGCACATTGCAAGGCAAGCCCACCGGCGAGAGGTGTCCACCACAAGAGCCGCCGTTGGTGGTGCTGCGGGTGCCGTCGGGGCAGATGGTGTCTGACCAGTCGATGTGTGTCAGCGTGGTTGCGGCGAGGTTGGCGCCGGTGAGGTTGGCGTTGAGCAGTGTGGCGTCGGTGAGGTTGGCCCCGGCGAGGTTGGCCTGTGCCAGATCGGCGCCGGTCAGGTCGGCGCCGGTCAGGTCAGTGCCGGTCATCAGCGCTCGGTTGGCGGTGGTGTTGCGCAGCGTGGCAGCGGCGAGGTTTGCGTCGGTGAGGGTGGCGCTGGTCAAGTCGGCGCCGGTCAGGTCGGCCTGCGCCAGAACAGCCCCGGTGAGCTGGGCCTGGCGCAGGTTTTGTCCAGAGAGGTCGATGCCAGGGCACCGTGCGGGCGCGGTGTCCAGATCGCAGCGTTCGGCGTTGATGGCGTCGAGCCCTTCAAAGGTGTTGCAGGCTGTCAGCAGCGTTGTCATCAAGACCAGACCGAGTCCACTTAAAACGAGCCAGCGATGACGGCTCTCACAGTCGGTCTCTTTGTTGTCGGTGTTCATCGCAAATCCAACCCGCAGTCCGGGAATTGTTCGGCGGTGCGGCCGTCCGGGCAGATGGTTTGCCTGGACATGCGCGCGCGTTCCAGATTGGCACCGTCAAAATCAGCGCCGGTAAGGTTGGCGCTGGTGAAGTCGGCTTCAACAAATCGAGCCCCGGTCAAGTCGGCCCCGGACAGGTCTGCGCCTGTAAAATCGGCGCCGTCGGCGTCGGCACCGGCGAGGATTGCGCCGGTGAGGTTGGCGCTGATGAAGTTGACGTCTTTGAGGTCTGCGTCTTCAAAGTCTGCGTTGGTGAAGGAGGCGTCAAAGGCGTTGGCTTTGTGCAAATTGGCGCGCTCAAAGTTGGCGTTGTCAAAGATCCCCGTGGAGAGATCGGCCAGCAGGAGTTGGACATTTTGCAGGTCAGCGCCCGTCATATTGCATTGAGTAAGCACTGCGTTGGACAGATCAACACCGGCGAGGTTGGCGTCCATGGCCAGTGCCTGGCGCATGTCGGCGCGGATCAGCGTGGCGGCGGGCAGGCCGTCGGCGGCGTTAAAGCGCGTGCCGATCAACTGTGCTTGGACCAGCAGCGCGTTGGAGAGGTTTGCGCCGGCCATGGTGGCGTTGTTGAAGCGGGCTTGTCCGGCGCGGGTGCGGTTGAGGGTGGCGCTGCGCAGATCGGCGCGCGCGAAGTTGGCGCTGCGCAGATCGGTGTGGCTGAGCCGCGCCTCACGAAGGTTGGAGCGTTCAAAGGAGGCGCCTTGGAGGTTGGCAAAGTCGTAGTTGGCGCCTTGCAGGTCCATTTCGAGGCAGGTGATTGAGGGCGCAGACGGGCAGGTGGGGTTGGCCTCGGCGGTCAGGTGTCCGCCGCAGGTGTCGCCGTTGGGTTCGGGCTCTGTGCCGTCGGGGCAGATGGCGTTGGTCCAGGTGACGTCGATCAGCAGCGCGCCGGTGAGGTTTGCGCCGGTGAGGTCAGCGCGGCTCATGTCGGCGCGCGATGCGTCGGCCTCTGCAAAGCTGGTGTTCGAGAGGTTGGCCAGCTTGAAGGATGCCTCTCGCAGGAGGGCGCCTCGAAATTGTGCGCCTTGGAGGTTGGCGTAGCGCAGGTCTGCGTTGAGGAGGTCGGCGTTGCGGCACTGCGCCTCGGGCTTGGCGTCGCATTGCTCTCGGGTGGCCTGCTCCAGGTGTCCGCCGCAGGTGTTGCCATTGTCGTTGGAGTTGGTCCCGTCGGGGCAGCGCGTGTTGTCCCACACTGCGGCGATCATCGACGTCCCCAGCGACACGTCCAGTCCGCTGAGGTCAGCGTCGGAGAGGTCAGCACGGTCGAGGATGGCCGCAGACACGTTGGACTTGGAGAGGTTGGCGCCAGTGAGGTTGGCCTGTGTGAAGTCGGCGTTGATGAGGGTGGCTTCGGTGAGGTTGGCCTGGGGCAAGTGGGCAAAGCGCGCATCCCACCCATTGAGATCGGCGCCCTGGCAGTCGCCTCCCGGACCCAGCGGGCAAGGCAGTTGAGGCAGGAGGTGTCCGCCGCAGCTTTGGCCAAGGTTTTGGGCTGGGACACCGTCGGGACAAACGGCGTCGGTCCAGAGGGTGTTCTCCAGGACCACTTTGGTCATGTCGGCGCCGGTGAAGTTTGCGCCGGCGAGGTTGGCGCCGGTGAGGTCAGCCTGGGTCATGTCGGCGCCGGTGAGGTTGGCGCTCTGTGCGTTGGCGTCGGTCATGTCGGCGCGCCTGAGTTTGGCGCCCGAGAGGTTTGCGAAGCGCAGATCGGCGCCGATGAGCGCGACGCGGTTGCAGTTGACCCCGGGGCCGACGGCGCAGTCGAGTCCCAACGGCGAGAGGTGTCCGCCACAGGAGTTGCCGTTGGCGGTGCTGCGGGTGCCATCTGGGCAGACGGTGTCAGACCAGTTGACGCCCTCCAGCGCGGTGTTTTGCAAGACGGCGCTGGTGAGGTTTGCGCCGACGAGGTTTGCGCCGCTGATGTCGGCGTCGGTCAGGTCGGCCAGGGTGATGTCGCAGCCGCGCAGGTCGGTGCCTGAGAGGTTTGCGCCGGTCAAATCGGTGCGGCGCAGATCAACGCCGCGCAGGTCGGCGCCGGGACACAAGACCGGTTGGCTGTTGAGGTCGCAGCGCTCGGCGTTGATGTCGTCGAGTGCTTCAAAGGTGTGGCAAGCGCCCAGCGATCCCACGAGCGCCAGCAACCACAAACTGTGTTTCATCACCAGACCCCCCGAAGGTAAACAAAGTTGAGGTTGCCCGTGACGGCGGCGCCAATCTGGGCGGAGCTTGCGGCGGGCGACTGCGGGGATGAAACGAGGTCAAAGGTCAACAGGCCCGCGCCTGTCAAGACCATGGCGCCGCCGGTCGCCAGCAGCACTGTGTTGGTCAACTGCAGGGTCTCAATGCGGTTTCGTTGGTCGCGCAGCCCTTGAAGATCTCGAAACGTCTGGTTGTCCTGGTCAAAGTCGTCCTGGGCCGGTCCGATCAAGGCCAGATCCAGGACCAGCGCCGTTCCCAGCACCACTGCTCCCGTGGCCGCTGTGCCGATGCCCCACCAGCCCAACTCTCCCAGCGCCTCGTCTTGTGAGAGGTCGATTTGCACGCGGTTTGCGGCGCCTTTGACCACGGTCAGGTTGCGGGTCACCGTTAAGGCGGGGGCGTCGGTGCCCGAGGCCAGGTTGGCGGTCAGGGTGTGCTTGCCTTCTTTGAGGAAGATGGGTCTGGGGCTGCAGACCTGCGGGGCGCCGCCGTCGATGAAGAGGGTCATCTGGGCGGGCTTGCAGGTGACCTGGACGGGCTCTCCGCAGACGTCCCCAAAGGCTTGCCTGAGGTCTTCGCTCTTGCGTGAAAACTCCACGGGGGAGAGCGCGCTGGTGGGGGGCATCTCAGGGGCTTCTTCGAGCGCCACAAAGGCGCCCTGGCATTGGTGCTGCCCAATGAGTGACTCCACGATGTAGAGGTAGGCGGCCTGGGAGGGTTGTTGGCGCAGGACCTCTTCAAAGATCTCGGTGGCGCGCTGGTAGTTTTGTTGCCCCATCAGGGCGCGCCCGACGGCGACCAGATCTTGTTGCTCCAGCGCCAGCGAGACGGTCTCCTGGTAGGTGCCACGCAGCGTGACCTGTGCGGTGGTGCGCTGTCCAAACGCTGTGCCCACGACCTCGTGCTCTCCGGGCAGCAGCTCCACCGGTTTGCCGTCGCAGGGGCGTTGGGGGCCGCCGTTGATGGCGACGGTCATCTCAGGCATGGCGCATTGGACGATGATCTGGCCGGGGCACTCGGACTCCAGGGCCTGGCGAAAGCGCTCCAATGAGGTCTTGATGGCCTTGCGTGAGACGTTGGGATCTCGCGGCGCGTTCAGGACCCGATCAAAGGCCTCTCTGGCTTCTGAGCACCGCCCCATCTTTTGCAGGACGCGCCCTCGGTTCAGGTGCAGCAGGTCCATGTCCAGCTCTGCCAGCAGGGCGTCGAAGGCTTTGAGCGCAGCGTCGCGCTCTCCGGCCCTGGCCAGGTCCAGTGCGTCGTTGATGGCCTGTGTCTGGGCATCGCTGAGTTTGGCAACGGGGGGCTCTTGGGCCAGCACGGGTGTGCAAAAGAGCGTCAGGAGCGCCATCAGCGTCAAGAGCAGCAAGCCGCCTCCACGGGCGGGCGGGCTTGGATGTGCAAAGGGGGCGTTCATGGGATTGGATGGCCTGCGCTCACTCTAGAATCTGGTTGTCTGAGTTGCGGGTGGGCTTGCGCGGGGTGTTGGCGCGGATGATCCGTGTGGGAGAGAGCTCAACGGTAAGCGTGTGCGGCGCTGGAGAGGCGTTGTGCTGCTGGGGTTTGGACCATTGCCAGTTCTTTTTGGTCAGCGTGCCGCGTTGGATCTGCAAGGCGCCTGGCGTGTTGGGGTCCGGGGTCAGCAAGACGCGCGCTTCTTTGTGCTTGGGCGCCGTGATGCTCAACTCCCAGGGCGGCGGGTTGTCCTCTTTGAGTTGAAAGGACCACACGGGAGCGCCGTCTGGGGTCGGGTTCATGGAGGCTTGACCGCGGACCAGCACAGGGCGCGCGTCTTGTGGGGAGAGCGCCAGTTGTACTTTGAGTGCGCCGGGGTCTTTGGGGTCGTTCTGTCCCGGTTCTGCCCCGGTTTTGGATGGGGTTTTGGATGGGGTTTTGGATGGGGGGGCGACGGGCGAGCGTGTTAGAGCGGGGTCTTGTGCAGGGTCTTTTGCGGTGACTGGGCTGGGCTGCGCTGTGTCGCTGGATGCCTTTTGGGCAGGTGACGGTTCTGGCGGCTGTGAGGGTTGGTCTTGTGAGCCGAATGCTCCCGAAAAGAAGAGCCCTGCGGCGCCGAGCACGAGGAGCACACCCAGGCCGCCCAGCATCGCCACGCTGCGCGAGGGGGCAGGAGGGGCTGTCGGGGGCACTTCCTGGGGCTGCGAAGGGGCCGTGATGGGGTCGCTGGTCGGTGCGGTGTCTGGTGTTGGCGGCGGCGCGTCTGCTGCGGAAGGGGGCACGGGGGTGAGCGGTGCGCCAGCGGGGGCTTCCACAGTGGGGGCCGTGGCGTGGGGTTTGTGTGGCCCATCTTCTCCGGTGTCCTGGAAGAAGAACTCCATGGAGTCGTCGGGCGCCAGGGTTTGGTCCTGGGCGATGTTTGCCGCGCCGCTGCCAAAGGCCGCCGACCAGTCTGCCAGCGCGTTGACATCGACACGGGCCAGGGTATCCCTGAACTGTCCTGCGCTCTGGAATCGATCGGCGGCTTGGAGCGAGAGCGCTCTCTGAAGCAGCGGTCCCAGCGGGCTTGCCAGCAGGTCTGGGTGCAGGTTCAGGTCCCCGGAGCAGTGCTTCATAAAGGCGTGCATGGGGGTGCTGGCGCTGACAACGGGGGTGCCGGTGAGCATTTCGACCAAAACCAGGCCCATCTGGTAGACATCCAGCGCCGGGCTGACCTCTTTGCGCGAATAATACTCGGGGGCGCAGTAGGCCGCCGTGCCGACGTAGCCGTCGGTGGTCAGGCGAGTGTTCTGGGCCTCGTCGTCCATGGTGGCGGCGATGCCAAAGTCGAGGATTTGAAGCGCCTCGACCATGGTGCCGGGTTTGAGCAGGAAGAGGTTGGAGGGCTTGATGTCCTTGTGGACGATGCCCTTCTCGTGGGCGGCTTGGAGGGCATCGAGGCAGCGCACAAAGAGCGGCAGCGCGCGCGCTGCGGGCATGGGGCCTTGCTCATTGAGGATCACATCGAGCGGCGCGCCCTGGAGCAGCTCCATGGCGATAAACGGCAGCCCTTCGCTCGTGACCCCGTGGTCATAGATCGAGACCACATCGGGGTGATCGATGCTGGCGGCGCTGGTGGCCTCGCGCAGGAAGCGCTCATGAAACCGCTCGACTTTGTCAGGGGCCCAGTGGTGCCCCACAGCCAGGATCTTGATGGCCAGCTCGCGCTTGATGTTGAGCTGACGGGCCTTGTAGACCGTCGCGAAGCCACCCGAACCCAGGATGTCGATGATTTCAAAGCGCTCGTCGAGGACGACGCCCGGTGTGATGTTGCCAAGAGCCATGTGATTCTGAACCGAAGAGACCCTGCTGTTTGGGCAAACAAACAACCCCATCCTTCATCAATATCCACCTCGATGCAAATCGCATGTTGGAACGGGTTTTAGATGGCCTTTGGTTGTCGGTCTTTTGTTCTTAAAAGGTCATGAAGATGCTCAAGTTTACTTCCAACAGCCCGTGGTGCTCCAAGCGCCTATCCTGGGTCAGTCCTGCGCGCGCATCCACTCGCCAGCCCATGTCCTGACGATGCAGGTGGCGCAGCCCCAGGCCCAGGTGGTTGGCGGCGTAGCCATTGTTTTTGCCAAAGCCGGTCCCCTGGGTCAGCAGCCGGTCGGCGCCGTAGCCGATCATCACAAACGGGCGCCAGGCACCAAACTCAACGGGGGCGATCAACGCCTGAGCCCGGTACCCGACGGTGTCCTGGGCGCCCTTGAAGCCGCTGACCACGCTTTGCCCCAGGCGAAGCTCCAGCTCTGCGGCGATGGTGGGCGCCAACCACCACGCCATGCGCGCGCCAGTGTGGGCCTGATTGCGGGCCTCAAAGTCCTCGCTGCCCAGCCCCAACTCGCCGGTGTGCCCCGTGACCCCCACCGAGAGCCCCGCGTCCAGACCCAGCGGCTTGTCTGGTGGGGGTTCAGGCTCGTATGGAGGCTCCAGGGCGCTGACGGTGGTCTGCGCCAAGAGGAGGGCAAAGAGCGCCAGCGCCCCTGCGGCCCCAACGGCTCGGGGTCTGGAGCGATGCGTGGGTATTGCCTTGCGGATGGTCACAGGAGCACCCCCGGGTTGAGGATGCCGTGGGGATCAAAGTGGGCCTTGGTGGCGCGCATGGCGTCCAGGAAGAGGTCTGGGGTCTGGCGCTGATACCAGGGTTTATGGGTGCGCCCGACGGCGTGGTGGTGGGTGATGGTGGCCCCATGGCGCAAGAGCGCCTCCGAGGCGGCCGCCTTGATCTCGGTCCACTGGCTGAACTCGTCCCCAGGACGCCCCGGCGCCAGAAACGTGTAGTAGGGCGCCGGTCCATCGGGGTAGACGTGTGTAAAGCGGCAAGAAACCCTGCCTTTGTGCCCGCAGGCCGACTCCATGGCCTTGCGCACCGATTGGATCACGTCTTTGTGCAACGCCTCAAAGGCGCTCCAGGTGCAGGCCGTCTCAAAGGTGTCGGCCACGACCCCCAGGCTGACCATGGTGTTGCTCAAGTAGGGGGCGTCGATGAAGGCGCGGCGCCAGTTGGCCGCCGCGTCGCCCGAGCCGACCGCCTGCGAAGATCCCTGGCGGACTTTGACCTCCCCCATGGGTTTGCCCTGATGGGCGCGGCAGATCTCCAGGGCCTGCGCCATCGA
The DNA here is from genome assembly GCA_937123825.1 of uncultured Pseudomonadota bacterium. GTDB lineage: Bacteria > Myxococcota_A > Bradymonadia > Bradymonadales > CAKZKQ01. The sequence goes on from CAKZKQ010000724.1 coordinate 13,257, forward strand.
CGTGGACCGCTCGACGTGGGCAGACTCAAAGCCCAGCAAGAGCACGTGGCGTCCATCAAAGCTGACGCTGTGGAGCATGGCCTCGCGGGCGTCCAGGAGGCGGCAATTGGTTGGATGGAGGTCCGACTGGGCCAGCGTCCGAGTGGCGGCCACGGCCTGGGACCAGTCTGCAAACGACACGCTGACCCGCGCGCGCCACGTTGGCCGCCGCCGCACCCGCATGGTCGCCTCGGTGATGATCCCCAGCGTGCCCTCTGAGCCCATGGCCAGTCGGTTGGGGTCCGGTCCCGCCCCCGAGGCCGGCAGCGTGCTCGTCTCCATGGTCCCCGCCGGGGTCACCATGCGCATCCCCGCGACAAAATCATCGATGTGCGTATACACGGTGGCAAAGTGACCCCCCGAGCGCGTGGCGATCCACCCCCCCAGCGTGGAAAACTCAAACGACTGCGGGTAGTGGCGCAGCGTCAAACCGTGCGCCGCCAGCTTTTGCTCCAGCGCCGGACCCATGATCCCCGCCTGAATGCGCGCCAGCAGCGAGGTCTCGTCCACATCCAGCACCGCGTCCAGCTTGCGCATGTCGATGCACACCACCGCGCGCAGGTCGGTCCCCGAGCGGTCCGCCTCCACGCCGCGCACCACGCTCGAACCCCCGCCGTAGGGCACCGCCGCAAACCGCTCCCGGCTGCACCAGTCCAGCAAGTCCGCCACATCGGCCTCGGTCTGCGGCAACGCCACCACATCCGGTGCCGCCTCAAACTCACCATAAAAGCCCCGCACAATGTCTGGATAGGCTCGGCCGTAGGTGTGCAGCGCCCGCTCATAACGGTCGGTGGTGCATATCGACGCCAACGCTTCAGGGATCGCCACCGAGGTCTCGGGCAGGTTGATGGCGTCCAACTGCGGCGCTGGCCTGGGGGCCCCCACCGCAGCGCCAAGGAGCGCGCCGACCATCTGACCCATCTGGGCGCGTGCCTGCGTGTCGGGGAAGCGGTTGGCCAAACCCCAGCCCCAAAAGCTCCGTGTGCGGTCCGTCGTGGTCATAAGACGTTGTTCCTCGTTGATGCGACACACACAGACCCTGAAACCACCCGCGAGCTGACTTTGGCGGCCCTTTGTGCCTGTGTCTGGCATGATTTTTTGGGCATTTGGGATTGTAGCACGAAGCAGGGGTTGTGAAGAGGCCGTGTTTTGAGGCACTATTTAACCTCACCTGTTGAAAATGACCGTGTAGGTGAATACCTACCTGTGAATACAATGGCGCAAATCTGATGATATTTTCAGTGTTGCGTGAAGCGTTTTTCTGTCACAAAGTGGATCTCGCGGATGCAGATGCGGGCAGTTCACAGACAGGAGGTCGGTGATGAAAGGCGCGATGGTGATGCTGGTGGTGGCGGTCCTTGGATGGACAGCGGCGGCGCAGGCTCAGGAAGGGGCCCAGAGTTGCTATGTGGAGCAGAACCAGGCCGTGGAGGCCGTGGCGTCACAGCCCGGCAGCGGCGCGCGTTTTGCCGTGGTGGACGGGCAGCTGGGCGCCTGGGACGCCCTGACCGACTCCTACCAGCTTCACGGCGCCCCTGGCGCGCTCAAGGGCGTCACCGGCATGGCCTTTGACCCCCGCACCGGCATGCTCTACGGGGTGCGCGCCGACGCCTGGCTCGTCATCGACATCCACTCGGGTCAGCCCGTCAAAGAGGCCTTTGGGCAGGGGCGCAGCGCCATGGAAGCGGTGGGGCTGGCCTTTGGCGAGCACCTGGGCGACATCGCCATTGACCCAGCCGATGGTCAACTCTACGCCGCGGTGCTGGGCGGCCAGCGCGGTCGTCTGGTGCGCCTGGGGCGCTTGACCGGCAAAATGGCCGACGTGGGCACCTTTGAGAGCGGGGTCGAGATCACCTCGATGTCCATGGACAGCGCGGGGCAGCTCTGGGGGGCCGCCAGCACCGAGGGTCAGCTCTACGCCATTGAAAAGGACACCGCCAGGGTGCGCTGGGCCATGGAAGCGGCCTTTGGGGCCAGCGACCGCAACGCCCCCGTGTCGTGCCTGTGCGCGGGGCTTGAGTCCTGCCAGATGGACGCCGACGCCGATGGCCTCAGCAACGCCCGTGAGGTCGCCCTGGGAACCAACCCCTTTGATGCCGACACCGATCACGATGGCTACGACGACATCACCGAAACCGAGGGCGGCCGCTTTGTCGACGTGAACGACAACGACGTGCCTGACGCCATTGAGCCCCAACGCCGCCTGCGCTCTGCAAGGCGCTGATACCCATCATCAAACGACCCTCTATTCTGGCATCGCTCCTGATGCTGCGAGGATGAGGGTGTCGCCGCAGAGGCGTACCGCAGCGATGGCAGGACTTTGTGTCTTGCCATCGTTTGGTGGTTTTTTGGGTTCTTTGGCAGGGGGGAGCAGGAAGCGCGGTTCAGGCTTCAGCTTCGGCTTCGGGCTCGTCAGAGACCGGGCGAACCAGGCAGTAAGCGCGGTTGTAGTTGGCGTCGATGGATTTGCCGCCGTTGAACCGGATGAGCTTGGTCATGGGGAAGGGTTCTTCGAGCTTGCGCAGGTTGGTGATGGTGTAGAGGGTCTGCACCTGCTTGCCCCAAAGGGGCTCCTCACGCGTGCTCTCCAGGCTGAACCCGCCAATCTCAATGGCCTTATCCTGGTTGTCTTCGGGATCGACCAGGACGCGCGTCAACTGCGCCTCGTGGCTCACTGTCGCGCCTCCGTCCGCCAGCGCGATGTAGACCGGGGGCGCCATGCCACCAGCGACCGCTTTGTGGGGGCTGACCCAGCGGGCGGCAGCGCGGAAGGTGACCTCACGGTCGGGCGTTTCGGTCTGAATCGCCAGCGCCTCCTCGATGTGTGAGGTTTGGTGGCGCGTGAAGATCGCCAGGGGGCGCGCACGCCGGGCGGCGGGTCGAGCAGGGGCTTTGGGCTCCAGAAGCTCTTTGCGTCCTTTGATGGTGGCGACTTTGCTGTCTTCGGGCACCTCATCGGGCGGCACGTAAGCCAGAAGCCTCTCAACGAAATCGTGTCCAATCATCTTGGAGCCTTCGTTCTCAAAGACGACGTGCACGCTTTTGCGCAGGATCTCGTGGACAAAACCCAGACCCCATTGGGGACGAGCAATATGGCGGACAAAGTGACCTTCGTTGATGGGTGGGTTCTGCACTGATGAAGACCTTTGGTGTGGGTGAGTTGCGCTGCTTTCGAGGTGATCGAGGAGCGCAGACGGCGCCTGATGATGGGCATCATCTCGCCTACGTTTCTCTATAAGTGTAGGTGGGTATAACAAAAAATGTCGTGATTGTCGAGGTCGAAGCCATGTGGGGGCTGTGCGCGAGCCTCCAGACCGGGCCTTTGGGGGTGTGACGGGCCACTTGTTGGGGGGTGTGGGGCGTGGGTTTGGCGCGTTTGCGGCAGGGGCCGCGGCGGTGAAAACGAATGGCGCCTTCACCGGTTTTGAGCCGCTGGGGGGTGGGGAGTGTGGAAGCGGTGGGTGTTATTCGCCTTCAGGGGCGGCTTCGGGGGTCATGGGGCCGGTGCCGCCGTACTGGTCTTGCATGGCGCCTGGGATGGCCCGGCGGCGCGTGATCTCTTTGAGGGCGTCGGCGCCTTCAGTGGGGGTGCGCTCGTAGGTCTCAAAGTCGACCCGGTAGAGGCCAAAGCGGGGCTCGTAGCCCTCGGCCCACTCAAAGTTGTCCATCAGGCTCCAGTGGTAGTAGCCGCGCACGTCCACGCCGTCTTCGATGGCCCGGGCGATTTGCTCCAGGGAGCGGACGGTCTGCTCGGCGCGGCGCGCGCCGACATGGGTGGCGATGCCAGTCTCGGTGACCATCAGCGGCAAGTCGGGCCAGCGCTGGCCAAAGTCCACCAGGATCTCGTGCAGGCCCTCTTCAAAGTATTCGTAGCCCATGTCGGGGACGATCTTGGAGTCGTCCAAGGCCGGGACGCAGGAGCCGTTGTCAAAGCCGCCAAAGCAGGGGGCGGCGTTGATGACCGGCAGGATGGGCGTGGCCGAGATGCCGGTGCGGAAGTAGTACTGCACGCCGAGCCAATCCAATTTGCCTTCCCACTGGGGCTGAGCCTCTTCAAAGGTCTGGTCCAGATCGGCGTCAAAGGCGCCCTGGAGGATCGATTCGGTGAAGATGTGGTGGTAGACGTACTCGATGCGCTCGGTGGCTGCGATGGCCTCGACGTCGTCGCTGGGCTGGTTGTCCTGGGCGGGGACAAACTTGATGACGCTCAGCGAGAAGCCCACGCTGGCTTCCTGACCGTCGCCGTCCGCGTCGCCGGTGTCGTTGGCCTTGATGGCGTCGTACATGCGCACGTGGGCGTCGATGTAGTTGCGCACCACGGGCACAAATGCTTCGAGCAGGTCCAGCAAGAGGGCTTTTCCGGGCGGGAAGACCGCCAGGAGGTAGCTGGCCACCAGGTAGTTGATGGGCTCGTTGACGGTGCACCACTCATCGACCCGGTCACCGTAACGTTCGGCCAGCAGCGCGGCGTGCTCCTGAATCTCTTCAAGGATGAGTTGGCTGCCTTCGGGGTGGTCCCAGCCGCACAGATCCTCGTCGCTGGGCATGTCGTCGGGGCAGTCGGTCAGAAAGTTGTCCACCCACAGGGGGTTGGAGAAGTGGTGAAGGGTGATCATCGGCGTGATCCCTCGGGCCACCAGCGCGTCGATGAAGCGGTCGTAGTGGTCCAGGGCGGCCTCGTCGATTTGGTCGCGTTGGGGCTCAATTCGCGCCCACTCAATGCTAAACCGGTAGGCGTCCAGCCCCAGGTCGGCGATCAACTGCGCGTCCTGCTCGGCTTTGCTAAAACCCATCGAGGCGTCGCCCACAAAGGTCCCCACGCCCAAGCCGCCCTCATCGCGGGGCAAAGACCAGTGGTACCAGTCCACGGCGGTGTTTTGGTCCTCGATCTGCGAGGCGGCGGTGGCGGCGCCAAAGCGAAAGGAGCCCTTGCCGGAGTCGAGCGACGGGGAGCCGGGTTCGGCAAAGAGGATCGCGCGCTCGTCCAGAGGTTCTTCGGCGGGCTCTTTGGTCTCATCATCGCTGCAAGAGGCCAGCGTCAGGGCGCAGAGCGCAGGTAAGAGCAGGTGTTTGAGGGTCTTCATGGGGTGCTCTCTGAAGAGTTGGTGTCGATGCCTTTGAATTGGAGCACCAAACCAAACCGCTCGGGGTGAGTGGGGTGCGCCTTTTGGCCGATGGTGGTCATGTGGTGTTGGGCGGCGGCCTCCTGCGCCTGCGCGTCCCAGGAGGTCTGGGAGGCGTAGAGGTAGAGCAAGCCGCCGGGGCGCAGCCAGTGGGCGGCCTGGGCGATCAACTCCGCCGGGGGGCGATACGCCTTGGCGGCCACGGTCCCTGCCTGTCCGGGGGCGATGCCGTCAAAGGCCTCGATGCGCGATTCGTGCAGGTGGGTGTGCTTAAGGCCGAGCCTGCGCGTGGCGATCCGCTGAAAGGTGTGGCGCTTGCGGCGCGGCTCGATCAGGTGGATGGGCAGCTCGGGGCAGAGGATGGCCAGCGGAATGCCCGGCAGCCCGGCCCCTGAGCCGATGTCCATCAGCGGCCCTTGGGGCGGCGTGGCCAGCGCGGGCAGCAGCGCGTCGAGGAGCAACTCCGAGAGCACCTCTTTGAGCCCCAGTGGCCCGATGAGGTTGGACTTGCGGTTGTGCTCGACAAGGAGCTTGGCGTAGGCCATCAAGCCCTCGTAGGCGTGTTGGGCGTTGTGTTGAGACAAAAATGTTTTGAGCAGATCCATGGGCCGGTGTGGTTTGGTGGTTGACGTGCTGCCCTGCGGGCATCTACCAAACAGGGGAACGTAGCGCAACGGGCCTGTGGCCAGCAAGCCGTCAAAAAGGCCGCCCTGGGGCGTCGACAAGAATGACAACGTGCCGCCGGGGCTCTGGTCCTGGTTTGGCGCCGCACCTTTGACGCGCAAGGAGAAGACAAGCCATGGTCAAACAGTCACCAGATCCGCAGATCGAAGACGACGCCGTGCAGGTCCCCAGCCAGCCGTGGTTGGTTTATATATCCATTGTGTTGGGCATCGTGATGGTCTTTGGCCTGGTGACCTGGGCGCTTGGCCTGGGGCCCTTTGCCTATCGGCAGATCTTCTACGGCACCTCCGAGGTCTACATCCTGAACCTGGGCGATGTGCCCGTGACGGTGCAGCTTGACCAGGGCAACCCCATCGAAGTTGGCCCTGAGTCCGCCGAGCGCACGCCAATCCTGGGCGGCACCACGACCCTCATCACGCGAGACAAGGACGGCAAGATCCTCGAAGAGAAAGAGGTCTTCGTCGATGGCGCGCCGGTGGTCTACAACGTCATGGGCCACCGCTGCCTGGTGCTCTCGGATGTGTCCAGCTACTACCTGGGCTCTCCGTCCCCCGGCGTCGAGGTCACAAGCCGTCACCCCAAAGGCACGCGGATCATCCCGTTGCCCCACGAGCGGGTCATTTGGCCGCGCGAGACGCTGCGCGATCAGGTCACGGGGGCCAAAGACGGGGTGGCGTGGCTTGAGATCGTCGGTTGCTCGCTGCTGGACGACTCCGAAGAGCACTTGCTGGCCGGCCACCTTAACTCGCTGCTGACCGAGCGCAAGCGCGCCGAAAAAGAGCGCGAAGCCGCCGAAAAGATCCGCCGCGAGATGCTCCGGGGGGGTGGTGATGCGGTCGACAAGGCCATGGGCATCGACCGCAGCCCGACCAAGAAGAAGGGCGGCGCGACGATGAAGATCACCCCGCCGCCCGGCGCCGAAGGGGCCAAGCCCAAAGACGACGCGGCGCCCGGCGCCGATCCTGCCGCAGCGCCTGCTGCAGCCCCCGAAAAGAAATGAGAGAGTGAATTGGGCGCGTCCGTCGGCGCGAGATCCGTGGTAAGCCGGGTTCTGGCGAGGGCGATCATTCATCTAGGCGCGCCGTTGCCGACGCGCTCAAGCGACCTTACCCGAGACACAACAAGCGGGCAGCTTGCAGGGTTCCCCGAAGGGTCCCCAGGCCTCTGTTCGGTCTTGCTCCGGATGGGGTTTACCATGCGGCCAGCCTGTCACCAGGCAGCCCGGTGAGCTCTTACCTCACCCTTTCACCCTTACCTCGAGCGCACAAAGGCGCTGGCGAGGCGGACTGCTCTCTGTGGCACTTTCCCTGGGGTCGCCCCCGGTCGCCATTAACGACCATCCTGCCCTACGGAGCCCGGACTTTTCCTCCCGCGCCTGCCCCCTAAAAGAGGACAGGTGCCGGCGATCGCCTCACGGATCTCGTGCCCACGGACGCGCCGTGGGTGATGTGGTGCACTGGCGGCGGCGTTGCCGCGCCGGTGCGTGTTGCCCGAGTGTCACCCTTGGGGGGTCTGGCCGGACCCGTGTGGGTGTGTCAGGCGGTGTGGCGGCGAGCCTCAGGCCTCATCGATGCCCAGCGCAGCGGCATGGTAGAGGATGCGCTGGCAAGAGGGGCAGGTGATGAGGGTGTTGCCGCGCTGCAGCTCGATGTACATCTGCGGGGGCAGGCGCATGAAGCAGCCTTCGCAGTGTCCATCTTTGGCAGACACGATGGCGGTGCCGCCACGGCGAGTGCGGATGAAGTCATAGCGGCGCAGAATGGGCTTCTGGATGCCGCGAGACATTTTCTCACGCTCGCTCTGGGCGTTTTCGAGCTGGCCATTGAGGTCGGTCAGCTTTTTGGTGGCGTCGGCCTCGGTCTGCTCGATTTGTTCGCGCAGCTCGTTGATCATCACTTCCTTTTTGGCAATCTCAGATTCGTGATGCGTGGTGCGCTCTTTGAGGTGGTCGAGCTGTTCGCGCGTTTCTTCGGTCTTGCGCTTGAGCTGTTCCATCTCTTTTTCGAGCGCGTTGTACTCCTTGGCCGAGGAGACACTCATGAGGCGCTCTTTGCTTTTGCCATGGCGTTCTTCGGCCTCGCGCAATTCCTCAGCGCGCTTGGCCTTGAGCTCAACGGTTTCCTGGAGCTGGTTTTTTTGCTCGCCCAGGTCGTCGATGAGCTTCTGGAGGATATCTTTATGATCCTGGAGCTGGTCCTGAATCTGGTCGATCTCGACCTGGCATTTGTCCAGGGCCAGGTCTCTGTTCTGCAGGGCCAGCAGCTGGGTCAATTGGTCCTTCAAGGTTCACCTCGCGACAACAGTCCATTCTCTGACGAAAGTGTGGTGCAACGTTGACGCTGCTCATACACCCAGAGACACAAAGGCCCGACGTGGCGAACGTCGGGCCTGTTGTATGGAGAGGGGGTGTGCTGAACAGAGTTGGCGCGGTAGAAGCGCGCAGGCACGGATCGATTGTATTGAGGTGGCTGATGGTTGCCTTCCTCTGATGCATATTGCATGGGCCCACCTGGATTCGAACCAGGGCGCAGCCGGTTATGAGCCGGCAGCTCTACCAACTGAGCTATAGGCCCCAATGTGAGCGTCTCACCGCGCACGGTCCCACACCTCCGTTACACAGCTTCTGGCATATAGAGACGAGTCAGGGGTTTGTCAAGGAAAGCCCGTGATAGATGTGGTCTTTGAGGAACACATCAGTCACATCGGTCTATTTCCGCCCATTGTAAAATCTGAATCGCCGCAACCGATCGCTTTGCGAACCCTGTCGGTGTCATGAGTGGAGGGGGCTTGAGGCGAGCGTGTTTGGTCTCAGTTGTCGACCGCATCCAGCGTGGTCTCAATGAAGAACTGAGGGATGGAGGCGTCCACACCAAACTCGGCCGAGTCCACAAAGAGGTGCATGGTGTCCTGGGCAGGATTGAAGCAGCATCGATAGACGCTTGTGTCGTTCAGAGCGATGGCGCTGTCTTTGCCTTCCTGCGTGCCGGTCAGCGTGCACTGGCCTTCGCTGTCTTCAACCACGCTCTGGGTGCACGTGCACACGCGCCGTGGGGGAACGCCGGGCTCGACGCTCAGATCGCAGGCCTGGGCGTTGAGACTGCACAGATCTGGGGCGCAATCTTCGGTGGCGATGAACCTGGCGTTGACAATGCGGATGGAGAACTGCGTGCAGCTGCACTGCTCGTCATCGCACTCAAAGTTGGCGCCGTTCGTCACCTCGTCAAACTCCGCCCTGAGCTCTCCGTCGCAGCCTGAGGGGATGGGGCGAGTTTGAGCATCAAAGGCGGCGGTGTCAGATCCGGAGCCTCGCCAGCGGCCACCGATCAGGTCGGGGCTGCAGTTGAAGAGCGATCGCTGGCTGCAAAAAGGGCCAGAGAGCAGCCCGTCGTCCTCTTCCGAGGGCTCTTCAACCTCCTGCAGCGCCACGTCGTTGCTGCACGCGCTGGTCAACACCACCAGCGCGCAGAGCCACACGGGCCGGATCACTACCTGGAGACGCGAATGCCGCATTCGAGAAGATCCTCGTTGCAGTTGCGGTTTTCGATGATGGGCTCCATGCAGGTGTCAAAGGCGTCGCGCTCGTCGGCGCAGTCTCGCTCAATGCAGCCCAGGATGTCATCGGTGAAGCGGCAGTCCTGGAAGCAGGGGGCGAAGGCCAGGAACTCGTCGTTGCAGAAGTTCTCACTGCACTCATCAAGCGCGTTGCCGATGCAGGCGGTGCAGTCAGAGCCGTTGGAGCAGCTGATCTGGCAGACGACCGAGAAGGGATCGTCGCACTCCTGCACACACTCGTTGAAGTCTTCACCACACAGGCCCGCAGGCGGATCGTCGTCGCCCTCGCAAAGATCCTCAATGTCCTCGCCCTCACGCACCCAGCGCTCCACCAGCTCCACACGATCGGCGGGCAGCGGCGCGCCAAACTGGGGCATCAGCAGCGGATCGCCCGCTTCGAGCTTGAGGCGCTGAACCAGCGAACTGTCGTCCGGCTTGCAGGGGACGAAGGTGCCCGGGTTGGCAGCGTCCTGGAGGTCATCCAGGCTGCCCAGCGCCAGACCGCTGGTGCTGGCGTCGGCGTGGCAGCCCACCGCCGTGCAGCCCACCGCCGGATCATCAAAGATCGGCAGAATCGCGTCCTCGTAGGTCAGCGGCACGTCGTCGTTGTTGACGTCGTTGTTGGGCTCGTCCACGTCGCACTCGGCGTCGGCGGCGGTGTCGGGCAGGCCGCACTCGATCCAACGATCAAAGATCTGGCGCTCGATGTCGGTCGTCGGCGGGCGGCTGATGGGCGGCATCGTCAGCGCGTCCATCCTGGCCTTGCTCCGGAAAGCCTGGGTCCGCAGACCACCCTCGCCGCCTGTATCCTCCAACACATCCAAACGGAAACCATCGGGCGCCCCCAACGTCGGGGTGTCGGCGTGACATTCCACGCAGCGCGCCTCCATCAAGGGTTTGATGTGCTCCTGGTAGGTGGGCACATCGGGCACCTCTGCAAAGAGACTTGGGGGTTCCTCATCTCCAAAACCCGGGCAGCCCGTCAACATGGGCAAAGCCAGCAGGATCCACAAAGGGTATCGCCTCACAATCGTCATCGTACGCTCCAATCACGCCAGCACGGCATTTTGCTCACCGGTCCTTTGCCACTATAAACCAGAATTCATACCGAAAACCGCCCCTGGGCGCAACCGACCCAGCCGCGCTGCGGCTGCGCTGTGGTCCGTCGATCGCGGCCTTCAAAAGGGGCAAACCTGCTTCAAGCCATAAACGGCCACGCCACCAGCAAGTAACGCAGGACCCTCAGCGGCACCACGATCACCACAAAGAGCCCCAGCGGCACCCGCATCACGCCCGCCACGATGGTCAGCGGATCGCCGATGATGGGCAGCCATGAGCCCAGCAGCGCCACGGCACCAAAGCGCTCACTCCAGTCCAGCGCGCGTCGCCCAGACCAACTCTCTTCGAGCTTCTCTTTGGTGCGCTTGTGCAGCAGCGCCCCCAGACCATAGTTGAGCAGGCACGCCAGGCTGTTGCCCACGCAGGCCGCCACCAGCGCCTGACCCAGCGGGACCTGCGCCATCAGCGCGCCGCCCAGCGCCACCTCCGAGCTGAACGGCAGGATCGTGGCCGCCAGAAAGGCGACCACAAAGAGCCCCCAGGCCCCGTGCTCTACGGCCCAGGCTTCCAATCCCGTCATCGTCTCAATCCTCGCAAGGTCGCCCTCTATACCAAATCCCAGGTCGCGCCCACGAGTCCTTGGATGGGCGTCTGGATTTGTGCCGTGGCGATCTGAACGCCGACCTCAGTCTGAGCGACGTCCCGCAGGCTTGCAAGGCGCTCACCTCAAAGGCGGCCTCGCCATGAATTTTCTTCCACCAGAAAGTGTGAACACACCAGGGTTCCTGCGTCATCCTTTCATCGACCGGTTTGTTGCCGCATCTTGGTGACAAAGGGGCGCCCCCGGCGCTTTTTTGAGCTTTAATGGCCCTGGAGAATAAAAAAGAGGCCTTGCGGGCTTGACCTGCGGCGCTGAATCTTTCTCCATTCAAGGCAAGAGGACTGATGGGTGGCGCACAACGCGCTGGACTCCAAGTGAGGATTTGCAGATGAAGAAATGGTTGTTGGTGGCGTTGGTCTTGCTCGTGTCGGCGTGCGGCTCGGAGAAGGCCCCTGAGAAAGCCCCCGATAAGGCCAAACCGGCCGCTGGCGCAGGCAGCGCCCCTGCGGCGGATAAAAAAGCCCCCGAAGCCGACAAAAAAGCCCCTGAGGCCGATAAAAAGGCCCCCGAGGCCGACAAAGGCGCGGCGGCGGACAAAGGCGCCGAGGCCAAAAAGCCCAGCGGCAGCGGCGGTCTCCTGCCCTCCCCCGACTTCAACCTCAAGAGCCCCTCGCTCAAAGCCCCCGAAGGCAGCAAAAAAGGCAACCTCCTGGGCACCCCCGGCGGCGCCCCTGCCGACAGCAAGAAGCCTCGCCTTTTGGACACCGAGCTGAAGCCGAGCCCGTGACGACGCCCATCGCGGTGGTCACCACCGAGCGCTCTGGGTGGACCGACCGCAAAATCTATGGCCTGGGCGATCCCGTGGCGCAGGCCCGCGTCCTGGACCGACCGCTGGACCAGTGGCGCCCGGGCTCAAAGGCGCTGGGCGATGGCACGCAGACGCTGCGCGGACCCATGCTGATCTGCGCCGAGGACCTGTGGGTGTCGCGCAAGATGCTCTCGGGCTTTGAGGCTTTGGGCCGCCGCCAGGCAGGCGCCTCACCCCTTCGTCTTGGCCGCGATGCCGCTGGTCCCGCCATGCTCTCCGACCCGCTGGGGCGTCTGCCGCGCAGCGACGACGGCAAAACCATCCTCTTTGACCTGTGGTATCTGCCCGAAGGCGTCAGCGTGCCCGCCTGGGGCCCCGGCGACCCACTGCCGCAGCCCCTCAAAGAGGCGCCCTTTGCAGACCTCCAGACCCGCGTCCACTCGCTGGACATCGACGTGGACCGCTCGATTGACCCCAGCGGCCGCATGTCGGTGAGCTTTACGCACGTGGCGGCCGCGCCGGTGGGCCACTGGGTGGAGCTTGCCCGGGCCAACCTCCTGGCGCTGGGGGCCGAGGCGCTGGAGGCCGGGCCGGTGCTGGGCCTGTTGCGCTTGATCTGGGCCGCGATAAGGGCCTTTAGCCTCAACCCCAGCCGCGTCTTTCACGCCGCCACCCAGCGCGGCCGCCGCTGCCGCATCCACCCCACCGCCGTGGTCGAGGGCTGCAAGCTGGGCAACGACGTCACCATCGATGCCGGGGCGGTGCTGCGCGGGTGTGTGATCGGCGATGGCGCCAGGATCGGGCCGCTGGCTGCGGCGGAGTGGAGCGTCATCGGGCAGGGGGCGCAGCTTCAGCGCCGCGCCACCGCAAACCTCTCGGTCATCTACCCCGAGGCCCGCATCGGCGGCTTGCTCCAACTCTCTGTGGCGGGGCGCTCGGTGGCCTTCAAGTTTGCCTCGGCCTCGGCCGACATGAACCCCAACGGCGCCGTGCGGGTCTTGACCCCCGACGGACTGCGGTCTGTGGATACGGGCTATCAGGGCATCTGTCTGGGGCATGAGGCCTTTGTGGCCGCCAACCTGATCGTGGCCCCTGGGCGCTTGATTGAGGGGGGCCGGGCGGTCACCACCGAGTCCCGCATGATCATTCGGTCTTAGCGACGGCCTCTTTTTGGGCGGCCTTGGCCTGATTCCACAGCGCGTCCATCTCTTCGAGCGAGGCGTCGCGCGGGTGGCGCCCCTGGTCCTGCAGTGTGTCTTCGATGTGGTTGAAGCGCCGCGTAAACTTGTCGTTGGTGCTGCGCAGCGCCGCTTCGGCGTCCACGCCCATGTGCCGGGCCAGGTTGACCAGCGCAAAGAGCGCGTCGCCCAGTTCGTCCTCGATCTCCCCCTTGTCGCCGCCCTCAATGGCTTCTTTAAGCTCCACCAGCTCTTCGTCGATCTTATCCAAGACGTGCCGGTGGTGATCCCAATCAAAGCCGACCGTGGCGGCCTTGGAGGTCAGTCGCTCGGCGCGCTGGAGGGCGGGCATGTGACGGGGGACGCCCGCCAGGACTCGGCGCCCGCTGGCTTGTTTGCGGGCCTCCCAGGCCTGGCGCACGCTCTGGGCGTCGCGCTGCGTCTCGTCTCCAAAGACGTGGGGGTGGCGCTCGATCATCTTGGCGCAGATGGCGTCGATGATGTCCTGGAGGTCAAAGTCGCCGCGTTCGTCGGCCAGTTGGGCGTGAAAGACAATTTGAAAGGCCAGATCCCCCAACTCATCTTTGAGGTCCTGGGGCTGACCGGCTTCGATGGCGTCGATGATTTCGTAGGATTCTTCGATCAAATGCCGGGCCATCGAGCGGTGGTCCTGGCGCAGGTCCCAGGGGCAGCCGGTTTGCGGGTCTCGCAGCGCCCGGACGATGTCCTGGAGGCGGCCGATGGAGGCGTTGGGGCGGTCGGTCATGGTGATGTCCCGGTGGGCCAGAAGATTGGTTGTGGTGGTGGTGAGGTTCGTACTATAATTCGTGGTGCGTTCAACCGCGTCTACTTTCGAAACCCGACCCAAGGCGTCAAGTCTGTACCGTGCGCCCTGCCCATCCTGATGTCAGGAAGGTCATCATGGGGGTTTTGTGTCGGTTTTAAAGTGCGGACCCGGTTCGGTGGGAAACACCATGAAAACCTCTAATTCAGGCCAGCATCCGGTGTCAAAGTCACAACTTAGAGCACCCACGACCCCTCAGCGTCGCCAAAGCGGCGCAGCCCATGCAGAGACGCTCAGCCTCACCCGGCCTTTGATCCACCGCTGCGGTCGGATCTTGCTGGGGTTGTTGGCCTGGAGCGCGCTCTTATCTGTGGCCAGCGGTGCGTGGGCGCAGCAAGGCAGCCCTCCCGATCTGGAGACCATGATCGAGAAGCGCCAGTTTGAGGAAAAGACCAAGGAGCAGGAGGCCGAAGAGAACCTCAAGGTCAAGCCCCCTGAAGAGGACCCCATCCAGATCGACGTGCAGTGGAACCTGCGCCGGGGGGCGGACAACGCCGAGGCCAAGGACCGCTACACCGACAGCGTCTTTGTGCTCGGCGAGAAGCTGGGCATCCCCAATCACCCCTACAAGGCGAGGGTCTTGCTTGAGGAGGCCTCGGAGATGGCCACCAAGGGCAAGTACAGCCGCGCCAACACCCTCATCGCCCAGGCCAGGCGCCTTGCCCCCGCGCTGCCCGTGGTGGAGTTCTCCCAGGTGGCGCTGACGCTCGAAACCCAGCCCTGGAACATCGTGCGTCTGGTGGGCCAGTTGATGGTCGCCTACGGCAAGAGTTGGTCTTTTCTGCCCGCGCGCTTTGTCTGGATGACCAACGGGCTGGTGGCGGTGTGGCTGGCGTTGATGCTCCTGGGGGCGGCGCTGGTGGTGATCTCATCGCGGCACATGGGGTTGCTGGCCATGGAGATCAAACACTTCCTGCCCGACGGCGTCACCCGTGTCCAGGTCATGCTCCTGCTTCTGCTCTTGATCCTGGCCCCGGCGCTGCTGACGCGGTCGTTGATGGTCAGTGCCGTGGTCCTGGTGGTCTTGTTGGGAGTTTACATGACCCTTGCCGAGCGCATCATGGTGACGGTGGTCCTGGGTTTGATGGCGTTGATGCCTCAAATCATGAACTTTGGCGCCGCAGGGTTGCAGTACCCCGGCACAGAACTGAGCAAGGTGGCCACCTGGACCACCACCGGGTGCCTGTCCGATTGCCGTCAGGCCATCAAAGAGTTCAAAAGCAAAGAGGGCGCCAAGGCCGACCCCCGGCTCAAACACACCATGGAGCTGCTGGAGCTTGGCGCGCGGCTGCGGCGGGGTCCTCACCAAGAGTGGCCCGATGTGCTTAAGGGGCTTGAGAAGTTGGCGGCCGAGCCGACCTTGCCCATCGATCACAAGATGGCCACCTCCAACTATTTGGGCATCGCCCAGGCGCTCACCGGCAAGTTTAAAGAGGCCGATCTGTCCTTCTCCCGCGCTGCGCGGTCGGACGCGGGCAACTTTGGCTTCTACCACAACCTCTTTCGGGTCATGGAGCTTAGCGGCGATGGCACCAAAGCCGAGCGCGCGCTGAAGAAAGCCATCGAGCTTGGCAGCGACGAGGCCGCGCGCCGCTCTCAGAGCCCCGACCGGGTGGTGTCCTCGTGGTTCTACATGGCCCCCTTGAGCGCCGCGCCGCTCTTTGACCTCCACATGGAGCGTGCCCTGTCGGGCGCCGACGACGAAGACAGCCCCGCCCAGGCTTATTGGAGCCGAATCGGCGGTGATCTGCCGTTGGAGTCCATGCCGTTGATGGCTGGCGGCGCGCTGGCGGCGTTGTGGGCGTTGAGTCTCCTGGGTCGCGTGGCGGGTGCGTCTGAGCACTGCCCGCGCTGTGGCGGCCAGATGAACCCCAACCACGATGGCCTGACGGGTCAGGAGGGGGACACCTGCCGGGCGTGCCATCACTACTTTGGCGGCGGTCAGATGAGCTACAACGAGCGCGTTCAACACGAGGCCACGCTCAACTGGCATGAGACCTGGCGCAAGGTGGCCTTCTGGGCCGGAAACCTTCTGCTGCCCGGTGCTGGCTCGGCGCTCTGCGGCACCGCCGTGGGGTTGATCGGGGTGGTCCTGGTGGGCAGCGCCGCGGCGCTGCTGCTGACTGGCGGTGAGCCGCTGCCCGAGGCCTGGAAGGTGCTCGAGTTGTGGACCGACGGCCGCGAGGTTGTTGGTGGTTTGATGCTGATCGTGGCCTTCCTGCTCAGCATGGCGCTCTTGTGGCTGGGCATGCCCGAGTATATCGCGCCGCCCAAGGCGCCCATCAGCCGCCCGCCGCAAGAATTCAGTGACAACGACCAGGATCAGTTCGACGACGGTTTCTACGACGAGGGTGGGGATGAGCCAGGAAGTTATTGAGGGGCGGCTGAGCCGCCACGAGGACTTCGGAGAGGTGCTCCTCGACATGGGAGAGCGCCGCGTCACCGGCTTCCTCAAGGTCCAGGCCAACGACGCCGGGGGCCACGTCATCGCGCTGCGCGTTCACTTCCTCGACGGCGAGATCGTCCAGGTCGACTCGCCCACGCGCCCCGATCACTGGCGTCTGGGACAGATGCTGGTGCGCGGTGGTTTGGTGACGGCCTCGGACGTGGACGCCGCGCTGGGGCGCGCCCAGGCTCGCCAGAAGCAGATTGGGGCGGTGCTTGTCGGCCAGAAGAAGCTTGAACAGGACCAGCTTGAGGCCATGCTGGAGGTCCAGTTCATGGAGGCCCTGCACCGCGCCGTGCCGTGCGTCGATGGCGGCTGGCGCTTTAAGTCCCGCGAGGTCATTGAGCGCGCCGGGGCGCCGCCGCCCCTGCTGCCCGAGGAGATCGTCGAGCGCGGCCGGATTCAGCACGAGCACTGGGACACCATCCGCGCGTTGGTGCCCAACTCCGATGTGGCCTTTGTCAAAACCATCCGGGGGCCCATCCCTGAAGATCAGGCCCAGGCCAACAAGGTCGGCTCCCAGGAGTTGCTCCTCTTTAGCCTCATCCACCCCACGCGGACGGTGGGGGATCTGGTCATGCTGGCGCGCTTGGAGACGTTTGAGGTCTGCCGCTCCCTGGCCATCCTGACCCACGGCGGCTTTGTCGCCATGGACGAGCGCTCGGCGGCCGCCACCGGCCCCACGCTCAAAGGCCAGGAGACCAACGAAGAGCGCCTTAAAAAAGCCGCCGCCTTCCACAGCTTCACGGTGGTGCTTGTGGTGGCTTGTCTGGCCGTCGGCGTGGGGATCTTTTTGTCCATGCGGCAAAGCGCCCAGAACGAAGAAAACAAGCCCAGCGGCATCAGCGTCAGCAACGATTCATGGCGAGAGGCCTTGACGATGGCCCAGGTCGAACGCATCCATGTGGCTCTGGAGGTCTACCGCCAGCGCACTGGAGACTACCCTGTGCGGCTGGGGGTATTGGTCGATGAAAAGCTTCTCGAAGACGGCGATCTCCATTACCCCGACTACGAGAGACCCTACCGGATCAAACTCAACGGTGAGAGCTACCGCCTGATCCGCCCGAAAAAGTGACGCAACCTGACAACGGCTGGCCTGGGCTCGCGGGCCAGTGTGGGGAATTTTTTGGACAACCAACACCAGATTGAGTTCGACGACCATCAGGTCGCCGGTTACGTCTACGGCTCCCACAACGCCCACTTGCGCGTCTTGGAGTCGGCCCTTGGACTGAAAATCAGCGCCCGCGGCACCGTGGTGACGCTCCAAGGCGGTGAGCTGGAGGACCGCGCCCTGGGCGTGCGTGTCCTGGGACAGCTCTACGAGCTGGTCTCCGATGGCGTCGCCATCGCCGCCGTCGATGTGGAGCGCGCCACCGACATGCTGCGCGCCAACCCGGATGCGGTCCTGCGCGAAATCTTCATGGACGTGATCTTCACCTCCAGCAAAGGGCGCACCATCGCCCCCAAGGGTTTCAACCAAAAGGGCTACATCGACGCCATCCGCAACCACGACGTGGTCTTTGGCATCGGCCCTGCCGGTACCGGCAAGACCTACCTGGCCATGGCCATGGCGCTGGCCGCCCTGACCCGCAACCAGGTCAAGCGCGTCATCCTCACTCGCCCCGCCGTCGAGGCTGGGGAGCGGCTTGGCTTCTTGCCTGGCGGCCTTGAGGAGAAGGTCAACCCCTATCTGCGCCCCCTCTACGATGCTCTGCATGACATGCTGGACTTTGAGCGGGCCCAGAAGCTCATTGAGCGCGGGGCGATCGAGGTCGCGCCGCTGGCCTTCATGCGTGGTCGAACGCTGAACGATGCGTTTGTCATCCTCGATGAGGCCCAGAACACCACCCGGGCCCAGATGAAGATGTTCCTGACGCGCCTTGGCTTTGATTCCAAGGCGGTCATCACCGGCGACATCACCCAGATTGACCTGCCCCGAGCCTCCGAATCCGGCTTGGCCGAGGCCCAGCGCGTTCTCAAAGGCGTCAAAGGCCTGTCCTTTTGCCGCTTTGAGTCCTCTGATGTCGTGCGCCACCCGTTGGTGATGCGGATCATCGACGCCTATGACCGCGCGGCGGCTGAAAACGCCCGCTGAGACCCCTCCAAGGGCAGTCAAAAGCGCTCAACCTTGCTTTTCATGCCCAACTGGCCCCATAGAATAGAGTGGCGAGCGCTGCGCGCAGTGATGAACTGCGCGTTTGATGCGCGGCGCATGTGTCAGGCCACCGGTGGTCTGCGGGGCTCCAGTTTTGAGACCTCTGCACGGCATGCGCGTCGCCAGGGAGCACTCATTGGCTGGTGAGACTCAGAACACTCGTCGCCGCTTCTTTGGCAGCGGCAAGGGCGAAGGGCAAAAGGAAGGCACAGGTCTAAGCTGGGGCAACCCGCTCATCCAGGTCTTCTTCTTTGTCTTCTTCACCGTCAGTGTGGTGTTGCTGATCAACGTTGGCAGCGGCATCACACCTCTGCAGGTGACCGAAGACGCCATTGGTGAACCCGCTTTGACCGACGTCAAAGCGTCGCGGGACTTTACCTTCGTCCAGATTGACCCCAAAGCCACCGAAGACAAGCGCAACGAGGCCGCCGCAGGTGTCCCCAACGTCTACGATCATCACGTGGACATGCGCGAAGAGATCATCGGACACGTTCGACAGGCTTTTGCCGACGTGCGCAGACCCCTGCGACAGGCCGAAGCCGAGTTGATGCGCAACGCCGCCAAGATCGATGAGCCTGCCCAGGACCCCGACGGCGAAGAATCCCCCGGCGAAGAATCCCCCGGCGAAGACGACAAAGGCGAGCCAGGGGACAAGCCAAAGAACAAGCCTCCCAAACCTGCGGGGCCGAGCAAAGGCGCCAAACCCGTCAAAAAGCACGACGCGCCGTCTGACAAAGACAACAAGGCCGTCGCCAAGGACGAAAAAACCGGCGATGAGCCCGATTCTGATGTGGGAGAGGCACCCAAACCTCGAAAGCGCCTGTCGGTGATCAGCCTGGAGGCGCTCAAGGACTTCCGGGTGCGCACCTCCGAGGCCATGCGCGCCAACTTTGACGCCGCCTTGAAGGTCGCGGTCATCAGCGACGAGCACTTTACGGTGTTGGCCCGCAGCGGCTTCTCTCGCACCGCCGAAGAAGCGCTCGTGTCCATGATCAACTCCATCATGCAGCGCCGCGTGGTCAAAGACCGCCGCCTGTTGGAGGTCAAACGCCGGGGGATCCTGCTGCGGCGCGTGCGCAACGGCGGCGTCGAGCAGCAACTGAAGGTCTTTGACATCGATGAGTCCTTCTTGTCGCTCTCGGACCTGGCCCGCGAGCTGGAGCTGATGGCCCCTGGCCGCCTGCGCGAGATCTCTGAGCCCCAGATGCGTCAGGCGCTCACGGCGCTGGCCGCAGAGCTCAGCACCCCCAACACCGTCTACAACCACGCCCGCACCGAAGAGTTGCGCGAAGAGGCCCGCGCCAGCGTCCCCGACCTGGGCGAAAAAACCATCTTCCGCAAGGGGCAAATGATCGTCCGCGCTGGCTCGCCCATCACCGCGCGCCACGTCCAGATCATCGCCGAAATGGAGGGCACCACCGACGCGCGGCTGACCCGAGGTCAGATCCTCTTTGGCACGCTCATCGCGGTGTTGGTGCTGGTGGCGCTCTTCTATGCCTTCAGCCGCCGCAACATCTCCAAGTTCCGTCCAGCGCCGCGCGATCTGGGTCTGATGGGCACGCTGCTCATTGTGCAGGTGGGGCTCTTTCAGGTCATGGTGATTGTGTTGGAGCGCCTGGGAGAGTTCTGGTCATCGGCCACCCCCGAGATGCTCTACTACATGGCGCCGCTGGCCTTTGGGGCCATGATTGTGCGCCTGGCCAACAACAGCGAAACGGCCATGATCTTCTCGGTCCTCTCGGCCTTTTTGGTGGGGATGGCCGTGGAGCAGTCGTTGACGCTGGGGGCCTTTGTGCTGGTGACCTCGCTGGTGGGCGCCCACGGTGTCGGTCAGCTCTGTCACCGCATGGATTTGCTCAAAGCTGGCCTGCAGGTGGGCGTGGCCGGGGCCATCATGGCCTTGATCATTTATCTGCTGCGCGGTGAAGCGCTGGCGTTCCCGGCGCTGGGCGCGGTTTTGGCCGGGTTTGGTGGGGGGCTGCTGTGCGGGATCATGGTCAACGCGACTTTGCCCCTGGTTGAGTTTGCCTTTGGCTACACCACGGACATGAAGCTGCTGGAGTTGGCGGACCTGAACCACCCGGCGATCAAGGAGTTGATCCTCAAGGCGCCGGGGACCTACCACCACAGCGTCATCGTGGGGACACTGGCCAAGGAGGCCGCCGAGGCCATCAACGCCAACCCGCTGCTGGCCCGTGTCGGGGCCTACTACCACGACATCGGCAAGACCCGTAACCCGCAGTACTTTGCCGAGAACCAGCGCAGCGGTCAGAACCTCCACGACAAGCTCAAACCCAACATGTCGGCGCTGATCATCAAGGCGCACGTCAAAGATGGCCTGGAGTTGGCGCGCCAGCACAAGCTGCCGCGAGAGATTCAGGACTTCATCGCCATGCACCACGGCTCGACGCTCATTGCGTACTTCTACCATCGGGCCAAGAGCATGGAAGACCCGGACATCCCCGAGGTCGACGAGAAAGACTACCGCTACCCCGGGCCCAAGCCTCAGACCCGCGAGACGGCCATCGTCATGTTGGCCGACGGGATCGAGGCCGCCAGCCGCTCCATGCCTGAGCCCACGCCGGCGCGTCTCAAGGGCCTGGTCCAGAAGATGATCAACCATCTCTTCGCCGACGGCCAGCTCGACGAGTGCAACCTGACCCTCAAGGACCTCAACGCCATCGCCAAGGCCTTCATCCGGGTCCTGACCAGCATGTACTACACCCGGCCTCAGTACCCGGGGCAGGAGAAGAACCCCGGGTCGCGCAAGACCGGCTCGCGCAAGGACAACAGCAGCCAGAGCGGCGAGTTCAAGCGCAGCGACGTGACCCAGACCGGGGAGCGCAAGCGGCGGCGTAAGAATAAAGACGGCGGCAAAGCGCTCTCCAAGGGCAACGCCGAGCGCGGTGCCACCAGTTCGGGCTCTCACCGGGTGCGCGATCTGGATTCGGCCGAGTCGATCCCGCTGCCCGACGTGGGTTTTGACGAGCTGCCGCCGATGGACATCGGTGGCCTTGAGCCCTCTCAGGTGAGGATCACCGGGCCGCTGCCGCCGCTGGACCAGATGATGGAGTCCGTGCGCAAGATGGCCGAAGAGGAAGAGGCTGCCGTGCAGGCCAAGTCCTCGGGCAAAAGTAAGAAAAAGAAGGTCAAGATCAAAGAAGACGGCGCTCAGGCCGCCGACAAGGACCGGAGCGCTGCGGCGCCGACCGCGCAAGAGGGTCAGCAGACCACCGCAGCCCAGGAGCCCCCCCAGACCGACCAGGAAGACGACGACAGTCAACCCCCTGCCAGCAAGGAGGAGGACAGCAACGACCATGGCGCTGACGCTGATCATCAGTCAGACCCTCAAGGGGACGAAGTGGGCCACGAGGATGGACATCCCTCTTCTGAATTCCAGGATCCGCCGTCTCTTCGCCGCCTCGGGTTGTCTTGAAGAGGCCGAAGGGACCATTGTCCTGACCGACGATGCCGAGGTTCAGGAGCTTAACCGCACATGGCGAGGCTACGACAAGCCCACCGATGTGCTCAGCTTTGCGCTTCAGGAGGGTGAAGACGCCCACTTGAGCGGTGAGCTGCTCGGGGACATCGTCATCTCGGTAGAAACTGCCGCCGTGCAGGCCAAGAGCCAGGAGCATCGAGGGCGCGTCGAGGGAGACGCGCCGGGGACCTGGTGCCTGGACGACGAGATCGCTTTTTTAATTGTCCACGGCCTGCTGCACCTGCTGGGTCACGATCACGCTGAACCCGAAGAAGAGGCGCAGATGCGCGCCGAGGAGCGCCGCTTGTGGGATGCGATCAAGCCCCAGAACAAGCCCTGTTGACAACCCCATGCCCCACATTGCCCCCCCCACCGGATTATCCAGCGGCCCACAGCATGGATACGGCGTGGTTTTGCGTCGACGGCGATGGCCACGTGGCCCGTTTTGAGAGCGGCGAGTCTGGACCGGTGCCAGATTACTCGGGGGCGCTCTCGGACAATGTGGACTTGATGCCCACGCTGCAGGCGCGCGGGCTGGGGGTGACCACGTTTGATGACCCTGGTCGGGAGGACTTTGACCCCAGCGGCGATCCGTTGGCGAACGATCCGAACTCCTGGTGGGATTACCTCTACGAGATGCCCGGCGTGCTGGGGCTCTATGAGTATGGCTACGACGGTTGGGGTTCGGATGTCTTAAAGCCCTATCGGCGCATCTCCAGCCCTCAAAAACCGCTCCATGTCGATGAACTGCCCCCGGATCTTGCCGCGCAACTGCGCCGCGGGACGCTCTACGATGTCAGCTTTGCCAAGGGCGACCCGGTGCAGTTTGCCAAGGAGTTTGGCGTGCAGGCCTGGAGCATGCCCATCGCCTATGTCGACGGCAAGACGGTGCGCCCCATGCCGGGTGCGGCCCAGGATTACGCCAACCTTTACGCGCAGCTTGAGGTCAGTGACGCCTTTGAGGCCGGTCTGGAGTACGAGCAGCCCACCGTCGAGCCCAACAAAAAGCCCATCGGCCCAGGCGAGCAGGGCGCGGTGCGCAAGGGGTCCAGCTCGGCGTTGATCTGGTGGGCGGGCGCGGGTGGCACGGTGGTTTTGGGGCTGATCTGGTGGTTTAGCCAGCGCTGATGGCGCCCAAAAGCACCGCAGCGGCATGTCTGCGCCCCAAACGCGCCCATGGAACATGGCCGCATTCGGGGCTGGGTGTGGCCGTCGGCGCGGCGATCACTCTTGGAGCGCGTCGCAGTCTTGTCCGCCCTCGATGTCAAAGCGGATCACGGTCCCATTTGAGCCCTGGAAGTTGGTGTAGCCGCCGACCATCAAGCCGCCGTCGCACAGGGGATGGAAGGCGGCTTCGTTGAGGTTTGTGTTGCGGTCGCCGTTGAAGGGCGGCTGGTCAAAGCCGGGGATGGAGACCTCGGTCAGGTCGCAGTCGTTGTTGACGCTGGGGCAGCGGTAGAGGTCGTGGCGGTACTCGATGTTGGTGCCGCGCACCGGCGAGATGCCTGCGCGGCCGGTGATGAGGGCGCGGCTGCCGTTGGGCTGGAAGGTGACGGACCAGAGGCCAAGGCGGCTGTAGCGCGGGGCGTCGCTGTAGCCGTTGAGGAGCCCGGACTGGAAGCGGTAGATCGAGCGCCCGGACCAGCTGACCACCAGGGCGTACTGGCCGCCGGGGTAGGCGGCCACGCGCGAGGTGTTGCCCAGGTTGTTGTTGCCCGGATCGACGCGCCATTGCCCGATGCCGCCGACCTCGGTGTAGTAGAGCACGTCGGCGCCGCCGCCGCCGCAGACCACCAGGATTCCCGGTTCATCAAACTCGTTGTTCACAAAGGCGATGTCGTCGCACCCGGCTCCGGAGGCCTGTGAGGTGAGGAAGTCGGTCCACTGTCCGGTTTCGGGGTCGAAGCCGCGCAGGGTGGCGATGTCCGGGTTTTCGCGCCGCTCCAGCACCACCGGGTCGCCGCCTTCTTCCCACGGGTATTCGACGGCGGCCAGGCGGCCTTCGGTGTTCAGCCCGTAGTCGGTGAAGATCTCTTCCTGGTTTTGGAGGCTGCGCAGGGCGGCGTCGTCGAGCTTGACGATGATCCCCTGCTCCTGGTCGTCGTTGTCGATCGTGTAGCCCACCAGCAAGGCAAAGCGCCCCTGGGGGTCAAAGGCCATGTCGAGCCAGTAGACGTCCAGGCCTGGCGCAGAGAGGTCGTAGACGGTGGCTTGCTGGGTCTGCCAGTCAAAGATGTGGACGTTGTTGCGGTAGTTGAGGATGACGGCGTAGGCCCCGTCGGGGTGGAATCCCACGCGCACGGCCTCGTTGAGCCCGCCCACGGGCAGGCGCTGGTAGTTGTAGACGCCGCGCTCGGGGGTCGGCGGCGGCCCCACGTCTTCTTCGACGTCGTCCTGTGTGTCTTCGGGCTCCTGAGCATCGTCCTGGACGTCTTCGGGCTCGTCGATGTCTTCTGGGACGTCTTCGGGCTCCTGGACGTCGTCCTGGACGTCTTCAGGTGGGTCTACCAGGTCCGCTTCGACGTCCTGGGGCTCTACGATGTCAGGTTCGGCGTCGACCTGGGGGTCTTGATCCACATCCTGAGGCTCGATGATGTCGGGCTCAGCGTCCGGCGGCTCGGGCTCATCGGGCGGCACGTCCATTGGCGGCGCCACATCGCGGGGCGGATCGACGTCCTGGGGCGGATCGGGGATGTCGGGTGGATCATCGGCGTCGGGTTCGTCGTCGTCTTCCTGGATGCAGGTGCGCGAGTCGCGGTCGCAAAGCTGCCCGTCGGGGCAGTCGCTGTTGCGCTCGCAGCGATCATCGTCGGGCTCACACACGCCCTGGCGGCAGACCTCATCGGGTGCGCATTGCACATCCGAGCGGCACGTGACCGTGTCGGGCTCGGGCTCCTTGCACGCCCCCGCCTGACACACCGTCCCCAGCGGGCAATCCAGATCCGACGCGCACGCCGGACCACAAAACGCCCCCTGGCACGCCGAAGGATCGTCCGTCTTGGCCTCCGAGCACCCCGCCAGCAGCGCCGCCGCCAGGACCGCCATCCAACACCATCGATTTATTTGCATCATCTGGAACCCCCGGTGTGATCCACACCCATTGCTCGCGCCACCTGGAGTTATACCAGAATACAGACGAAAGGCTTGCTTTGCGACGGGCCTGATGGCCCCAGGAACCAAGCGCTGCGTGGTTGACGGAGCCCGCAGGCGCGCGTTGACAGTCGCTTGGGGCGGTGCTAACTGTGCGTGTCTTGTAATGACCCGCGGTGTGGAGGTGGGTCTGCCTTGAACCCCAGCGCTGTGTGTCGCGGTCCCCAGATGTCCCGCGACGCCGTCAGGACCGCGCCCTGAAGGTTTTCACAGCACTTTGGGTGGCCCCACACAGGCTGCCCACAAGGCTGCCACGCTCCACTACGATTGTTGCGATGCCAAACGGAATGTGTCCATGAATTTTCAAGACGTTGTCCTGAACCTCCAGCGATACTGGGCAGCCCAGGGCTGCATCATCCAGCAGCCCGTCGATCAAGAAACCGGCGCCGGTACGCTCAACCCGGCCACCTTCCTGCGGGTCCTGGGACCCGAGCCGTGGTCCGTGGCCTACGCCGAGCCCTGCCGCCGTCCCACCGACGGACGCTACGGCGACAACCCCTATCGACTCGGCGCCTACTATCAGTTTCAGGTCATCATCAAGCCCTCGCCGCCCAACATCATGGAGCTCTACCTGGACTCCCTGCGGGCGTTGGGGATTGACCCCCTTAAGCACGACATCCGCTTTGTTGAGGACGACTGGGAGCAGCCCACGCTGGGCGCCTGGGGATTGGGTTGGGAGGTCTGGGCCGACGGCATGGAGGTGACCCAGTTCACCTATTTCCAGCAAGCCGGTCAGGTCAACCTCAAGCCCACGGCGGTCGAGTTGACCTACGGCCTGGAGCGCATCTGCATGTACCTCCAGGGCGTGGACGACGTCTTTGACCTCGAATGGGTCGATGGCATCAAATACCGCGACGTGCACCACCAGTCCGAAGTCGAGTACTCGCACTACTGCTTCGAGGAAGCCGACACGGACATGCTCATGCGGCACCTCAACGAGTACGAAGCCGAGGCCATGCGCCTTCTGGACAAGGGCCTGGTGCTGCCCGGCTACGACTTTGTCCTCAAGGCCAACCACGCCT
The DNA here is from genome assembly GCA_937123825.1 of uncultured Pseudomonadota bacterium. Lineage (GTDB taxonomy): Bacteria > Myxococcota_A > Bradymonadia > Bradymonadales > CAKZKQ01. The sequence continues at coordinate 39,399 of CAKZKQ010000724.1, forward strand.
TCAACGTGCTCGACGCCCGTCAGGCCATCAGCGTCACCGAGCGCCAGAACTACATCCGCCGCATTCGGACCATGGCCCGCACCGCGGCCAAGTCCTACGTCGGCAAGCGCGAAGAGATGGGCCACCCGCTGCTGCGCGGCGCTGCGCCCAAGGTCGCCCCGGCGGCCAAGGCCGCGCACACCCCGGTCGTCCTGGACAAACCCGCCGAGGTCTTCTTGGAGATCGGCGCTGAAGAGATCCCCGCAGGCTTCATCGAGCCCGCCCTGAGCCACATGGCCGACGCTCTCAAGAAGGGCCTCGAAGCCGCCCGGCTCTCCCACGGCGCCATCCATACCGCCGGCACCCCGCGTCGCCTGGCGGTCTGGGTTGAGGACGTGGACGCCGGTCAGGAAGATCGCCAGGAAGTCCGCATGGGTCCGCCCGCCAAGGTGGCCTTTGACGCCGACGGCAACCCCACGCGCGCCGCGCAGGGCTTTGCCAAGAAGCAGGGCGTGTCGGTCGATCAGATCTTCATGAAAGAGACCGAGCGCGGCCAGTACGCGGCGGTCAAAGTGGACATCGTGGGCCGCAAGACGGCCGAGGTCTTGCCCGAGCTGCTCTCGCAGATCGTGGCCGGGATCCCGTTCCGCAAGTCCATGAGTTGGGGCTCACGCGATGAGACCTTCGCGCGCCCCGTGCACTGGATCTGCGCGCTCTACGGCGGCAACGTGGTCCCCGTGACCTTTGGCACCGTGGCCAGCGGCAACACCACCTACGGACACCGCTTCATGGCGCCCGGCGCGCTGGAGGTCACCGATGCGGCCAGTTGGCGCGCGGCGCTGACCGAAGCCAAGGTCGTCGTCGACATCGAAAAGCGCCGCCAGACCATCCGCGAAGGCCTGGCCAAGATGGCCACCGAGGTCGGCGGCCGCTACGTCGAAGACGAGGCGCTGGTGCGCGAGGTGGCCAACCTCGTCGAGTACCCCTGGGGTCAGCTTGGCCGCTTTGAAGAAGACACGCTGCGGTTGCCCCGCGAGGTGCTGGTGACGGCCATGCGCAGCCACCAGCGCTACTTCGCCTTTGAGGACAACGACGGCAAGCTCCTGCCTTGCTTCGGCGTCTTCAACAACACCCTGGTCGAGGATCCGGCGGTGGTCATCCACGGCAACCAGCGGGTGCTGGCCGCCCGGCTCTACGACGCCAAATTCTTCTTTGAAGAGGACGCCAAGCGCAAGCTCGAAGATCGCCTTGAGATGCTCGGCCGCGTCACCTTCCTGGGCAAACTCAACAAGATCGGTGTGGGGGCTGACTTGCTCAGCCGCACCGCGCGTCTGCGTGAACTGGCGCAGTACATCGCCACTGTGGCGTTCCCCGGCGACGAGGCGCTCCTTGGCCACGCCGACCGCGCCGCCCACCTCTCCAAGGCGGACCTGATGACCCACATGGTCAACGAGTTCCCCGAGCTTGAGGGCGTCATCGGCGGTTACTACGCCCGCAACGAAGGCGAGCCCGATGAGGTGGCCCAGGCCATCGGCGAGCACTACCAGCCCAAGGGGCCGGGCGACGCTGTGCCTGCCAGCCGCGCCGGGATTTGTCTGGCCAGCGCCGACAAGCTTGAGCGTTTGGCGGCCTGCTACGCCATCGGCGACAAGCCCAGCGGCAACAAAGACCCCCACGGTCTGCGCCGCGCGGCGCTGGGGCTGCTGCGCATTTTGAACGAGTCCGGCATCGACATTGACCTGCGCGCGGCCACGGCGGCGGCGGTCAAAGTGGTCATTGGCGGCGACGACCAAGAAAAAATCGACGGGATTACCGCCGAAATCATGGCCTTTTTTGAAGGCCGCCTGCGCTCCGAACTCGTCGAGAACCATCGCACCGACATCGTCGACGCGGTGCTCGCCGCAGGCTTCGACCGCACCCTGGATGCACGCCAACGCGTGGCCGCTTTGGATGACATCGCCCAGCAAGCCGACCTGGCGCCCCTTGGCGAAGCGTTCAAACGGATCAATAATATCCTGCAAAAGAACGCCGGGCAGATTGATGCTGGCGCGTCTTTTCAGGAGGACAGGGTCGTTCAAGAGGAGGAGCGCACGCTGGGACAGATGGCCATGGAACTGCGCGAGCACATGACCGCGCAGCTTCAGAAGGGCGACTACCACGCCGCACTGGGTCACCTGGTGCGACTGCAAAAACCGCTCGATGACTTCTTCACCGAAGTCATGGTCATGCATGAAGACACCGCACTGCGGACCAACCGTCTGGCGCTGCTTTTGCACCTTCGCCGGACGTTTGAGACCGTGGCTGATGTTTCCCGGATCCAGGTCCGGGCCAGCGCTTGAGCCTTCTTGACCTGCGCACTGACGCAAGACTCTGTGTTTGAGGACAAATACGTGCACAAACTGGTTTGCTCAAGGCCAAAGAGGGGCCTGCTTCTGCTCCTTGTGACGGGGCTGATGGTGTCTGCACTCTGCGCCGGATGCGGCGTGGACGTGGTGGGGGACGAACCGCCCCTGCAGACGCTCTACAACCCCGTCGGGATGACCCTTCATCCCACCGGCAAGTACCTCTACGTGGTCAACAGCAACTTCAACCTCGACTACCGCGAGGATCGGGGCGGGACGGTCGTTGTCATCGACACCGACACGCTGGAGATCGTCCCCGGGGGGACCGTTCAGATCGGCACCTTTGGCGGCGACATCAAGCTCAACACCCCCTCGGACGGTGAACCGACCCGGGCCTACGTCGCCGTGCGCGGCAACGGTTCGGTGACGGCGATCGATCTGACCGAGAACGGCGCCAAGCTGCGCTGCAAGGGCGGCACGCTCACCGAAGATTGCCAGATCCCCACTGAGCGCGAAGATCCCTTTGGGGTGGCCGTGGCCAGCTTCGATGTCAACATCGACGGCGCGGACACCACCGTGGACTTTGTGGCGGTGGCGCACCTGCTCGGCGGTGACCTGACGGGGTTGACCATCCCCGGCGATCAGATCGAGGGCTTTGACCGCTCGGCCGCCTCGCTGGTGGCTGGCGCCAACGACATCGCCCGCTCACCGCGCAACGGCCAGTTCTACGTCACCAGCCGTTTTGAGAACGCCGTGGTGGCCTTCCGGCCCGTTTTGGGGCCCGACGGCGAGCTTGCCGGGGTCTTCGAGACCGCCACGGTGCCGATTTCGTCGGCGCCGCCGCTCTCGGGGCTGGATTCGCGCGGGATCGCCTTCAACGGTGATGGGACGATGGCCTTTGTGGCCAACCGAGGCCCTGACAGCCTGCTCTTCCTCGACGCGGGGCCCACCGACGCCGAAACCGGCAGCGGCACCCGCAACGAGATCGTCGATGTCCTGCCCATGCCCTCTCAGCCTTCTGAGATTGCGGTGGTGAACGTCGGCGAGCGTGAGCTGATCTATGTGTCGTCTTTTGCTGACGAGAGCCTGACGATCGTCGATCCTCAGGCGCGCGCCATCATCGGCACCATCGACTTGATCGCCGAGCCCTACGATCTGGTTGTGGACCAGGGTCGCCACAAGCGCCTCTATGCGACCCTCTTCAATCAGGACGCGATCGCCGTCATCGACATCGATGAGACGTCGCCTTCCTTCAACCAGATGACCGCGGTGATCCGATGAAAGCGAGCAGATATCTCGGTTCGGCGGTCTTGATGATCGCCATGACAGCGGCCATGGGCGGCTGCGGCACGCCCGCGCCGCCGCCCAACCTCAGCCTCGACGGCCCCACGCGTGTCACGCTGGGCGCCGTGTGCCTCGTCGGCAGCGCGGCCCCTCGCCAGCGCGTCTCTGTGGAGCGCTGCGACGCCGGTGAGTTTGACGGCGAAGTCACCCGAATCCAGGAAAACGCCTACATCACCAACCAGCTTGGCAACTCTGTGGCCGTGGTGGAGTTCAGCGGCTCGTTGCCCAGCCTTGTGGATACGCGCCTGGACGTCCCTGGCGTGACCCACATCCCGGTTGGCGGCGGCCCCTCAGAGATCGCCGTCAGCAGCGACGGCAACTTTGTCTTCACCTACAACCAATTCGACAGAGACATCAGCGTCATCTCGGCCGACCTGCGCGTCGAGGTGGCCCGCGTGCCGCTGGACGCGACCGTCTCGCGCCTCTTTGTCGGCACCGACTCCCAGGATCCCGAGCGCGAGTCGCTCTGGGTTCTGAGCGCCAACCCGGCAGAGATCTCCGAGGTGCGCTGGTCCTTCACCTGCGACGGCTCCGACACCTACGTCGAAGCCTGCCAGCCCGAGCTGGACGTGGAGACCCACACCGCCTTTGCCCTGCCCGAGGGATCTTTTCCCCGCGATGGTGCCATTTCGCCCACCAAAGACAGCCTCTTTGTGACCTTCGGGGCGCGCGCCTCGATGGTGGAAGTCTTGATGGCGGCGCCTGGAGAAGACGACCCCCGCGTGTGTGAGGATGGCGGCGACGCCCCGTGCATCGCGCGTCAGATTGGTCTGACCTTTGGCTGCCTGGACGGCATCGACAACGACGGCGACGGCCTGGTGGACGCTGCCGATCCGCAGTGCCTCGACCCGTTCTCGGGTGAATCCGCCGACGGCGTGCGCAGAGCCCCCGATACGGCCTGCAACGACGGCATCGACAACGACGGTGATGGCCGCGTGGACGCCGCCGACGACGGCTGCGCCTTTGCCGCCGACCGCTCCGAGGGCGGCGGCTTCCGCCTGCCCGAGTGTGAAGACGGCCTGGACAACGACGGCGATGGCGCGACGGACGCCGATGACCCCGACTGCGCCGAAGCGGCCGCCGGAGAGTCCACCGCGCCCACCGACGTCGCGGGCTTGCCCGCGTGCGCCGATGGCCTGGACAACGACGGCGACGGTTCTGTGGACCTCGACGATCCCGGCTGCGCCTCGGGCCCCGATGGTGACACCGAGTTGTCGGCCGTGGGCCCCTGCAACGACGGCATCGACAACGACGGCGACGGCGCCGTGGATTACCCCGCCGACGCCGATTGCTACGGTGCCGGTGGCAGCAGCGAGGCTGCCGCGCCCGTCTTTGAGTTTGGTCCCGTGGCCATCGACCCCGAAGGGCGCTATGCCTACGTGGTGGATCGGCGCGAGCTTCAGGTCATCATCATCGATCTGAACACCAACGCGGTGCTCGACCCCTCCAACTGCGGAGATGGTGAGGATCGTTGCCGTCCGCGTCCCGGAGACACCCGCATCGGCGTGCCGGTGGGCCGCGTGCCTCAGTCGCTGGTGGCGCGTCGCCTGGAGACGACCATCGACCAGTCGGACGCGGTGCGGATCGACGGCGGTGACAGCTCGTTCCCGCGCACCACGCGCGTGCTGCGGACCACCCGCACCCGTGCCTTTGCCAACGTGGCCACCACCAGCGGCAGCGTCTTCTTTGTCGAGGCTGCCCAGGACATCCGCGTGGTGGAGATCGAAGAAGAGTTTGACGACAGCGGCAGCTCTCAGGGAGAGGTCGAGAACCTGCTCTTTGAGGCGACCAACCCCATTTTGCGCCGCCGCGACGGGGAGAGCGCCCCGGCGATCTCTTCGACGGTGTCGTGCGATTTGAACGATGAGATCTTTGAGTTCATCGACGACGTCCGCGGCGAAACCGTGTCGCGTTTTCAGACGCGCTGCGACGCGCCGGAGCTGCCCCAGGTGGTGCCGTGGTGCGATCCCGACGTGATCCCTGGCTGCGTCTGTGAGACTGGGGACGATGGGGCGCAGTCGTGCATTGTGACCGGCTTGGATCCCGACGACGTGACGCTGCGCGCCCGTGGCCTGACGCTGACGACGCTGGCCGAAGGTGAGGACGCCGATTTCTGCACCGAAGAGGGTCAAGACAGCGTGGGTTGCCTGTGCCGGGCCAGCAACGGCCGCACCTGCACGCCGGGCTCGGATGGATGTACCTGCACCAAGGCCAACATCGACTTTGGGGCCGAAACCGACGACTTCTACATCCCCGCCGACACCTGGAACGTGACCTATGAAGGTGTGGTGGCGTCGCGCTCGGATCTGATCGTGGATCAGGCGCTTGAGGGCGTGGTTCAGGTCAGCGGCGGCGATCTTTGCGCCGCTGGCGTGGAAGACGGGGACGTGTTGGTCCTGCTTAGCGTGGTGACGCCTTCGTCGGACGGCGCGGACTGCACGGCCTTTGAAGATCGCACGCTGGCCTACCGCGTGGACTCGGTGTCTGCGGGTTACATCCAGCTTTCGGTGTTGGCCGACGGCGCGGTGCTGGGCTTTGACGGCAACGATCCGGAATTGGTCCAGGCGCTGCCGACGCGCGAGTGCTTTGCTTCGGGCTTGCGCGGCGAGTTCCGCGCGGTGGACCGTTGGGTGGTCAGGGGGGATCGCACCGGTGTGATCTCCAACCGCGTGGGCGCCTCGGGTGTGTGCGTGGAGCGCTCTGACGCGCTCGATCAGAACTCGCGCGCCGACACCGGCTCGCCGTTCAGCGGTCCTTTCTTCTCGTTCCTGATTGAGCCCGGCGAGGGTGACGTTGAGGTCCCGCGTGACTTCAACTTCAGCTTTACGACCAGCAGCCGCTTCCGTTCCACGATCCTTGAGGGTGGCCCCACGCCGACCGACATCGCGGTCCTGGACACCCGCAGCGGCGACTTTGTCTTTGTGCTCGACGCGGGCACGAACATCATCCGGGTGTACGGCGCTCGGACCGGCAACGCGCTGGGCCTGCTCTTCTAAGTCGAAGCGCTGCTTCGGCGCCCGACTGTTCCCTTTTCTTTCCCTTTAAAGCTTCTGAGTGTGTCCCTGGAAGGCCTCAGCCTTCTTCTGGGATATCTGCGTCCGCGTTGTCTGAAGGCTTTGGAGCCGTTGTGGAGGTGGCTTTAAAGAGGTTTTGGAGGGCTCTGCGGTATTTGGCGTGGAACTGGGGGGTTTGGACGTCTTCTCCGGCGATCATCTTGGAGAAGGACGGCAGCAGGTTGGGGTAGCTGGCCAGGGCGACCATGGCCAGGGCAGCGGCGCCTTTGAGTTCGGGGTCGCCCTGGGCGATGTGTTCAAAGCTGCCCAGCATCTCCTGGATGCGGGCGGTGCGGGCTTCGGTTTCGATGGGCTCTTTGGCCTGGAGCTGTTCCCACAGCAGCAAGCGGCCCTGATCGGCGTTCTCTTTGGTGTGTGCCAGCATGCCCATCACGGTCTCCAGTGGGACAGTGTGTTGCAGCGAGAGCAGATCGCGGCTCCTGCTCTCGGAGAGCATGGACTTGAGGGCCAGGCTCCACAGCTCATCTTTGCCGCCGTGGTGGTGGTAGAGCATGCCTTTGTTGCACCGCGCGCGTTTGGCGATGCGGTCCATGCGGGCGCCGGCGTATCCAAACTCCACAAATTCATCAATGGCCGCCTGGAGGATGCGTTCGGTGGTGCTGGGCTCTGGTGCCTGGTTCATGGCGGTGTCCTTGTGGTGCGTTTGTCCGTCATGAAGGTGTGGCTCTGAAAAGAGCGCTTGACAAGGTTTGTGCGGGCCCCTAATTCACAACCAACTGTTTGGTTCAACCGTTTGGTTGAACTTGTTGGTTAACCGCCCTCTGCACAGGTCATCCAGCCATGTCTCAGCGTCCAGCACCCCCTTTGTTTGAGCCAAGAACGCCGCACCGCCCGCACCGCCCGCACCGTCACCGCGCGATGGAGCCCGCTTCCAGGGGTTTGGCGATGGCGCTGAGCGTGATGTGTGCGTTGGCCGTGGGTGCCACCGCGGTGGCTCAGCCGCTGGGGTTTGATCAGGCGATCTCTGCGGCCAGCGCGGACAACCTGCAGGCCAAAGTGGGTCAACTTCGTGTGGACGAGGCGGCGATCATGGCCGAGCAGGCTGGCGCGCGTTATCTGCCGATCTTGCGCGTGGAGGCCAACACGATGGTTTGGGACGACGAGGTCAGTCTGAACCTGGGCGGTGGGGGCGGCGCGCCAGCGGACCTGCCCGAGCCGATGACCCCCTACGAGGCTGTGCTGGCGGGTTTGCTGACGCAGCTTGGCGAGCCGGTGACGGTGCGCGAACAGCTCACGGCCGAGGTGCAGGTGTCGGTGATTCAGCCGCTGGGGCAGCTCTACAAGATCCACCTGGCCGACGAGTTGAGTCAGACCCAGGTGGACGTGGCGCGCCTTGAGCAGGCGTTGACGCAGGAGCAGATCACGCGCGGGACCAGCGCGGCGTACCTGCAGTGGCTCTTGCTCGATCAGCTTCTGGACAACGCCAGGGTGTCGCTGGACGAGCTGCTGGCGCAGGAAAAGCGGGTCAAGGTCCTGGTGGACAACGACGTGGCGCTGCCCGCAGACGTGTTGCGCCTGGGCGTGGCGATCGCCGACGCGCGCAAAGAGGTGATCCGGTTGGAAAACGGCCGTCAGATCGCCGGGGCCCAGTTGACCACGCTGAT
>CAKZKQ010000725.1 GCA_937123825.1 uncultured Pseudomonadota bacterium
ACTCGTACCGGCGAAGCCAAGAACCCAACCCATCGCAAATGCTATCAGGGAGCGCAGCGACCGCACCAAAAGGGAGCCAAGCGCAGCGCCGGCGACCGAACCAAAAGGAAGCCAAGCAAAGCGCCGGCGACCGCACCGAAAGCAAGCCCCAACGGGGCGCCGCGAACCGGCAATCAGCGCCCCGCGCTGATTGCCCCAGCCCAGATTGGAAAATCTGGGATGGGGATCCGGGCCAGTTCGGTGAGGGTTTGGAGGTTGAGGACGCTGATGGTTTTGTCGGCGGGGTTGGTGGCGAAGCCGTGTGTGCGGTCTTTGGAGAAGGTGGTGTCGCGGTCGAAGAAGCTGCGGCTGCGTTGGCCGATGGGGATGGTGCCTTTGAGGGTGTTGTTGGTGAGGTCGAAGACGAGCAGGTGGTTGGTTTTGAGGCAGCCGGCCAGGGCGGTGGTGCCGTCGGGGGAGACCTGGAGGATGCCGGGGGTGTGGCCTGGGGTGGGGAGGCGTTCGATGCGGCGAGCTTCCATGTCGAGGACGTTGAGCCAGGGGTTGTAGGTGTCGCCGGGGTTCCAGGAGTAGTCGTGGCTGTAGCGGCCGCCTTGTGGGGTCCAGCAGAACCAGGAGCGTTGGCCTTGTTGTTTGGGGGCGATGATGCCCAGGTGTTGGCCCAGGTTTTTGGTGGAGAGGTCGACCATGTGGACGCCGTCGTCGGCCCAGACAAAGGCGGTGCCGGTTTTGTCGTTGACGGTGACGCCGTGGCCGGAGGTGCCGACGGGGGTTTGGGAGAGGATCTTGCCGCTGACGCGGTCGATGACGCGCAGTGAGGTGCCTGCGCCCAGGTGGTCGGTGGCCAGCAGCCAGCGTTCGTCGTTGAAGAAGGCCATGTTGGAGTGGTTGCCGCCGCCGCGTTCGCGTTCGACCTCCAGGGTGTGGGTGTTGAGGACGTGGAGGGCGCCGTCTTCGATGGTGTTGTACTGGATGAGGCGTTGGTCGGCGCTGGGTTGCCAGTGCAGGGCCATGCCGCGGCCCAGGTCGATGACCTTGGGTTTGCTCCAGGTGCCCTGTGCGGGGTTGACGTCGATGACCCATGCCTGGCCCTGGCCGTTGGGTCCCAGGCCGTGGACGACAAAGCGGTTTTGGGATTCGACGGCGACGATGGCGTGGCTGGCGACGAGGCTATCGAAGGTGGTCAGGCGCTGGCCGGTGGCGGTGTCAAAGAGGTGGAGCTGGGGGCGACGGCGAGCCTGGGTGTAGACCAGGAGCATGCCGGGCAGGCCGGAGGCGACCTTGGGGGCCTGGGGGCGTTTGGGGCGCGGGGTGGCGCAGGCGGCGGTGGTGGCCAGCATCGCGGCGGCGCCGCCCATGATTTGAATGAAGCCTCTGCGGTCGATGGGGTCGTGGCTCATGGTCTGCCCTTTGGGTGGTGCGCGCGGGGGCGCGGGTGCCGTGTTGTGGTGTGTCAACGTCCGCTTCTTGGTTTTGGATCTGAAAATGGGCTTGAAAAGGGCAGAAGTGTGGATATAAATATGAACGTGTTCATTTTTGAGGTTTGAGAGGGTTCTAAATGGCGCGTTGGAGTGCACAGAAGCGGGCCGAGGCCAGGGCGAGGATCCTGGAGGCGGCGCGGGCGGAGTTTGAGGCCGAGGGTTTTGAGGGGGCCAAGATGCGGCGGATCGCGGCGGAGGCCGGGTTGGCGGTGGGGACGCTCTTCAATTACTTCCCGGACAAGCGGGCGCTGCTCTACGGGGCGCTTTACGAGGACCTTGAGGGGGTCAAGAGCGGTTGTGTGGCGTCGATGCCGGGGGCCGAGGAGGGTCTGGAGGCGTTGTTGGTGCACACGGCGGGGTATTTTTTTGATTACTACGCCCAGCGCCCGGCGTTGTCGCGCACGCTTTTGAAGGAGTCGTTGTGGGCCGGTGGGCAGGACGCGGAGGTTTTTCGGGCCCAGGTGCGTCAGTTGGGTCATGCGTTGGTGGGGCGGATGGAGGCGATGCAGGGGCTGGGGTTGTTGGACGCGCAGGCGTCGCCCCACGTGGTCGGCATGGCGTTCTTTTCGCACTACTACTTTGTGTTGATGCTGCTGTCTGAGGAGGGCTTTGATCCCGCGCGAGGTCGGCAGTTGGTGGGGATGATGGCGCGCCAGTTGGTGTTGGGCGTTGGCGTCAAACGGGACTCGGTCTAAGGAGTGAGCGGTGGGCAAGAGCATTTACAAGAGCGACGAGGGTCGGCGCGCGATGGCGCATTGGTATGAGCACTTTGTGGCGCGTTTGGGCACCGAGGTGGAGTTTGTGCAGGTGGAGACGCGCTTTGGCCAGACCAATGTGCTGGTGACGGGTCCGAAGGACGCGCCGCCGCTGTGGTGTTTTCATGGGGCGATGGCCAGCGCTCCGGCGGCGTTGGCGCAGGTGCCGGAGTTGGCGCGGCGGTTTCGGATATATTTTCCGGACACGGTGGGGCAGCCGGGGCGCAGCACCGAGATGCGCCTGGATTGGCAGGGTTTGGAACACGGCCACTGGGTGGTGGACGTGCTCGACGGGCTGGGGGTGTCGTCGATCCGCGCCATTGGGGTCAGCCTGGGGGGTTACGTCTTGTTGCGGGCGGCGCAGGTGGCGCCCGAGCGCGTGGAGCGGGCGGTTTTCTGGGTGCCTGGGGGTTTGATCAAGCCGTCGTGGAAGCCAATGTTTGGCTTGATTGGGGCGGGGTTGGCGTACGCGCTCTTTCCCAGCCGCGCGAGGTTGGAGAGGATCTTGTCGCGGACCTTTACGGACATGGACGACGACTATGTGTCGTTCTTTGGTGACAGCTTGAAGCACGTGCACCCCGACCGCCGGTTTCCCAACACGCTGCCCGACGGGGCGTTGGAGGGCTGGCAGGGCAGGGTGATGTTGGTGACACACCAGCACGACACGGTCTTTCCGGCCGAGGCGCTCAAGGCGCGGGCCAAGGCGATGTTCAACCACCTGGAGGTCAGCCGCCACATGGAGGGCTGGGCGCACATGCCGCCCTTCGCTAAAGGGGCCTTGGACGACCTTGTGGACGAGATGGAGCGTTTTCTAACGTCGCCCTCAGGGGACGACCTCAATCAATGAGAAGCGATGCAGGACGGCATCGGGCTGCTGGTGGACTTCGAGCCCCAACTCCTGAGCCAACCCATGGTCTGCTTCAATAAGTGTGAAGGTATAGAGGTCGTTGTGCTCAAAGAGGTGCGCCGAGGAGAAGGGCGGCAGGATGTCCGGGCTGATGTGGGTGGTGACGATGGGCAGGCCTGTGTTGGGTGAGAGTTGCTGGAGGGTGTTGCCCGAAAGGAGCCGCAGGCCGGTGTTCGCATTGGAGGTCAGTTGTCCCTGGGCTTGATGCAGCCAGCGCAGCGCTCCGTTGTCCGGGTTCCAGGAGGCGATGAGGTCCGTGCGCGAACGTTCGTTGGGGGTGCCAAAGGTGCGGCCTTCAAATTGGGCGTGTCCGTGGATGCTCAAGGTGGCGATGAGGTTGCCCGCCGGGTCAAAGGCGCAGCTGTGGGCCGCGTCCAGGTGTCCCGCCACGGTGCCCAATTCTCCCCCTGCGCCTTTGGACCAGATGTGGCGGCCGTCCTGAGCGTCGTAAACCCCCACAAAGGCGGTGCTGGCGCCCCGATCGATGATCTCGTTTTCACCGTCTCCATCCATGTCGAGACTGCTCTGGCTGAAACCGGCGATGCCCAGGCGCGTGGCGTGGTGCCAAACCACCGAGCGAACCGCCGAAAAGCTTGAACTGGTGTAGAGGGGGCCGTAAGAGCGGTTGAAGCGCACGGTGCCATCGGGTTCGTAGGCGGCCAGCGTCAATCGGCCATCGATCTCGCAGGCCACGGCGACAGCGTCTTTGTCGGAGACGGCTACAGCGTGGCAGTCGTCGTAGGCGTTGTTGTCCCAGGTCTGAACCCATCGCACGGCGTTGTCCGGACCCAGTTTGATGATCACCACGTTTCTTCTGGAAGGCTCAAAGCGCTCCTGGCCCAACTCCCCCCCCCCATTGATCTCTCCGACCACAATCAGGTTCTGCGCGTTGTCCATGGCCATGGATTTGACGTAGACGGGCAGGTTGATGGCGCTCTGAAGGCGCCCCTCGGGATCAAAGCGAAAGAGGTGCTGGTTGCTGGTCTCGACGACGTCGGGGGTGATGGACGAGCGGATGGTGGCCGGGGTGTTGGCAAAGATCCGCTGGATGAGCACGGCGCTGTGTCCCTGGGGACCTGCGGCAATGGCCTGCAACGCGTTGCGCTCCTCGTTGCCGATATGCACCCACCAATCCGGCTCGCCCAGGCTCAACTCCACCGGTGGCTCCTCAACGGGCTCGTCTGGGGGCTCTTGTGGATCTTCTTCGGGCTCTTGTGGGTCTTCAGGTGGGGGGTCTTGTGGGTCGTCGATGGGTTCGTCGGGCTCATTGGGGGTGTTGTTGGCCGGTTCAACGGGTGTGTCTGATGGCGGACGGTCATCGGCAGGCGCTCTTGGGTCATCCAACGCAGTGGCGGAGCCCGTGCGGGGGCCGTCACCGCATGCAAAGGCGAGCATGGCCATTGCGATAAGGAGCGACAAAAGGGTGCGGGTGGATTGTGCGGTCATGGAGTGGGTCCTTGGTGGTGGCTCTTTGTGTTTGCGAACATTGTTCACTGCCCAGGCGCTCGAAGGCAATAGCAATGGCGGTGCCAAGATGCCCAGGCCCGTTGATGCGGGGTTGGGGTGGGTTTGAGGTGGGGTTTGTCACCAAAAAGAGCGCACTTTTTGATGACAGGTGTCACCGATTGGAGACACCTGGGGTGGAACACTCGCGCTGCGGGGATTTTTGGTATAGAAGGGGCTGACCAGTGGATTGTTTTCCGTGGAGGTCCCGAGGAGAGATGTTCAGCAGATGGATGGCCGCGTTGTGTGTGGTGGCGCTCTGCGCCGCGGCGGCGTGCGACGGCGGCGGTGAAGAAGATAAGAGCGGGCAGGACGGTGCGGTGGCAGACAAGGCGGCGCCCGCCGAAGCTGCCAAGGCGCCCGAAAAGGCCGAGCCCGAGCCGCCAAAAGATGCTCCTGTGCCGGTGCCCGACCCGCCCAAGCCCAAACCCAAGCCCGTGACCTGCGACGACCCGGATTCTCCCTCGCGGGTGGCGTGTTCGCTCTCGGACGCGGGGGCGGTGGAGTGCTGTCTGGTCGATGGTTGCGTGCGCGACACGCCGCCGCTCAGAGCCGAGGCGTTTTCGCTCATTGTGGAGTCCAGCGGCGAGGTGGAGATGACCGCCGAGCAAAGCGGGGCGTGTCTGGTGATGACGCCGCCGGAGCTGGGCGAAGAGGATCGGGTCCTGGGGGTGTCGATCGACCCCGAGAAGCTGCCGGTCTTTGGAGAGGAGCCGCTGGAGGTCGAAGAGTCCCTCAAGCTCTTTGCGCAGCATCAGTGGTGGTGTCCGGTGGAGAACATCTCGGCATGCAAATCGCTGGTGGCCCCCGCCGAGCACTTGAACCTGGTGGTCGTGCATGAAGGGGAGCTGCTGCGCTCGGAGCGGCGCCGCAGTCAGAAACTGGCCAAGCATCTGGCGCGCACCCTCAAAACCACCGTCAACACCGTCTTCCTTGCCAACTCCGGCCGAGGGGCTCGTCTGGCCACCTGGATCCACAAGACGCCCTCCAACGAGCGCGTGTTGGAACTGATGGACGAGGTGGTGCGCCACGAGGGGCTGACGATTGTGCTGCGCTTCCCCGCGCCGAGGGTTCAGCGTGGCCGGGGCAAGGACCAGTTGTTTTCGCGCGGGATTTTGGGCGCGGCGATGTTGATCGCGCCGCCTGGCGGCGGGATGCGCGAGGTCTTTTGGACCGATGCGGGCATTTCCCCGATCTGGGACGACGAAGAGGTGCAGTGGTTTGTGCCGATGATCGGGTTCGCCTGGGAGCGCTACAAGGCGGGCAAGATCAAAGTCGAACAGATGCAGATCGAAGAGGCTGAAGAAGAAGAAGCCGAGGAAGAGGAAGAGGGCCTTGAGGACGGCGGTGATGAAGGAGAAGGGGGCGAAGATGCTGAAGACACGCCGTGAAGACGGGCTTTGGGGCGGCGCCAGCCGTGGTTTGGCGGCGTTGGTGGCGGCGCTGTGCGTGCTCTCGCTGTGGCCTGGCGCTCTTGAGGCCAAGAAGAAAAAGAAGATCGAGCTGGTCATCGCCTACGTCAGCCCCAACGTCAAAGCCGGGGCGGCCTGCCAAAACCGCCTTGGCAGCGCCATGCGCAAGGACAACGACACGCTGGTCAACACCACCTCCAAGTCCACCATCGTGGGGCGGCTGGGGTTGACCTCGCGGACCTTTGACGATGCTTGGTTTGACCTGCCCAACGAGCGCTTTTTGAAAGCGCGCGAACTCAAAGGCACCGGAGAAGACTCCGAGGACGCGGTGCTGCTGATTTCGTGCGACGTGGACGAGCCCAGGCTGCGGATCGTGGTCATCTCGGGCAAAAAGAGCGTCAAGCGCTTGAGCATCGAAGGCGTGCCGCAAGACCTGCCCGTGCTCAAAGCCGCCAGCATCTTCATGCTCCGGGCGGCCTACATCGGCTTCAACAAGTAAGCCCCCCCACAAATCTCAAGATTGCCGCGCGCGTTGCTCGATCTGCCACCGCGCGTCCAACTGGACGTGGTAGGGGACGTGCGGCGCGTCGACGACCGATTGGAGCAGCGTCGTGGAGGTGTTGTCCCGGTCCAAGTTTGCGCGCATCTCCTTGAGGTTGGTTCTGTGGGTGGCGTTCAGGATGCCGCGCAGATCGTCGTCGTTCATCCCCTTGGCAAAGTTGTTGTGGTAGAGGCGCTCAAGCAAGGGCATGCGATCTGAGGCCAGCAAGCGCCCCAGGAAGCCTTGCGGCACAGGTCCATTGATGCGCAGCAGGCGCACCTGCTGAAATTGCGGGGCGCCAAGCATGCCGTCCCAGGTCTCGGTGCTGGCGCCGTTGGTCTGGATGTGAAGTTGCTCCAGTTGGGTGATGTGGGTGGCCCCAATGACCCCGCGCAGGCCTTCTTCGTCGGTGTCCACGCTCAACGTCCTCAGGCTGGCCATCTGCGGGGCTGCCAGCGCGCGGCCCACCCCTGGAACGATTGGGTCAATGCGGTCGTAGGGTCTTAGCCGCGTCAGTTTCAGGTCTTCGATCCCCTCAAAAGGGGCCTCGGCCAGCGCATCGACCAACGCCGGGCATGGCTCTGGGGTGCCGATGAGCATCGCGCGCACTTGACCCAGGCGCCGCGAGCGCAAGAGCGTCGCCAGTCCGTCAAGAGGGTGGGGGACGTTGTGCAGGTGCAGGTCGGTCAGCGTATCGATGCACGGCGAGTCGGCCAGGACAGTGAAAAGGTCTTCGGTCTGGCTGGAGGTTTTGGAGAGGTTGAGGCTCACCAGGCCTTTGGCCAGCGGGGAGGTCAAGAGGCGGCGCGCGGCGTCTTTTTGAAAGGTGACCTCTTCCAGGCGCAGGTGCCGCAGGTTGGCGGCGAAGGTGGCGGCGGTGAGTTTGTCGGCGGTGGCCGGCGAGATCTTGTTGCGCCCCATGTGGAGGTATTGGAGGTGGCGCATGTTGGTGCTGGCGGCCAGCTCGTGCCAGAGGCGCGCGGGGGTGGGGTTGTTGTCGAGCTTCAGGGCGCGCAGCTCGGTCAGGGACTGGCATTCGAGGATCTTGCGGCCGCTTTTGCCGTTGAGTTTTTGTCCGGCGAAGTTGGCGGCGCGCACGACTGAGAATTTGGCCGATTGTTCGCCGCGCAGGATCTCGTAGATCCAGCTTTTGGGCAGTTGGCAGGGGTCGGCAAAGCGATCCCAGACGCTCAGGTGGTAGTAGTGGCCTCGGGTGTCGAGTGCGATGGCTTCGGGCGGCGCGGGGAGGTTTTGTTGGAGGTAGTCCACCACCAGCGGCAGCGCTGCCTCATCGCACCGGTCCAGCAGGCCGCAGACCTCTTCCCAGCGCTCGTCGGTCATCTCTCCATAGACCAACTCTCGAAAGCCTTCGAGCGCGTCGCGCGTGGAGACCTCTTCGAGCGGTGTGGGGGCGGTGCCCAGCGCGTCGACGGCGATGGGGTCTTCACCGCGCAGGACGGCCAGGAGTTGGGCCTCGTTGAAGATGGGGATGCCGAGCTGTCGGGCGCGCTTTTCTTTGCTGGAGAGGTATCTGGCCTGGTCGGGGTCGTAATCGACCGAGACCAGAAAGTCGGTCTTGCTCGACACCGAGCCTGTCACTGCGGCGCCGCGTTCTTTGAGTTGCGCGGTGGCTTCGCGTCGCGAGATGTCTTTGAGGGAGCCGGTGATGGCCCAGCGCTTGTCTTGAAAGTATTCGGTCATGGTTGGGGGAGGCGGTCAGAGGTGCGTGGTCTAGGGCGGTGGTGCGCCGCGCTCATCGTTGGACGTTGGCGCGGTGGGACAGAGTCGATGCGGCTTCTTTTTTATTCTGGTCCGAAGTGGCCTGCGCCGTCCAGCCGATGGCGCGCAGCAGCGGCAGCAAGATCTCTTCGGTGCCGAGTTTGATCAGGCGCGCCTGGTCCTGGGTGTTGGCCGCGCGGTCGATTTTTTCAACGCCGCGCTCGTTGCTCGCGTGTCCTTCGACCTCCAGAAACTGGCGGCGCATCAGGCGCGCGCGGAGCTTGACGATGGGGTAGCAGCGCTCCGGCTCGTCTTTTCGGCTTTTGAAGAGGATCTCGACGTCGTGCTCCTGGACGTCCATCTGGAGGCAAAACGGCGGCGGATCTTTGACGTCATGCCCCAGCAGTCGCAGGTGGTGTTTGTCGAGGTGGCGCTGCAAAGAGGCCTGAATTCTGGAGCGCAGTTGTCGCACCGAGGGGTGTGCCCCTTCCAGGCCGGTCCACTCAATCATCACGCGGTCGTCTTGATGCACCAGTGCTTCTTTGAGGATGGCCACGATGCCGCGTCCCACGGGGCCGTTTCGGCGCTCGATGAAGTCTTCCCAGGCGGTCTGCTGGGCGGTTTTATGGTGGGTGTCGAGTCTGGCCTGCAGGTCTGGGGCGCCGTCGAGGAGCCCGTGTCGTCTGGCTTCTTTGAGGACATCGTTTGAGGCGCTTCGCAGGCGTATGATGACGCTCTCTTCAAGGGGTCGGTTCATGTACTGGGCGTTTTGCTGCACCAACTGCCCCAGCGCCCGCAGATCCTGGGCGCGGTGGATTTTGGCCAGATGGGCGGCGATGTCCGCAGGGCTCTTGGAAGCGCCCTTGTCCTGGTAGGCACCCGTTTTGCCCTGCTGCCGCCTGTACGCCTTCCAAAATGCGCCCCCGACGACGCCCAGCCCCAGCGGCAGCCCCAGCACGCTCAGCCCTCGCGAGACCAGAAAGACCATCAGATCCAGCGACTGCAATTGGGTGTAGCTGCGCAGCCCGCCTTCGCGCGCATAGGGGTTGAACTCCGAGTTGACAAAGCTCTCCAGGGTGACGGCCCAGAACCCACCTGCGGCCAGCACCGCGCAGACCATGGCGACAATGGCGACCTTTTCCAGGTGTCCGGGCTCGTTGAAGTTGTGCGTCAGGAGCCTGCGCCCGGCGTAAACGACGTAGCAAACGCTCAAAATTTGAACAAACCAGTAGATGACCGGACTCATGAAGGGCGAGCCTCCTGGAGAAATGTCGCCCTTTGGTTTGAGCGAAGATGGTCGATGGTTGTGATATGTCGGTCAGAAAATAAACGCTCTTTTAGGGTTTGTCATCCGACTTTGACAGGCTGGGCGGTGATGGCGCGTTTGGGGGCTTTAGAGGGGGTTGCGGTGGTCCATCCCAGGGCGCGCATGAGGGGCTGGGTCAGTTCGCGGCAGGCGACCTTGATGGTGTGGTCCTGGGTGATGCGCGAGAGGGTGTCGATCTTGCTCAGACCGCCCTTGTTGTCCAACCGGACCTCGGCCTCAAGGTGTTGGCGGCGCAGCAGGCGCACGCGCAGGCCCATGATGGGATACTCCACGGCGCGGGTGGTGGCGACGCGGCCTTTGACAAAGCGCGGCTCGGTCAAACGGCGAGTGTTCTGGTGGTCGATGTCGATCTGCAGTGTGAAGGTGGGGTCGGGGTGGTGTTGTGCGTCGACCAGCTCAAGGTGGTGCTGGCGCAGGTGTCGCCCCAGGGCGCCCTGGATGTGGCTGCGCAGTTGTTTCAGGGCGCTGTTTTGTGGGCTGTGACCGCCCCAGACCACCGCGACTCTGGGTTCCTGGCGCGCCAGAGCCTCCTCAAGGAGCCGCCGCATGCCCTGGCCAAGGCGCTTGGTCTTGTCCTCGGCCTCCAGGAGCGTCTCCCACGGCCCCTGGTGCTGGGCGCGCTGGTGCTCACGCGGCATGGCTGGCAGCCGCTGTCTCACCCATATAGCGTAGCAGAGCAACATCTTCATCTTTATGAGAGAAGGTATAGTCACCCAGTAGCAAACCATAAGGTTCACCACCGGCTGTACCAAATTCTTTCTGATACAAAGCATCGAAC
>CAKZKQ010000726.1 GCA_937123825.1 uncultured Pseudomonadota bacterium
CTGACGCCCCGGCTGCGCCCCACGATCACGATCGACGCCCCGCGCAGCGCGGCCGCCCTGGAGGTCATGAGTCGGTTTGCCGTCGATCCGCGCTGGTTGATCCACCTGCCGCCGACGATGGCGCCCTGCGAGGCGACCAAAGAAGGCCAGTTTCTGGAGCACCCGAAGCAGGCACTGGCGTCGTTTCGGTGTTGGGGCCAGCGCAAGGTCGTGGCCCAGGTCAAGCACATGGGCTCGCGGGCCATCGTGGTGGTGTGCAAAGACGCCCAGTCGGCGCGCGAGCGCTTTGGGGTCGAGGACGGGCGTGCAGGGCGGATCTACACGCGCACAGGGCGCGCCTTCTTCAAGGACGACGCGCTGGAGGCGGCGTTGGTGGCGCGCGTGGCGGCGCAAGCCGAGCGCACCGGCGTCTTTGAGGCGCTGGCCACAGACTGGCTCTGTCTGGACGCCGAGTTGATGCCCTGGAGCCTGAAAGCCGGCGCGTTGCTGCGCGAGCAGTACGCCGCCACCGGTTCGGCCGCGCACCACAGCCTCAAGGCCGCTCGGCAGGCGCTGGAGCGGGCTGCTTCCCGTGGCATGGACGTGGAAGCGCTCCTTTCCGGCGTGGTCCGGCGTCAGGGGCAGGCCCAGGCCTTTACGAAGGCCTGGCGAGGGTACTGCTGGGAGGTTGAGGGTTTGGAGGGGGTGCGTCTGGCGCCATTCCATCTTCTGGCCGCCGAAGGGGAGGTCTTTGTGGGCCGCGATCACCGCTGGCACATGGAAATTCTGGACCGGCTCTGTCAGGGCGACCCGTTGCTCTTTACGACGGAGCACCATGTGGTGGACCTGGAGGACCCGGAGGCGTGCCGCGCGTTGTGCGAGCGCTGGGAGGCGCTGACCGCCGCAGGCGGCGAAGGAATGGTGATCAAGCCGCTGGACTACGTCAGCCGCGATAAAAAGGGGGGCTTGGTGCAGCCCGCGCTCAAATGCCGCGGGCGCGACTACCTCAGGATCATCTATGGTCTGGGGTACGACGATCCTTCGAGCCTGTCGCAGCTGCGCACGCGGCGCACGGGCAAGAAGCGCTCGCTGGCGCTGCGCGAGTTTGCTCTGGGCCTGGAGGCGCTGGAGCGCTTTGTCCGCCGCGAACCTCTGCGCAAGGTCCACGAGTGTGTCTTTGGGGTCCTTGCCCTTGAGAGCGAGCCGGTCGATCCCAGGCTTTGATGCCAAACCAGGCCTTTCGTCTGCGCTTTGGTATGGGTTTGCCCCGCGATAACCAAAAACACCCGCGCGCTCGCCTTGTGCGTACAACCATCATCACAAGCGGATCATCCTGTGGTTCAACTGTGATGATGGTGGCAGGGCAGGGCGATGTGGGTGCTGTCCCCACAAGGGTCTTTAGAGATCCTCATTGACCTGCTATCCTGACAAATCGTGCCTGGATCGTGTTGAACCCTGGGTCGTAAGATCCAACCCCACACATCTGTGGACCTGTCATTGCGATGGGGGGTGCATGGTGCCAGCGCGAGATGGATGCGGTGCGGTAGTAAAATAAAGTTGAGTCATTGGGGTGAGTGCGATGTTGCGACAGTGGTGGATGGGGCTCGTGTTGATGGTGGGGCTGACGGCGTGTGCTGTGGGCACCCAGGAGAATGAATCCTGCTCAACCAACGAGGATTGTTCTGAGGGCATTTGCCTGGACGGTGCCTGCGTGGATGCGTTTTGCGAGTCGGACTTTGATTGTCCGGTCGGTCAGATCTGCTCTGATCGGGCTTGTGTGCCGATCGGAGACGGCCCGCCCAACAACGCCACGCCCAACAACAACCCCAACAACACGCCCAACAATGGGCCCAATAACACGCCCAACAACAACCCGAACAACGATCCCAATAACAACCCGAACAACGATCCCAATAACAACCCAAACAACGATCCGAACAACAACCCCAATAACGATCCGAACAACGATCCCAACAACAACCCCGGCGGTTGCATGCAGGACACCGATTGTTCTGCCGAGGAACATTGTGAGAACCAGACGTGTGTGCCGGGCTGCCACACCGATGATGGGTGTCTGGTGGGGCAGGTTTGTGACGTGGACGCCCACACCTGTGTGACGCCCGGCTGCACAGGCGATGAAGAGTGCCCTGACGGTCAGGTCTGTGACCTTGAAAGCGGAGACTGTGTGCCAGCCCCGGTCGTTTGCGGCGACAACACCTGCGACCAGGGGCAGTGGTGCGATTACTTCACGCTCGACTGCATCTCCGAGCTCCCCGGCGCCGAATGCACCAGCGACGCCGCCTGCAACGCCGGTCAAGCATGCTCGCCGTCCAACGACGCCGACGACAACCTGGTCCTGGTCTGTCGCCCCGATCAAGGCGCCAGCGCCGGCGGCGAGGCGTGTGAGAACGCCGATGAGTGCCGCAGTGGCCTGTGTGTCCTGGGCACCTGCTACGAAGCCTGCGCCGAAGACGGCGATTGCCAGACCGACGGCGCCACGTGCCGCCAAATCGAGCTGACCCCCGTGCCCGAGCACGCCTACGACGCCCCCATCTGCCTCTCGGTCTTGCCCTGCGACGGCGATGACGCCTGTCCCGACGGCGAGGTTTGTGCCCTGGTTCCCGTTGGGGACGGCCTCGAAGCGCTCTGCTCGCCTCAGGTCGGCGATCTCCCCGCCGGCTCGCTCTGCTCCGACGACGCCCAGTGCGCCTCGGGGGCCTGCTTTGGCAACGACATTCAGCGCTGCCTGGGGATCTGCAACGAAGGCGACGGTTGCCAGCCTGGAAACACCGCCTGCGTTGAGGTCAATTTCCTCATTGATGACAACGACACCCCCGACAACACCGACGATGACGTCACCGCGCCGTTCAACATCTGCGACTGGTCCGAAGGGACCCAGCAAGCCTGCCAGAGCAACGCTCAGTGCGGGGGCGGCGAGATTTGCACGCTGGGCACCGACGACAACGACGCGCTGGGCAAGTTCTGTCGCCCTGCCTGGGGTGCGGGGGTGGCGGCGGCGGCCTGCACGGTGGACAACGACTGCCAAAGCGGCATCTGCCTGGAGGCCGACGGCATCTGCCTGGGCGCCTGCGCGGTGGACAGCGATTGCCTGGGTGACAACCTTTGCGCGGCGGTGCCGCTGAGCAACGAGCCCGACGCCGAGACCCTGGACCTGTGCGTCACGCCGCCCGATTTTTGCACCTCGGATCTGGACTGCGAAGGGGGCAACATCTGCCAGCCCGTGGCCGACCCCAACGTCCCCAACACCATCGCTGGGGCTTGCTTGCCGCCGGTGGGCGCAGGTTTGGGCCGCGCTGGTGAGTCCTGCACTCAGAACGCGGACTGCGCCTCGGATTTTTGCATTCAGGAGTTTGGCGGTGAGGGGAGCGTCTGCTACGGGATCTGTGAAGAGGGCACCAACCGCGGCTGCAACGACGGCACGGTGTGTTACCCCAACATGATCTCGTTGACCTTTGATCAGGACACTGACTCGACGCTGGACGATCGTTACGACTCGACCACGGCCTGCATGCCCGACTTTGGCTCCTTTGACCAGTGCAACAGCGATGATGGCTGCGCCTTTGGCGAGATGTGCTATCCGCTGGCCAACCGGACCCGCAACGCCTTTGAGCCTCGCTGTGTCGATGCCTTCAACGCCGGTGGCGTGGGCCCCGGTGGCTCCTGCATTACCGACGCCCAGTGCGCCGCGGACTTCTGTGTGGCGGGGGGGCTCTTCTCGGACTTCTGCTTTGGCCTGTGCGCCACCAGCGGCGACTGCCTGGGTTTGACCCTGTGTCAGCCCGCCAACTTGACGGTCAACACCCGCGGCACCGACACCGACGTGGATGACATCACCGCCCCCGTCAACATCTGCCAGTGAGCCATTTCGGGCGGCGCGCTTCTGAAGCGTCGCCCAGGACTGGCTGCACCCACGCTCCCTTCAAAGCACAACATCACAAATCGTCGCCCCAGACATCGGTGGTGCCAAAGACAAATTGTGCGATGTCCGCAGGGATATCGAAGACGGGCAGCTCTGAGTTCTGAGCGCAGGTGGTGTCCAGCGTCGCGGCGGGGTTGTTGAGGAACTGTGCGGCGATCTGGCGTCCACAGGCGTCGCTGACGGCGTGGGCGCCGCCGGGGAACTCCACGTAGGTTTGCCCAGGTCCATCAAAGTGCTGTGCCACGGTTCTGGCGCCTTCGACAGGTGTGGCGGCGTCGAGTTCGCCTTGCAGCATCAAGATGGGGGTTTGTGGTGCAGGGGGCAGCGCGTTGTATTGCGGGTCGGGTGAGGGGTAGGTGGGCCATCCCTGGGCGCGGCGCGCAATCCTCAGTGTCAGGGCGGTGGACATCAAGAGTCCGTCTTCCTCTTGCTGAGCGGCTTCAACGCTCAAGCCTTGCGTTGGCCATCGCTCGGAGAGGGCGACGTGGAAAAAGAGCGTTTGTGCTGGTCCCAGGCGGTTGGGGTCGCCGGGGCCGGTGAAGAGGGTGCGGTAGGCGTTGGCCCAAACGGCGCGGTCGTCGGCGTTGCAGCGTTGCAGGCGGTGGATCATGGCAGGCAAGAGGTCGCGCAGCGGACGGTTGATGAGCAGGGTGCCAAAGAAGGGGACAAAGAAGTCCTGGACAGTGGCGCCCAATTGGGCACAGTGGCCCGCTTCGATGGCGTCGAGGGTTTGTTGCAGGACGTCCCAGGCGGGTGCGCCCATGCGCTCTGAGCACACTGGGTCCTGGTCGCAGTCTTCCATCAGCGCTTGTCCTGCCCGGTTCATGGCCTGGCTGTATTGGACAAAAGAGGCGCCGGGGGGAGAGATGCCCTCAAGAATGACGCCGTCGGCTTGATCGGGTGCCAGCCACAGGTAGCGCGCCAGTTGGTAGGTGCCGTAGGAGATGCCCCAGACAAAGACGCGGTCCTGGGGTTGTTTTACGGCGTCAATGGCCACGCGGAGGTCTTCGGCGGCGTCTGTGGTGCCAAAATGGTCGAGCTGATCGCCCCAGGCGTCTTGCAGATGCGCGACACAGTCTCCCCACTCCCCTTCAGTGATCGCAGCGCCGCCGTCGCTGTCCTGGGCTTGTTCCTGGGGGCATTGGAGGCGCGCCTGTCCGCCGGTGCCTCGGTGTTCGATGATGTAGTGGTCCAGATCATCAACCTGGTCGTGCATGTCGCGGCGCAGAGTGTTGAAGTCTTCCCAGGCGCTGCCGCCAGGTCCGCCTTGGACCAGCCAGAGTTGGCCCCTGGCGGGCTGTGTGGGGGCCAGGATGCGTTTCATGCGCAGCGGCAGCGTGCGGGGGTCGTCTGGGTCGGCGTGGTTCAACGGCATGTCGATGATGGCGCAGGTCTTGGGTGATACCCTGAGATTACATTAACCAAAGCCCAAACGCCTGAACCC
>CAKZKQ010000727.1 GCA_937123825.1 uncultured Pseudomonadota bacterium
CATGTGGCAGCAAAACCACCAGCCCGCCAAGGAGCGCCAGCGACAGGAACTTGCCCATGGCGTAGTCCAGGCGAGTGATGGGCTTGGAGAAGTAGAGCTGTATTGTGCGGTAGCGCATGTCGTCGGCGATGACACCGCACCCGGCGGCGGCCAACATCAGCGCCAGCATCCAGATCTGGGCCCACCCAAAGGCGTACTCGTAGACCCCGGTGATCTTGTCGGCCTGAGCGGCGCCGCCCATCAGCGACTTGACCACGGCACGCTCGGCAAACCCGGCCAACACAAAGAGCACCGGCACCAACATCATGGCGATGAAGAGGAGCTTGGTGCGCAGGTAGCCCCAATGAATCATGAACTCGTTGGAGGCGATCACCCAGGCTGGGTGCGCCCCCTTGGTCAGGTCGCCCTCGTAGAGCGTGTATCCCTGGTCCCGTATTGCCATTGAACCGCTCCTACTGCTGCGCTTGACCAGACTCTTTGGCCTGATGCTCGCGGATGATGTCCAGGAAAGCCGTCTCAAGGGTCATGTTGTAGGGCACCATGTGGCGGATTTGAGCCCCGGTGTCCACGGCCACTTGAAGGATGAAATCGGTGTCGTGCCCGCTGGGCAACGAGACCACCACCAGGTTGCCCCGGTCATCATCGATGGTGGCCCCACGATCGCGCAACGCCTGCACAAAGGCCTGCGACTTGTCGTGAACGCGCACCTCAAAGTTGTTCTTGCTGTCGTCCTTCATCGCGCCGATGTCACCGTAGTGCACCAGCGCCCCGCGGTTGAGCAGCAGCGCCCGCGAGCAGGTCTTCTCCACGTCGTAGAGGATGTGGGTGGAGAGCATGACCGAGATGCCCCGGCTGGCCACGTCCATGATCAGCTCAAGCATCTGGTCGCGACCTTCGGGATCGAGCCCGTTGGTCGGCTCATCCAAAAAGACCAGCTTCGGCCCGTGGATCAACGCCTGCGCCAGCTTCACCCGCTGCTTCATCCCCGTCGAGAAGGTCCCCAGGCGCCGATAACGCGCCTCGCCAAGCCCCACGTAATGCAGCGTCTCGTGGGCGCGCTGAAACGCATCCCGGCGCGGCATCCCGCAAAGCTGCCCCGCGTAGGTGACGTACTGCACGGCGGTCATTCTGGGCAGATAGCAGTCGTTCTCGGGCATATAACCCACAGAGCGCCGGATGGCGGCCGCCTCGTGGGGCAGATTTCGCCCCAACACGGTGGCGCTGCCCTCCTCAAACTGGAGCAAACCCAGGAGGGTCTTGATGAGCGTGGACTTGCCAGCGCCGTTTGGCCCCAGCAACCCGATGGTCCCCGCCTCGACCTGGACCGTGATGCCCTTGAGGGCCTCAAAGGTCGCATAGCGCTTGCGGACATTGTGAAGTTCAAAGAGGACAGACACAGTTTCCAATCCCTCAAAAGCGGCCTGGTCGCCGCCCGTACATCCCCAACAAAATACAGGCGCACAAACGCGCCAGAGGACCACAAGTCGGCGGCGCGATGAAAGGTGTGTCGGGGGCAGATGCAGTCAAGACATCATTGTGTTCAAGGCGCAAAACGGCGCAGGGCCAGGCATTGTTCCCGCAAGCGCATCAGACGCGCGGCGTTCAGCCGCCGCCACCGGATTTGACGTACCAGACCATGAAGATGGCGCCGATGAGCGCCACCAACAAAATGGCGCACACCGCGATCAAACCAATGAGCACCTTGCGCATGGTCTGAGCCTGCGCCTCATCCTCATCGCTCTTGGCACGCGACGCCGCGCGCTCGGCGGCGGCCGCATCAAAAACCTGCGTCTTGGCAAGCGAGGCGCTGTTGTCACCACCGCGACCAGGACGGGGACCATCGAGCTTGGGCAGCGCCTGACTGGCGGCCAGAATGTCCTGGCCAGGCATCGCCACATCGGCGCCCACGCCAAGCTGCATCTCGCGACCCGTCAATGCCTGCAAAAAGGCTTCGGCCGTCTCGTAACGGTCGGCGGGCTTCTTGGCCATCGCCTTGAGGATGATCTTCTCCATCTCTGGAGAGCAACGCGGGTTGACCTGGCTGGGCGGGCGCGGATCCTCAAAGACGTGCATCGTCAAGACCGTCACGGCCGTCGGCGCCGAGAACGGCACCTCCCCCGTAATCATCTCGTACAAAATGCACCCCAACGAATACACATCGGTGCGGTGGTCCAAATCCAACGCCTGGGCCTGCTCCGGCGACAAATACTCCGGCGTGCCGTACACCACACCGGCCTGGGTCAGCTTCTGCTGCTTCTTGCCGCCCTGAGGCTCCTTGACCTTGGCGATGCCAAAATCCAGCACCTTCACAAAGTCCTTGGACTTGCGATACTCCGTCAACATGATGTTGTCGGGCTTCAAGTCGCGGTGCACAATCCCCATGTGGTGCGCTTCACTCAGCGCGCTGAGCACCTGCTTCATGATCTTCAGCGCCCGGATCTCCTCCATGGCGCCGCGCGCAAACTCTTCGCGCAGACTCAACCCCTGGACATACTCCATGGCCAGGTAAATGAGCCCATCATCCGAACGCCCAAAAATAAAGAGCCGGGTGATGTTGGGATGGTTGAGCATCGACACAGCCTTGGCCTCGCGGTTGAACCGCTGCACCAACTCATCCGACTGCGCCGCGCGCCCATGAAGCACCTTGACCGCAATTTTCTGGTCGATCTGATCCTGCTGGAGCAGATACACCGCCCCCATCCCCCCTTCACCGAGCTTACGCGTAACCGTGTACTCGCCAAAAAGACGACGACCAACCAGTGACTCACTATCCAGGTTCTCGTGCATCATGCCCTGCACAACTCCACCATCACGTGGGGCACCTCAACAACGCAGATGCCATCCAACAGACACCCACACAGCCCACAACGGGACCAACACCCCACAAAACATACTCCTGCGCCGCCTTATACCACGCCACCCAAAGAAGCGGCAAGGCGAGCGACTGAGCAAAGCTCAGTCGCGGTTCGCTTGCTGACGCTGCGCTTTTGGTGCGCGGCGCTGCGCTTGCTTTTGGTTCGGTCGCTCGCTTTGCTCGCTTCCTTGTGGTTCGGTCGCTTCGCTCCCTTGTAGCATTTGTGATGGGTGGGTTCTTGGCTTCGCCGGTACGAGTTGGGCATTTTGGCGAAAGTGCTTTCACTTCTCTGAGGCCGGATGAGCGCTGGTAGAGCCCTGGGGAGCTTTCCAAGGGGTTTGTGGTCGATGGTGGCGCCTTGAAGGGCTTTCCAAAGGGGCGTGCGGCTTTATGAGGGGGCAGGCAGGCGGCATCGCTCGCCTGCCTGCCGGCCTGCGTCAACAACGACACTGGTCGCATCTCAGCGCGCAAAGCAACGACGCGGATCCTCAAATCCAACGGTCGCTCAGGCCAGCGGGCTACCGCCGCCTGCCTTCGCCCATCAGATTCCTTGTCGATGTTGGTCGCCAAATTCGCAAGGCCGCTCAGCGTCATTGTTGACGTTGGTCTTCAAATTCACGGGGTCACTCAGGCCAGCGGGCTATCGCCGCCTGCCTTCGCCCAAAAAGAAAAGGCCCAACAAGCCGCCAAACCAGCCCATCAGACCTCAAAACCCAATCCAGGGGCCCCACAAGCCACCCAAACAGCCCATCAAGACAAACCCCAAAACCCAACCCACAGGCCCAACAAGCCGCCAAATCAGCCCATCCGACCCCCAAAAAACGAACCAATTTCGCCAAAATGCCCAACTCGTACCGGCGAAGCCAAGAACCCACCCATCACAAATGCCAAAAGCCTGCGAAGCAGGCGAACCACAAGGAAGCAAGCGCAGCGAGCGACCGAACCAAAAGAGAGCCAAGCGAAGCGCCGGCGACCGCACCGAAAGCGCAGCGCCAGCAAGCGAACCGCTCTCTCGCCCCGCGAGAGAGCTAGGGTCTTTGCCAGCCGACGGTGGCGCCGTTGAAGACGGGGGTGACGTCGTTGTTGGTGGTGGTGAGTTGGACTTCGAGTTCGAGGTAGCGGCCTCGGGGCAGCATGCTGGTGTCTGCGGGTGAGGCGATGAAGGGTCCGGCCTGGGGGGACCAGGTGTTTTGGTCGGTGCTGGTGCGGGCGCGGAGTTCGATGGCGGTGTCGGGGGGGGTGTCGCCGGTCCAGTCGATCTGGTCAAACTGGCAGCGGTTGTAGCCGCAGTCGAAGACGACGGTCCAGCGCCCCTGGCGGACGGTGAAGTTGCGCAGCTGGAAGCCGGTCATGTCGGAGTAGGTGTAGGGTCCGTCGCCGACGTTGTAGATGCCCAGACGCTGACCCTGGGGGTTGAGCGTGTGGGCGGTGTTGCTGTTGCGGTTGACGGCCCAGATGTTGCCGTCGTTGTCGA
>CAKZKQ010000728.1 GCA_937123825.1 uncultured Pseudomonadota bacterium
GGCAAAGGGGGCGTTTGCGGTCGCGGTGCCGTCGCCGCCAAGGTTGCCGCCGGTGGGGCCGAAGTATTCGGCTTTGAGGGGGCCGCCAAGGCGAGCCTGGGAGGAGTGGTTGACGATGCGGGCGTCGTCGCTTTTGCGAAGGAGCGGGAAGAGGTCTTTGGTCAGCAGGAAGTGGGACAGGCAGTTGGTCTGCATCTGGACGTCGTAGCCGTCCTTGGTGGCCTGGTCTTTGAGGGCCATGACACCGGCGTTGTTGCACAGGACGTCGAGCTTGTCGTGGTTGGCCTTGATGGTGTCGACGGCGGCGCGGACGCTGGCGAAGTCCTGAAGGTCGCAGTCAATGGCGGTGAACTTGCCTTCGGGGACCTCGGCCTGGAGGCGCTCCCAGGCGGCCTTGGAGCGGGCGCTGGGGCGGTTGAGCAGCAGGACGGTGGCGCCACGGCGAGCAAGCTCGCGGGCGCAGATGTAGCCGGTGCCGCTGGTGGTGCCCGTGACGGCGGCCACGCGGCCGCTCATGTCCTGGGTGTGGTTGTCGAGCACGTCGGTCAGGTGAAGGGTCTTGATTGCGGTCATTTGTGCGTTCCTCGGGTTGGGGATTTGAGCTGGAGGTCGCTGAACCTCAAAGGGACAAGTGTTTTGCCTGTCCAGGCTGTGTCTGAGCGCAAGGTTAGGCTCTGTCTGGGCTTCTGTCATGCCTGATTGTCCGCAAGGTGTGCCTGATTCTCTTTGTGGATAAAATTTTGGGTGCGTGTTGGGTTGTGGGGGTGTATGTCTTGATGGACCTGTACGGAGGTGAGAGATGGACATTCAAACGCTTGCAGCGCGTGTTGGTGCGTATTTTAAAGCCGTAAAGACCGACGGTTACGAGGTGGTGGAGCCCATTGAGGGGATGGTGCTCTTGAGGTGCACGCAGACCACGCCGCTCAACGCGTCGCTTTATGAGCCAGTGGTGTGCCTGATTCTCCAGGGGGAGAAAGAAACCTTTGTTGGGTCAACTTCAGCCAGGCTAAAGCCCGGTCAGTCGTTGGTGGTCAGTCACGACATCCCCGTGACCTCGCGGATTACGGTGGCGCGGCTTGATGAGCCCTATCTGGCGGTGGTGTTGACGCTCGACGTGGCCCTCTTGCGCAGCCTTTATGATGAGTTGGGTGGGGTGGCTGACCAGCCCTCCGATGCCAGCTCGCTGGCGGTTCATCAGGCAGAGCCCCGCTTTGTGGATGTGCTGGGGCGTTATCTGGCCTTGGCCGACGATCCGCTTGAAGCGCGGGTTTTGTTGGCGCAGGTGCGCCGGGAGATGCATTTTCGGCTCCTCAGGGCGCCCCACGGCGGGATGCTGCGCCGCTTGCTGCGCCACGACAGCCACGCCAGCAGCGTGGCGCGGGCCATCGACCACATCCGCAAGCACTTTCGCCAGACCATCCCCGTGCCCGAACTGGCCAGCGTGGTCGGCATGAGTTCGTCCTCGTTGCACAAGCACTTCAAGCAGGTGACGTCGACCACGCCGCTGCAATACCAGAAAGAGTTGCGCTTGATGGAGGCCAGGAGACTGCTGAGTATTGGGCGCGACTCTGTCTCAGGTGTGGCCTACGACGTGGGCTACGAGAGTCCCAATCAGTTCAGCCGCGAGTACGCGCGCAAATTCGGGGTGCCGCCCCGGTCACACCTTGGCGATGCTGGCGTGGCGCTCTAGGAGGGCCAGCGAGGGCAAATACCGCATTTTGCCTTCCCCAGGACACACGCAGAGCCGATCACTGAGGATGTTGATGGGCTCATGCTGCTTGCGCCAGCTGATGTGCGGGGCCTCAATCCGCCCCAGAAGCTGCCCCGTGGAGGTTTCGTGGACGCTGATGCCCCACGAGAAGTCGTCGTCGTCGTAGAGCGGCATCAGCAGAAACGCTTCATCACAATAGAAGTTCTCGGCGCTGTTCCAAGCAAAGAGGGCCGTCATGCGGCCTGAGTCGTCCGTCTCCCACTCCCATCGATTGACCAACTCCTCCCCGCCAGGCAGCGCCCAGATGTAGAGGAAGTGGTAGTAGCCCACCATGAAAAATCTGCTGCCGTCGGGGGAGAACCCTACAATATCAGCCGCTTCGCCATCGGAAGTGTCGGTGTTGACGACCGTGATCTTGCCCTCTTCATGCCAGAAAACACAGCAAAGGCCCACGCTGTATTCATGATCCGTGCACAGCGCCACGCGCTTGCCGTCGGGTGAGACACACAAGGGCTGGTCCCAGCCCAGGTCGGCCCGGTATTTGGACATGTCTGGTTGTCGCAAGGGGGTCTGGTCTTTGATGGACAAGTCGTGGCGGTTCAGAAGGTAGATGTGGCTGGCGCCGTCAGGGCCGTAAGCCATCAGCCACACGTACGAACCACAGGCCGAAAATCCAAAGTTGTGACCTTCGCGCTCTTCTGTGGGGGCAGGAATGTCAAAAGGGGTCTGCGCCAAGAGGTTTCCGTCGCGATCCTTGAGTTGCAGGTGCGTTTTGTTGAGCAGTGCCAGATGTTGGCCCGTGGTGTGGTCTTTGTAA
Organism: uncultured Pseudomonadota bacterium; assembly: GCA_937123825.1. Taxonomy (GTDB): domain Bacteria; phylum Myxococcota_A; class Bradymonadia; order Bradymonadales; genus CAKZKQ01. Next base: position 2,529 of record CAKZKQ010000728.1, read on the forward strand.
GGCAGTGAGCCCCTCGTTTTGGGTTTTGGAGGGGGCTCAAAGGGGATGTAATCCCAGAGGTTGATGAGGCAACCGGGGCTCTGCGGATCTTCTGGCGCACAGACTCTGGCCAGTTGTCCCCAATAGGGGGTGATGCCGTCTTCATCGGGCTCCCAGGCCCTGGGCAGGACGCGCAGTTCATCGGGCCAGCGCGCCAGATGTTCGTCGGCATAGCTCAGGCTCAGCGACAGCTCCTGGTCAAATTCTAGCCAGTGTTCATCAAAGTGGGCGCAGAGCGCTTGCCAGACCTCCGGCGACGGCGGCTGCCCCAAAATGCCGCGCAGCGCTGTCATGCGCTCATTGGTGGTCAAGAGTCCCAACGAGGACAAATACTCGTCTTCGGTCACGGTGGGGATGGCTCGCCGTTCCACCTCAGCCAGAACCCTCTCGGATGCGCCGTTGCCAAGAACCACCAGATCAATGGCGGTTTGAGGTCCACCAAGCTTGTGCACAAAGCTCGCCCCACAGGCGGCCATGGGCTTGTCGAGTTCTTCGAGTTCATGGTCGCAGACCCGCAAGGCGCCAGCGACAAAGATGCGTTTGTTTTTCAAGTCCATGGGTCAATCATCCTGGGCAGCGGCGTCATGGCGAGTTGATGCGTGGTTTTGCAGGAAGGTCAGCGAGGGCAGGTAGCGCAGTTTGCCTTCGCAGGGGCACTCGCACAATCGGTCACTGAGAATGTTAATGGGCTCATGCTCACGTCTAGAGCAGAACCTTGGGGCTGCCACACAACCCAGGTGCTCTCCGGTGTGTGCATCAAGAATGGCGATGCCCCACGAGTGGAAATTGCGGGCGTCGAGTGGGAGAAAAAGGAACGTCTCGCCGTAATGCATCCGATCAGCGCTGTCGAGGGAGTAGTGGACGCTTGCGTTGGTGGGGTTGTGAGCGTGGGGCGAAGTGCTGGCGAGCTTTTGTCCCGTGTTCAAGTCCCACACGCGCAGCCCTTCGTATATCGCGAGGTGGAGGAAGCGTGTGCTGTCGGGGGAGAAGCCTGCGATGTTGCCATATTCGTAATAAAAGAAGGGCGTGTTGACGACCTTGATCTTGCCTTCTTCGTGCCAGAAGACACAGCTGATGCTGATGCAATTCTCGGTGTTGTTGGCGACGCCCAGGCGCTTGCCATCGGGGGAGATCATGAAGTCCTGGTCCCAGCCCCGATCGATCTCATGCTCGGACATGTCGGGCTGGCGCAGGGGAGTATGGTCTTTGATGGACAGGTCGTTTCGATCCAGAAGGTAGATTTGGCTGGCGTTGTCAGGGCCATAGGCCAGCAGCCACACACAAGCCCCACAGGCCGAGAAGAGGGCGCAGTCGTGCCCATTGGGCAACTCAAAAGGGGTTTGAGCCAGCGTGTTGCCGTCGCTGTCTTTGAGCAGCAGGCGCGGTGCGTCGCTGGACCAGACCAACCGTTGGCCTGTGGCGGGGTCTTTAGAGGAGAGGCCACCGGATGTGGGGGGTTTGGGGTCTGGCTCAAAGCGCATGTAGCTTTCCACGCTGATGAGGTACCCGCGATTGTCTGGATCTTCGGGGTTGCAGACCCGGGCGAGTTGGGCTTTGAAGGGAGCGTAATGGTGTTCGTCTTCTGGATCGGGCTCCCAATGCCTTGGTAGGACGCGCCACTCGTCGGGCCAGTGGTCCATGTGTTCGTCGGCGTAGCTCAGTCCAAGCGCCAGATCCTCGTCAAACTCAAGCCAGCACAGGTCAAAGTGATCGCAGACCTCTTGCCAGAGTTGGGGTGAAGGCTCTTGGGCCAGGAGGTCACGCAGAAGCTCCAGACGCTCGTTGATGGGGACGATGCCCAGCAGACGCAAGAACGCCTCTTCGTCCATGGTGGGGATGCCCAGCGCTTTGATCTGCGCCAAATCCACTTCCCGTGGCTCTGCGGCGATGACGGCCACATCGGGGGGGCCTTTGGGGTCGTTGAGTTCCTCGATGAATGTGGCCCCGCAGGCTTTCATTTGCAGTGCCAGATCGATTGCTTCTTCATCGCAAGCCCGAATGTAGCTGGCGACAAAAACACGCTTGTTCTTCAAGTCCATGGGTCAATCGTCCTGGGCGGCGGCGTCATGGCGAGTTGATGCGTGGTTTTGCAGGAAGGTCAGCGAGGGTAGGTAGCGCAGTTTGCCTTCGTCGGGGCACTCGCACAGTCGGTCGCTGAGCATGTTGATGGCTTCGTAGCTGCCTCGGCCTGCTGTTTCGGGGGCTTCGACGCACCCAAGCTGGGTTCCGGTGTGTGGATCAATGATGCCAATGCCCCATGAACAGGGTTCGTGGTGATCGGATGGCATGGCTTGGATGGGGACAAAGAGCAATGTGTCGCTGTAATACATCCGCCCGGCGCTGTTGAGGGCATACCAGAGCCTCCGGTCGGTGGGGGCGTTTTCATGGGGCGCAGCGCCGGCGAGCCTTTGGCCCGTGGTCAGATCCCACCGGCGCAACTCTCCGTAAAAGCCGACAAAGAGAAAGAGGGTGCTGTCGGGTGAGAAGCCAGCGATTTCTCCGGGTTCATACTCCAAATAAGGTGTGTTGGTGACCTTGATCTGACCGCCTTCGTGCCAGAAGACACAACTGATGCCTCGAGACAGGTTTTCTTCGCTTGCGATGGCCAGACGTCTGCCATCTGGGGAGACCATGAACTGTTGACTCCAACCCTGGTCGAGCTCGTATTCGGACATGTCGGGCTGGCGCAGCGGGGTCTGGTCTTTGATGGACAAGTCGTGGCGGTTCAGAAGGTAGATGTGGCTGGTGCCGTCAGGGCCATAGCCCATCAGCCACACGTATGCCCCGCAGGCCGAGAACCCAAAGTTGTGACCTTCGCGCTCTCCCGTGGGTTTGGGAAGCTCAAAGGAGGTCTGGGCGAGCGTGTTTCCGTCGCTGTCTTTGAGCATCAGGCGTCGTGTGTCCCGCGACCAGACCAGATGTTGGCCGGTTTTGGGGTCTTTCCAAGGGAGAAGACCTTCAGTGCTGGGTTTGGGACCATGCTCAAAGGGCATGTAGTCGTGGACGTGGATGAGGTATCCGCAGCTTTGTGGGTCTTCGGGGGCGCAGACCCGGGCGAGTTGAACCTTGTAGAAGGTGTAGCCACCGTATCCTGGGTCGGGTTCCCAGTGTCTTGGCAGGACACGCAGCTCGTCGGGCCAGTGGGCCATGTGCTCATCGGCGTAGACAAGTCCCAGGTCCAAATCTTCATCAAACTCAAGCCATCGTTGGTCAAAGTGGTCGCAGACCTCTTGCCAGGCCTGGGGTGATGGTTTCTGGGCCAGGATGCCGCGGAGCATTTCCATGCGTTCGTTGATGGGGACGATGCCCAGCAGGCGCAAGAATGCCTCTTCATCCATGGTGGGGATGCCCAACTGCTTGATCTGCGCCAAATCCGCATCCCGTGGTTCTTTGGCGATGACGGCCAGGTTGCTGGGGTTTTATGGGCCGGTGAGCTTGTCGACGAAGGCGGCGCCGTGGGCCTCCATATGGGGGTGGAGGTCGTGCTCGTCTTCACACAATTGAAAGTGGCCAGCGACAAAGACGCGTTTGTGTTTCAGGTCCATGGTTTGAGGGTCCAGGAGTCTGGCAGGGGGCTGGTGCGTCCTGCTTGGGTAAGTGTGGTGTAATGTAGGCGCAGGTGCGAGCAATGAGACAGGCCAAGATATAGGACGTTTTGGGGGTTGTGGTGTTTTATTTTTGGACACACCATGTCCATCAATGATGCGTTGTGTTGGCGCCGATGGGTCTGAGATTCCCTGCTGCTTTAGGGCGTGTTTGAAATGGGTGGGGCGGCACTGGTGTGCATGATGCCGGTGGGTTGAGATAAATCAAAGACATTGGGGTAATGGATGGGAACACAAGAGCAAACACTGAAGTTGGGGACGACGGAGCACGGGACGGTTTTTCTCAAGCGGCCAGATGGCAGCGTGGTGGTGCAGCGCGATGTGGGCGAGCCTGCCCCGGCGCCGCCGCGGGCTTGGATGCGCTCGCTGCCGCCGTTTGCGCGTTTTAGCGCCGACCGGTCCTATGTCTGGTACTTTGGGTACCAGAACAAGCACCCTTTGGTGACCCTCTTGTCCGGTCAGACGCTGGAGGTTTTGGGGACGCACGCGCCGCAGACGCTGCCGTACCCTCCAGTGCCGCCCTACTACAACGACGGGGATGAGCCGCTGGCGTTGGAGCACTGGGGGGAGGATTTCTCGCTGAACATTGGCGGAGACCCGTCGGTGGCGGTCTTTTTTGCCAACGCGGGGGACAGCGCGGTCTTGCTCCACGCGCTTGTGGCCACCCCCGAAGGCATCTCCAATCCGGCAGGGGTTTCGCTGGTGCAGCAGGCCATGGTGGTGCTCGACCAGCGGATATTTGATGCAGAGATGGTGGGCATGGAAGGGTTGGTGATGCTCGGTGACGTGGACGACGTGTACCTGCTCTCGTGGCCCGAGGGGACCAAGGTGTGCTCGGTGTCTGTGGATGTGCCTGAGTACTGCGAGTGCACGTCTTTGAGCGTCCATGGAGACATGCTCAAGGTCTATTACGATGGGGAGCGCAGCGGGCACGTCAAATTGAACGCGCGCACGCTCGCTCCTTACCAGCCGCCAGCCGAAGCGTTGCTGAAGTCGCTGGCCGGGCGCCTTGAGAAGGAGTTGGGGCTGGTGGCCCACTTTGGGGTCTTTGATGGGAAGCCCTGGATTCAAGGCGGCGGGGGTTATTACCACGATGACATCATGGGGTTTGGCCTCTACGAGCAGAAATTCGAGGTGCGCTTTGCGCAGGGGCAATACTTGACCAAGGTCTCTTACCCGGACTCCGCCGAGCCCATCGTGTCCAAGACCCCCGAGGGGGTTCTGGATGCTTTGGAGGCCCATTTTAAGGCCCACCACCCGAGCGTTGAATTGAAGAAGCGTTGAGCGCGATGCCCGGCGCCTGTGTTTGAGACAAGACCATGATGACCTTCAAGTCCTACGCGGCCTTTGTGCACGTCATTGAGCAGGGCAACTTCAGCGCCGCAGCGCGCGCGATGGGTGTGCCTCGTCCGACGCTCTCTCGCTGGATCTCCGAGCTGGAGGCGCACCTGGGGGTGGATCTGTTGCACCGCAGCGGCAAGTCCATGACCCCGACGCGCTCGGGCCAGGTCTTTTTTGAGCGGATCCGCCCGTTGATGGACGCCTTTGAGGGCGCCGAGCAGGAAATCCGCCAGATGGACGGCGTGCCCCGGGGTCACCTGCGCGTGTCGATCTCCCCGGCGGCCGCGTCGGTGCTCGCCTCGGCCCTCTCGGCCTACACCCAGGCGCACCCCGAGGTTCAGATGGATGTGTGGTCGACCAATGAACACATCGATCTGCGTAAACATCAGGTGGACGTGGCCATTCGGGGCGGTGTATTGACCGATTCGGACCTGATTTGCCGCCGATTGATGCGCGTGGACGCCATCGCGGTGGCGTCCCCCAAGTACATCCAGCGCGCCGGTCTGCCACAAACCCCCGAGGAACTGGCTGACCACCGGTGCTTGCTTGGCTACGGACACCATTTGACGCCGCAGCGCCATTGGCCGCTTCGCAACGGCGATCACGTCGTGGTGCCCAACAGCTTCTGCAGCAATGATCGGTACCTCTTGTGGCGGATGGCGATGGCGGGCCAGGGCATCGCGCTCCTGAGCGATGCGGTCATTGGCGACGCGATCGAGACCGGAAAGCTGATGCCCGTCCTGCACGATGTCCTGGGGGTCACCGTGGGCATTTATGCGGTGTACGCCAAACAGGCCCACCTTCCACCGCGGATCCGCACCTTTGTGGATGAGATGGTGCAGTTTTGTGCCCCGTGGTCCGAGGGCTATTCGCCTTTGTGAGCGGCAATGTCGGCGCGCTTTGGACGCTGGGCGGTTCCGGCTGAGTCAGCGCCCGACAAGATCACGTCTCGCACCGTGTCCAAGCCTTGTTTGAGGCTCGCCCTGTCGGCAGGGCCGCTGAGCGCCACGCGCAGGGCTTTTGGGGCCACGGCGCCGCCAACCGCAAAGCGCTCGGCGCCAAAGACGCTCACCCCGCGCTCCAGGAGCCGCGCCTCACAAGCTTGCCCGGTCCAGAGTTCGGGCAGCCGCAGCCAGATGAAATAGCCTTCGTCCTGGGCGCTGAAGTCGAGTCCAGGGAGGTGTTTGCGTGCCAATCGAATGCGGGCGCGTGACTCGTGGCGCTTGGCGTCCAGCACGCGATCTGCGGTGCCGTCGCCGATCATCCTGCAGGCCAGTTGGGCGCTGAGCGGCGGCGCCATCCACACCGTGTTGAGCACGCCTCTGGCCAGCCGGTGGCACGTGGTTTCGGGGGCGGCCACAAAGGTGGTTCGCAGCCCGGGGCCGAGCACCTTGGAGAGCCCCGCGATGAAGACCGACTGTGAGAAAACACGGTTGGAAATGGGCAAGTGGGGGTCTGGGCAAATCAGACCGTAAGCCTCGTCTTCAATGAGCAGGAGCTTGTGGGCGTCGATGGTCGCGGCGAGCCGGTCTCGGCGCTGCGCGCCCATGCGGGCTGTGGTCGGGTTGTCGCAGCCCGGCATGACGTAGACCGCGTCCACGCGGCCTCGGCGACAGGCGCGATCGAGCGCTTCGGGGATCATCCCCTCGCGGTCAATGTCCACAGGGACAAGCTCGATCCCCAGCATCTGGGCCAGATTTTTGATGCCCGGGAAGGTCAGCGTCCCCACCGCCAGACGTCCGCCGACGCCCACCAAAGACATCAACACACAATTGAGGGCGTGCTGGGCTCCCGCGCAGACCACCACCTCGTCCACCGACGGTGACAGGCCATAGCGACTGACCCAGTCCGCGCCCACCGCCCGGTGCCCCGGCAAACCCCGAGGGTGGGTGTAGTGCATCAAGGACTGCACCTGGCTGTCTTTGAGCAGACCCCGAAGCTGCGCCTCCAGATCGGGTTCATGGCCGTAGAGCGGGGTCACCAAACCCAACTCCAGCGCGCCCGAAGGCGGACGGTCTGTGGCCACCAGCGAAGACGAGATGTGGGCGTCGCTCGAAACGTACGTGCCTCGCCCCACGGTCCCCGTGATCAGGCCGCGCCGTCGCGCCTCTCGGTACCCGCGCGTGACGGTGCTGACGTTGATGCCCAGCAGGTCGGCCAGATCGCGGTGGGGCGGCAGGCGCGTGCCGGGCAGCAATTTGCCTGCCGCCACGTCGCGCTCCAGCGCGTTGGCCAGCGCCAGATATCGGGGGCCTTTGGAGGCCTCTAGATTGGGAGTCCAAGTTGTCATGCACACAATGTTCTGCTTGACTGCACACAATGTCAAGCTATCTTGGTTCACACAAAGAGGCTCTTTGGTGCACACAATCACAACAGGCCCTACAACACCTTCGCCACCACCGCTGCTGTCCTTAAACGGCGAGCATCGGTGCGCGCCGTGGTGTTTGATGCCACACCGGAGAACCAACCCCCATGAACCCCGCAGCACCCCCCACCAAGACCCTCCTTGAGCAACTCGAAGCCCAGCGCAACGATGCTCGCCTCTACACCCAGGCCGCCGAGGCTGCGCGCGAGTATGTGGCCAGCGTTCGGCAGCAACGCGTCTTTCCTGCCGAAAGCGCGCTCAAAGGGCTGCAACACTTCCAAGAACCCCTGCCCCAAACCATGACCGACGCCCTGGACGTGCTCCAAATGCTCCATCGGCACGGCTCGCCGGCCACCGTGGCCCAAACCGGAGGCCGCTACTTTGGGTTTGTGTGCGGCGGCACCACGCCCGCCGCCATGGCCGCCAGTTGGTTGGCCAGCGTCTGGGATCAAAACCCCGCCCTCTACGTGCTCTCACCGGTCGTCTCCACCCTGGAGACCGTCTGCGAAGGCTGGCTCAAAGCGCTGCTGGGCCTTCCGGATGACACCGTCGCCGGTTATGTCGGCGGCACGTCCATGGCCACCTTCTGCGGTCTGGCCGCCGCTCGCCATCGCCTCCTTGAGCGCAGCGGCTGGGACGTCAACCGCCAGGGGCTCATCGGCGCCCCCAGGCTGCGCGTGGTGCTTGGCGGCGATGCCCACGGCACGGTCTACAAGGCGTTGGCGCTGCTGGGCTTTGGCACCGACGCCGTCGAGAGGGTGCCTGCCGATGCCCAGGGCCGGTTGGATCCGGCGCAGCTTCCCCCGCTCGACGAGCGCACGGTCTTGATTCTCCAGGCTGGCAACGTCAACAGTGGTGCCTTTGACCCCATGATCCCCACTTGCCAGGTCGCCCGGGAGGCTGGGGCCTGGGTGCACGTCGATGGGGCCTTTGGGCTCTGGGCAGCCGCTTCCCAAAAGACCGCTCATCTGACCCTGGGCATCGACATGGCCGACTCATGGTCCGTGGACGCCCACAAGACCCTCAACGCCCCCTATGACTGCGGCATTGTCCTGTGCCGCCACCCCGAAGCGCTGGCCGCCGCCCTCCACCTTGAAGGCGCCTACATCCAGCGCAGCCAACACCGCGATGGCATGATCTTTACCCCCGACATGAGTCGCCGGGCGCGTGCTGTGGAGTTGTGGGCGACGCTCAAGGCGCTTGGGAGCCCTGGGGTCGAGGCGTTGGTGGACTCGCTGTGTGAGAGGGCTCGCCAGTTTGCTCAGGAACTGGGTCAGGCCGGGTTCAGAGTCCTCAATGAGGTGGTCTTCAATCAGGTATTGGTGGCCTGTGACACACCCCAGATGACGCGCCGGACGTTGGAGGGGATCCAGGGCTCGGGCCAGTGCTGGTGTGGGGGGTCTGTTTGGGATGGGGAGCCGGTGATTCGGGTCAGCGTGTGCAACTGGGCCACCGGCCCGGAGGATGTCTCCAGGGCGGTGCGGGCCTTTGTGGACGCCAGTCAGGCTGCCAGGGCGAGCCTGTAGTGGGTCAGACGCGGTCGAGGATGGCGTCCAGGTCGATGTGGTCCGGGAGGGTGCCGTAGAGGTAGCCGCCGTTGCCAAGGCGCGAGGCCAGGAAGGCTTCGGCGATGGGGGCAGGGGCGTGTTGCATCAGGAGCCCGGCCTGGAGGCCGACGGCCAGCTTTTCGGCCACGCGACGGGCACGGATTTGCAGGGTGCTGGGGTTGGCCAACTCGTCTTTGAGGCCGCCCAGGTAGCGGTCGAGGCGTTTGTCGGCGCCCAGGCAGCCCGTCAACTCGGCTTGGACCGCTTCGAGGGCCTGGGGTTCTTTGTGAATGGCGCGCAGCAGGTCCAGCGCCTGGATGTTGCCCGAACCTTCCCAGATGCTGCCCAATGGGGCCTCTCGGTAGAGGTAGGCCATGGGCCACGCTTCGTCGTAGCCGTTGCCGCCGTGGCATTCGAGGGCTTCAAAGGTCAGCCCCACGACGCGCTTGGCGATCCAGTACTTGGCGATGCTCATGACGGCGCGGCCGTAGGCGGCCTCTTGAGGGTTGGTTTTGGCCTGATCGAAGGCGCGGGCCAGACGGAAGGAGAGCGCGACGGCGGCTTCGGTCTCCAAGGCCATGTCGGCCAGGACGTTGCGCATCAAGGGCTGGGCGATGAGGTGTTTGCCAAAGGCCTGACGGTGGCGCGCGTGGTGGACAGCCAGGCGAACGGCCTTGCGCATGCCTGCGGCGGCGCCGACGGCGACGTCCAAGCGCGTGTGGCTGACCATCTCGATGATGGTGGGCACGCCGCGACCGGGTTTGCCCAGGCGCTGCGCCCAGGTGCCGTCGTACTCGATCTCAGAGGAGGCGTTGGCGCGGTTGCCGAGCTTGTCTTTGAGGCGCTGGATGCGAAAGATGTTGCGCGAGCCGTCGGGCAGAACGCGGGGTACCAGATAGCAGGTCAGGCCCTGGTCGCTTTGGGCCAGGGTCAGAAAGGCGTCGGACATGGGGGCGGAGCAGAACCACTTGTGCCCGGTGAGTCTGGCGGTGCCGTCGGGAGATTCTTTGGCCACGGTGGAGTTGGCGCGCACGTCGCTGCCGCCCTGTTTTTCGGTCATGGCCATGCCGATGGTGACGCCGGCCTTTTGCTCGGCGTGGACCAGACGCGGGTCATAGCCGTCTTTGAGGAGCCTGGGCAGCCAGGCGTCCAACAACTCCGGGTTGTGGCGCAGCGAGGGAATGGCGGCGTGGGTCATGGTCAAGGGGCAGGCCACGCTGCTTTCGAGTTGATAGTAGAGGTAGTGCAGCGCGGCGCGGGCCACGGCGGCGCCCTCTTTGTCCCCGTGGGCCCAGGTGTGGTTGTGCACCCCATGGGTCTGGCCGATGGTCATCAATTCATGGTAGGCGGGGTGAAACTCGACCTCGTCAATGCGGTGCCCAAAGCGGTCATGGGTGCGCAGCGTGGGATGGTGGACGTTGGCCAGTCGGCAAAGCTCGGCGCCCTTGTGGCTGCCCGCGATCTTGCCCAATGAGCGCAGGCGATCATCGGCCCAGTCACCTTTGTAGCGCGCCACGGCCTCTACCAGGGCGGTGTCGCTGCTGTACGCATCAAAGTCGCAAATGAGGGGGGCCTGGTTGTGCACATCGTGGGTGACGCTCATGGGGGATGCTCCGGTGTGTGGGGACGCGTGCGGAGTTTGCCAGCCCATGGGTTTTATCAGGGTTCGTCGTGTCGGCAAAGAGGCCGCAGGTGGGGTCATGACTGGTCCACGGCGACGGTGAATCGGGCGTCGTAGCCCTGGCCGTTGCGGGTGAGGGTAAAAATGAGCGGGTCCGGACCAGGGCCGTTGTTGCGGCGGCTGGTGCGGTCGTCGGGGTTGCGGGTGTCGTGCGGGCCTGGGTAGGGGGCTTGGGCGTAGACCATGTCAGAGATGGCATCCTCAAAGTAGAACTGGGTGGTGATCAGCCGCCTGTCCCCAAAGAGGATCGTGACGTGCACATGCGGCGTCCTGCCCGGATACCAGCCTGGATACACAGTCAAAAACCTCGCCTCGCCGTGCTCATCGGTCAATTGGTAGCCCCGCATGAAGGTCTCTCCAGCGGCATCGATCAGGTTCCCGTCTTCTTCATCAAAGCCCGAGTAGATCCCGGCGGCGTCGGCGTGCCAAAGCTCAATGGCGGCGCCCTTGATGGGTTCGCAGGTTTGGGCGTCGACCAGCGTAAAGCCCACCCGCAGCGGCGTCCCTGGTCTGCCTTCGGTGATGTCGACGCGCTCAAGGCCGGTGTCGATGAAGAAGGGGCCTTCGCCCTGCTCAGGGGTCAGCGTGCAGGTGCCCGGTTCGGGAGCGTCGGGCTGGTCGCCCGCGTCGTCTGCGTCGGGCTCTGCCGGGTCGGCGTCAGGCTCCGGGTCCTGGGCGTCGTCGCTGGTGTCCTCGGGGCCGGGATCGATGTCTTGATGGGCGTCGCTGGGATCATCGGCGTCGGCTTCGCCGCTGGCGTCGCTGGGGTTTGCGTCCTCGGCGGCGTCCATACCCGCGTCATTGCTGGGTTGTGGGGCGCCGTCCTGGGCGCCTTGTGTGTCTGGGTCGCTGCATCCAGGCAGCGCCAGTCCGACGGCCAGACCGCCAAAGAGCCGCAGCGCTTCGCGCCGCGAGAGGGTGTCCTGGTGAGGGAGTTTGGGGTGTTGGTCGTCCATCGTGGCCTGCGCTGTGCTTTTGGAGGGGAGGCGTTTGTCTTCGTCTTCAGGATGAAGAGCCGCCCACGGCGCGTCAAATCGCCGTGGGTCAGCGGCGCATGGCTGGGGCACGCAATAAAAGAACGCATCGTTACGGGGCCAGGAGGCCAAGGGCGGCCTCAAGCATTATGTCTTGTCCGGCGGCAAAGGCCTCGGGATCAAAGGCGACCTCGACATCCACCGGAGCGCCTTGCCCTTCGTAAATGACCCCGTCGGCGGCCCGATAGCGCTCGCCGCTGAGTCCCAGCGACCAACCGTTTGGCAAGCACGTTTCGAGCAAATCCGAGAAGTGCCCCGAGGTCCGCTCTCCAAGCACCGTCACCTGCGCCCGCTCTGCCATGGCCAGCGTGAAGGTCTCGGCAGCGCTGAAGGTGCCGCCGCTGGTCAAGAGCACCACAGGGCCTTCAAAGGCCCCCTCAACGCTCTCTTCGACAAAAAAGTCCTCAAAAGGGCCAACATCATCGTGTTGCGGGCCGCTGCGGCGGTTTTCGGACCACGCCAACGTCCTTGGGCCAGCAAACCAGCGCGTCAACTCCAGGCTGACCGTGTCCCAACCGCCGCCGTTGCCGCGCACGTCCACGATCATGGCCTGGACTCCGGCCAACTCTCCCATGGCTGTCTCGATGGCTCTGCTGGCAGCGCGGATGTCATCGCCCTCATCACCGCTATCCGAAAGCTCATCCATGCTGGTCAGGCTCAGATAGCCCACCGTCCCCACGCGCCCCCAGGCCATCTCGTCGGCGGCGCCGTAGGTCAGCGGCGCGTCCAGGTATCGGGCCTCCATGTTGTCTTCAATGGACTCCATGTCGTCTTGGTGCGGGTAGACCGACACCCAGGCGTCCTCTTCAAGGTCCAATGCTGGCGCGCTCAACTGCACGTGGCCGTCATCAAAGTTGCGCGCCAATGTCAGCAAGACCCCAAAGAGCGCTTCGTCACTCATGTCTGCGTCGATGTCTTTGCAGGCGTCCTGACCCAGCGCCGTCCAGTCTTGCTCCGCCAGCCGTATGTCAAAGAGGGCGTAATGTCGGTCAAAGGCCGACCAGAAGGCGTTAAAAACCCTGTGAGGCTGGCTTTCACCGGGGCAAATGGCGGTGGCCTCGATTTCAAAGTCGGGTTCCTGGCAGCGTTCGCCGTCTTCTGTGTCGTCGCGTTGGCAGTTTGTGGCCAAGAGGGCAGCGCCCAGGACAACCAGGAGCGCAAGCGCTGGGTGTCTCAAGTTCGACTGCTTGGATTGGAACGCTCTTTGGTTCTCACCCATCAAAACCTCTCTCCTTAACAGCGCTTTGTAGGGTGCCCACCGATGTCTGCCCATGCAAGCCTCCCGTGCCCATAGGCGGCGAAGCTCGCCGGGCAACCCATGCCCACGATAGGGCACAGGAGCCCCAATCGCTCGTGGCCATCGCCCGTGTCCTCAAAGCCGCTCAGAGGCGTTGAAAGAAGGATTGTATAGGGCCGTTTGATTGTGCTTGTGGCAAAGATAGATTCCCTCAGGGACGGCGCTGAACTAAGTTTTGTTCATCGACAACGCCCCGTCTCCAAGTGGGGCACAGCCACAGGATTTGAGACCATGGCCTACTACTCCGTGCTTGCCGTTACGCCGACCACCGAAGACTGGATCCCTGCCTACATCGGCCCCGCCAACAAGCTGGTGGCCCAATATGGAGGCAAGTACCTTGCCCGCACCTCGACCCACGAGCGCGTTGAAGGCGAAGGTGAAGGCGCCGCTTTGCGCATCATCATCGAGTGGCCTTCTAAAGAGGCAGCGATGGGTTTTATGAGCGATGAGCAATACAAGCCTCACCTTGAGGCGCGCACGGCAGGTTCCATCAGCCATCACTTTTTAATCGAGGCCAAGGACGATTTGGCTTGATGGGGTGAATTATTGGTTTTATGGGTTTTGTTTTGAGATTGTAAAGTGCCAGGGACCTTGTCAAGTCACTGAAATCCTTACAAAAACATCGTTTGGACCCATCCTCAATCAACGCTTGAAGGAGTTGTAAAAAACCTTCGATACCCACCCAGTGCAGGCGGCGTTAGAACAACGGTGTTCCGATCACAACCATGAGGACACCATGCGAGCCATTGCCTACACCAAGTCTCTCCCCATTGAAGACCCCCAATCGCTGGTCGACATCGAGCTTCCCGAGCCAACCCCTGGGCCGATGGACCTCCTGGTGGAGATCGAGGCGGTGTCGGTCAACCCTGTCGACACCAAGATCCGCCAGTGGATGGCGTCCGAAGAGCCCCGCGTGTTGGGGTGGGACGCGGTGGGGACGGTGGTGTCGATGGGGGCGGACGTGACGGGTTTCAGTGTGGGCCAGCGCGTCTGGTATGCGGGCGCGCTGGAGCGCCCTGGCACCAACAGCCAGCGCCAGTGTGTGGACGCGCGCCTTGTCTCCAAAGCCCCCGAATCCATCTCGGCCACCGAGGCGGCCGCTCTGCCGCTGACGGCCATTACTGCCTGGGAACTGCTCTTTGAGCGCCTGAAGATCGCGCCCGGCAAGCAACCTGCTGGTGAGGTGCTTTTGGTCTCGGGCGCGGCGGGCGGCGTGGGGTCGATTCTGGTGCAGTTGGCCTCGCGCTTGACGGCCGCGACGGTGGTGGCCACCGCAGGTCGCCTCGCCAGCCGCCAGTGGGTGACCCAGATGGGCGCGCACCACGTCATCAACTACCGTGAGCCTTTGCGGCCGCAGCTTGAGGCCCTGGGCATCGACGCCGTCACCCACGTGGCCAGCCTCACCCACACCGAGCAGTATTTTGAGACCTTTGTGGATCTCCTGGCGCCTTTTGGGCACCTGGCGCTCATCGATGACCCCGCAGAGCTCAACGTCGCCCCGATGAAGCGCCGCAGCCTCTCGCTCCACTGGGAGTTTATGTTCACGCGCTCCATGTTCCAGACCCCCGACATCGGCGCCCAGGGACGTTTGCTGGGCGAAGTCGCCTCGCTGGTCGATGCGGGGGTGTTGCGGACCACGTTGACCAACGCGTTGGGGACGATCAACGCGGCCAACCTGCGCCGCGCCCATGGGTTGATCGAAAAGGGCGGCTCGCGTGGCAAGATCGTCTTGACTGGCTTTGGCGATTGACAGCGCAGCGCACAGCGCGCCTTTATCAATCCGCGCTTGATGATCCTTTTAGCGGACTTCGATGGTCTCGGTGGGGCGCGTGAACACTCTTTTGTGGTGTTCGCATCACGTTTTGGGCCTTTGCCCCATACCAAAGGAGCTTTTCATGCCTCCAGACACCGCCCCAAAGAAAGAGTTTGAGTCCCTCAACGCCGGTTACAACACCACCTTCAAGGCTGGCCGCCTGAGCCTGGGGCTGGTGGTGCCCATTGAGGCCTACTCCAATGGCCCTGTGCCGACGATGAGCAGGCACGTTGAGCGCGTTCGGTTGGCCGAGGCGGCGGGTTTTCGTGCCCTCTGGCTGCGAGATGTGCCCTTCAACGTGCCCTCGTTTGGGGACGCCGGGCAGCTCTATGATCCCTTTGTGTACCTGGGGTTTTTGGCGGCGCAGACGCAGAAGATTGCCCTGGGGGTGGCCAGCATCATCTTACCGCTTCGCCACCCGGCCCACGTGGCCAAGGCGGCCGCCAGCGCGGATTTGCTCTCGGGGGGGCGGCTCTTGCTGGGCATCGCTTCGGGGGATCGGCCCCAGGAGTATCCCGCCATGAACATCTCCTTTCCTGATCGAGGGGCCAGGTTCAGGCAGAGCTTTGAGTACATCCGCCAGATGGCGCAGACCTTTCCGGAGTTTGAAGCCCCCTTTGGCAGCCCTCGCGGCATGGACATGTTGCCCAAGCCCGTGGGCGCCAGATTGCCGCTGCTGGTCACCGGCGGCAGCCAGCAGTCGCCCCAGTGGACCGCGCGCAACGGTGACGGCTGGATGACTTACCCGCGAAACCTTGGTCAGCAGGCCCGGGTCGTGGGCCAATGGCGCGACATGGTCGATGCCGCCGGTCTGGCACCCAAACCTGTCATGCAGCCGCTCTATGTCGATCTGCTAGAGGACCCGGACGCACCGCCCAGGCCGATTCACCTGGGCTTTCGCACCGGCACGCGCCACCTCAAGGCGTATCTCAAGGGTCTCGAAGAGATCGGCGTCAACCATGTGGCGCTGAACCTGCGCTTTAGCAAAGGCCCAATCGAAGACACCATCGAGCGCCTTGGCAAAGACGTGCTGTCCGACTTTCACGCCGCCGATCCATCCGGGAGTGCCCCATGAAACTCCACGAAATGGAACTCCTGGTCCGGGTCGCCGAGACCGGCTCCATGACCCGCGCCGCCAAGCAGCTCCACCTGACCACGGCGGCTGTCAGCGCCACGGTCCAGCGGATCGAGGAGGCGCTGGGGCTGCGCATTTTTGAGCGCACCACACGCTCGCTGCACCCCACCGGGGAAGGTCTGGTCCTGCTTGAAGGCTGCCAGGACGTGCTGGGACGCTGGCAGCGGGCGCTCGAAGACGCCCAGGACCACCGCACTGGCCTTGAAGGCACCGTGCATCTGGCTGCTCCGGCCGACACCACCTACCAACTCCTTAGCGCGGTCGTGGCAGACCTGCGCGCCGATCACCCCGGCCTCCAAGTCATCCTGCACATCGGCGACAGCATCCAACATCTCCACCAGGACGCCATCGACATGGCGGTGCGCTACGGACCCCTCCAGGACAGCACCCTCTCGGCCCGCAAGTTGGTGCAATGTCCCGCCATCCTGGTGGCCTCCCCCGACTACCTCCAAACCCACGGCGCACCCCAGACGGTGCAAGAACTGGCCGCGCACACCTGCGTCACCCTCCAGCTGGCCAACACCCCCAACGTCGTCTGGACCCTCTACAAAGACTTTCAGGCCCACACCGCCAAACTCGAAAGGCCGCTTTGCGGCGACGGTTATCTGGCGCGGCGCTGGGCCATTGAAGGCGTTGGGGTGGCCTTCAAAAGCCTCTTTGATGTGATCGATGATCTGGAAGAAGGGCGCCTGGTGCAGGTCCTGCCCGATTACACCAGCGAGCAGATCGCCATCCACGCCATCTTCCCCAGCCACCGCTTCCTACCCGCCCGCGTCCGAGTCCTTGATGAAGCCATCACCGAGCGCTTCCGAGCCCGCGCCAAACGCTGCCAAAAATGGCTTGATGGGCGGTGATTTGTGTTGGTGTTTGTGTGTGGGCTGATTGGGTTTGTGTGTGTCAAACAGAGCGGGGCGCGTTCAATCAAACACCTCAGCGCCATCACCACGTGTTTTGGGCCTTGGCGTGGTCCTTGCTCATGTTAAAGACAGTTGCCACAATGCACGGCACTCTTTGACATCAACGCACATGGAGTCGGGATTCATGTTTGAAAAGGGCAAAACGCGCGCCCAGGATAAGCTTCTTTACTTGATGGTGGGCCTCAACATCGGGGCTTTGATGATCATCGGCCTGACGGTCATGGCCGAGAACACCGAGTTGGACACGGGCGCCAGAGTCATCCCCTACAACGGGTTTCTTGAGTTCAACGGCACCGCGTTTACAGGGCAGGCCGATGTGCGCTTTACGCTGACCGACGAGGACCAATGCAACTTTGTGGAGGACCACGAAGATGTGCAGGTCTTTGCCGGAAAGTTCTCGGTGGGACTTGGCACTGTGGCAGGCGATCTGCCCGCGTGCCTCTTTGATGCCCAGGCGGTGTTTCTGGAAATGGCGGTGCGCGGCGGCAACGAAGACACACCCCACGTCTCATTGGCCGGGCGACAGCGGATCAACCCCGTACCCTTTGCCTACTGGGCTGCCGAAGGCTCTGACTTTAAAGTCGACGGCGACACGCTCGTGTCAGGCAACGCCTCCATCGGCACCAGCAACGTCCGTCCCCCCACCGATCAGCCTCGCCTGGAGCTGAAACACAATGTGGACCTTGATGGCGTCGACAACTTCAACGACTACCAGCTCGTGATGTGGCGCGGCGACACACCCGCCAACACCTTTGGCCAAGGCATCCAGAACGGGACCATGTTCTTCAATGTGCCTCCCAACGACCAATACATCTTCAACCGGGGGGGCACCACGCCGCTTTTCACCCTGACCAACCCCACCAGCACCATTCACACCGCGCTCAACGTCAGCGGCGCCACCAGCGTCACCGGGGCGCTTTCCTCAACCGGAGCGCTGACCTCACCGTCTGCCACCTTTTCGGGGCGCATGACGGCTGGCTCGGCCGTGGTGACCGGCAGTGTGATCGCACAGACCCTGACGTCCAACGGTGCCTTGAACGCGGGCAACGCCACGCTCAGTGGCCAACTCCAGAGCAACACCATCAGCACTGGCAATATTACCTCGTCGGGGACAATGACGGTGGCGGGCAACGCCAACGTCACCGGCGACATTACCGGACGTAATTTTTCTGGCGGCAGCTTCCTTGGAACGGGCGTGGTCGGCGGATCGCTGGGCATTCAACTGCCCCATCACACCTCGCCTCCGGTGGGCTGCAGCGCAGCCACGGTGGGTCGAATGTACCTTGATACAAACAACCCCGGTGGACGCCCTCGTTCTCCATGCATCTGCATCTTCCGCACCGATGTCAGCCCCAACACCTTTGCCTGGGTAGACATGATCCTCTTCCAGTTTGTCTGCACCTGAAATCGGCCGCTCAGCGCTCGATGTAGACAATCAAAGAGCGCGGGGAGAAGTCGTAGATGTTGTCGGGCAGCGGGTCTTCTTGTCCGGCAGGGTGGTGGTTGTCCAGCGGCTCCATCCAGGCCGAGGTGTCCAGGACCCGCAGCCAGCGCCGTCCTTGTCTGGGCTCGGGCAGAATGGCCCGCACGGTGTCGGCGCTGCGGTTGTAGCCCACGTAGATCGACGCATCGCCCGGTCCCTGCTCATCGCCGTCCAGACGCCAGGCCAGAAAACGGTTTTCTGGCTGCGTCAGCGCGCCCGCAGACATCGGCGCGCCGTCCAAACCCAACCACGCCACATCCAAAACCCCGTCGCCGTCTCGATCAACGCCCTCGGTCCACGTCCCAGGCCGCAGCGCGCTCTGGCTGTGCCTGAAGGCCATCAGCGCCCGCGCGTACCGGTAAAACGCCCCCTGAGTCTCCAACAAGCTCCAGTCGAGCCAGTTTCCGGGCGAGTCGAGGTTGTAGGTGTTGTTGTTGCAGCGCTGGGTGCGGAGCATTTCGTCGCCGCCGGTGATCATGGGAACACCTGAGGAGAGCATCAGCAGGGCCAGACCTGTGCGCGCTGCCTGGCGCTGGGCAGCGGGGTCGCCGCCTTGATCCCATGAGCGGTTGTCGTCGGTGCCGCCATCAGAAGGGCCAAAGGGCCAGGGCTGGTTGTTGTTGCGGTCGTTGCAACTGTAAAGGTCGTGGAGGGTCAGCCCGTCGTGGGCCACGATGAAGTTGACCGAGTGCCAGGGCTGGCGCCCATCGTCTCGGAAGAGGTCAGAGGAGCCGTGGATGCGCGTGGTCAACTTGGCTGGCGTCGTGTCGGCAAACCCCAACCGGTTTTGAGCGTCCCGCATGGTGTTTCGGTACTGGTCATTCCACTCACCCCAACCCCCCGGGAAGTTGCCCACCTGGTAGGTCCCCGGCCCGATGGCCCAGGGTTCGGCGATGAGGTCCACGCCGGGGCCACCTTCGGCTGGGCGCGCGGGCAGCGCTGTGGCGGCCTGGACCAGCACACCATCGGATTTGTCTCGGTTGTAGCTGAAGCAGGCACCCCGGCAGTCGTTGCCCAGAATGGAGGCCAGATCAAAGCGGAACCCATCCACGCCAATGACCTCGTGCCAGTAGCGCAGCGAGTCGATGATCATCCGGCGCGTGAAGGGCTCGGTGACATCGACGTTGGCGGACACCCCGTTGTTGTTGTGGTAGTGCCGCACGTCACCGGCGAGCTGGTAATAGGCCCGGTTGTCGATCCCTCGCCATGACAGCAGCGGGGCCGTCACGCCGGATTCATCCCAGACGCCGCCCTCGCCGGTGTGGTTGTAGACCACGTCCACGTAGACCTTGATGCCTTCGGCGTGGAAGGCGTCGACCATGGCCATCAACTCACGTGTGGGGCCACCGGGGGATTGGTCTGAGGCGTAGCGGCGGTCGGGCGCAAAGTAGCTCAGCGACGAATAACCCCAGTAGTTGTCCCCCGGTGTGCCTTCTTCCACATCGTTGCGGGCGTTCTGAGTCTCGTGCAGCGGCAAAAACTCCACCGCAGTGATGCCCAGATCTTTCAAATACGCCGCTTTTTCAGCCGCGCCGCGATAGGTGCCGCGCCATTCTTCGGGCACCGAAGGGTCCGCCTTGGTCAAACCGCGCACATGAACTTCGTAGACGATCTCGTCTTTAAAGGCGCGCGTGGGCGCTGCCGGTCGGTCTTGCTGAGGCAGCGCCAGCACAATCCCCTTTGGGGCGATTGGCGCCGAGTCCTGCGCGCGAAACTCGCCGGTGGCGTAAGGCCGCCCGTCATTGTGCTGCGGCGTCCAGGGATCGTGGCTCATCTCGGGGGCGTAGGGGTCCAAAACCAGCTTGTTGGGGTTGAAGCGGTTGCCCCGGTCATCGACGTCAGACACAAAACCGGCTGTATTGCCCGGCGCCCACTCAGGGTCAAAGGGCCAGTTGGGCCCCCAGAGCCGGTAACCGTAGTAGACCGTGCCATCTCCGACCGCCTGGCTAAGCTGGTCCAACGGCACCGAGACCGTCCAAACCGGTGCGTCGGCGTCTCGCTCCAACTCAGCACGGAGCACCTCTGAGGCTCCGGTGGGCGCGTCGTAAATCCAGACCTCAACGCGGGTGGCGTGCAGAGAGAAGAGGGCAAAGTCCAACGACTGCGCACCCAACACGGCCCCCAGATCGCCGTCCCAATCCCCCGTGGGCGGGTCGTCGGGGTCTTGGATATCATCGGGTTGAGCGTCGGGTGTTGCGACGTCAGGTTGGGCGTCAGGCGTTGATGGGGCGTCCATGTTCTGGCCTGCGTCGGGCGGTGTCGTCGTAGAAGACGCGTCATTCCCGCCGCAACCTGCTGCCAGGGCGGTCACCAAAATCCCTGCCCAAAACCAACCCTTCCTTGTCATGGTTCCCATCCTCCAGCTCTCCAAACCACTGCGCGGGTTCATCATGGCGACGCGAGTGCGTTTGTCCAATCTGGTGGATGTTGGGTCACGTTTTGTCGGTGCACTTGGTACGTGTTTTGAGTGGTTTTATGCTTTTAAAGGCTTTGAATATGCTTTTTCTAAGTATTTAGAGGCCGCAGCGGAGGAAGTCGGCCTGAAATTGGCCGTCTGGACAGACGGTCTGGTCGCTGAAGGTGGCGTCGGTCAGGTCGGCGCCGGTCAGATCCACGCCGGTGAGGTTTGCGTCGCTGAGGTTGGTGTTGCTCAGGTCGGCGTTGATCATGATGTCGTTGGTGAAGTCGGTGTTGGTCAGATCCAGGCCAGCAAAGTCGGCGCCGTCGAGTCGGGTGCCGCTGGCGTTGATGTTGGGTCCGATGAGGATCTTTTGTCTGTTGGCGTCACGGCATGCATAGCCGACGGGGAGGCGAGCAGGGCAGCCTACCTGGCTGTGAGAGCGCGCGTTGGTGAGGTTGGCGCCGGTGAAGTCGGCGTCGGTCAGTGTGGTGTCGATCAGGTTGGCGCCGATGAGCAAGGCGTCGGTGAAGTTGGTGTTGGTCAGGATGGTGCCTTTGAGGAAGGTGTTGGTGAGGGTGGCGCTGGTGAAGTTTGCGCTGGTGAGGTTTGCGTTTTGGATGTTGGCGTTGCGCAGATTGGCGCCGGTCAGATCGACGTTGGAGAGGTTGATCCTTTTGATGACGGCGTTTCGCAGGTCGATGTTGGGGCCGACCAGCACGTGGGCGTCATTGTCGGGTTGGTAGCGACAGAGGTAACCGACGGGCAGCAGCTCGGGGCAAGCCACCAGATCGTAGGCGCGCGTGTTGGTGAGGTCGGCGCGTTGGATGCTGATGCCGCTCAGATCCACGCCGGTGATGTTGGCGCCGGTCAGGTCGACGGTGGGGCCGATGATGATCGAGCGGTTGTTGGCGGGTTGTTCAACGCAAAAGTGGTCGTTGGGCAGCACCAGCGGGCACCCTCTGAGGTTGTGAAGGCGAGCATTGATGAGGTTGGCGTTGGTGAGATCGGTGTCGGTGAGGTCGGCGCCGGTTAGATCTGCGCTGGTGAGGTTTGCGCCGGTGAGGTTGGCCTCAATGATGTCGGCCCCTGCCAGGTCAGCCTCGATCAGGAGGGCGTTTCTGAGGTTGGCGCCGGTCAGATCGGCCCCGGCCATGTTGGCGCCGGTCAGATCGGCGTTGGTGAAGAAGCTGCTGGCCAGGAGGGCGTCGGTGAGATTGGCCCCGGCCATGTTGGTGCTGGTCAGATCTGCTCCGGTGAGGTCGGCGCCGGTCAGATCCGCGTCTGGGTTGACGATGGCTTTGCGGTTGTTGGCGGGTTGGTTGACGCAGAGGTGGTCGGCGGGGAGCAGCGCAGGGCAACCGGTCAGATCATAGGCCTGGGTTTGGTTCAGGGTGGCATTTTGGAGGTCAGCGCCGGTGAGGTCGGCGCTGGTGAGGTCGGCGCTGGTGAGGTCGACGTCGGGGCCAACGATGGCCGAGCGGTTGTTGGTGGGTTGGGCGACGCACAGATGGTTTGTGGGCAACAGCTCGGGGCAGCCGGTCAGATCGTGGGTCTGGGTGCCGGTGAGGTTTGCGCCAGTGAGGTCGGCGTCGGTGAGGTTGGTGCCGGTCAGATCGGCGCCGGTCAGGTCAATGTCGACAAGGTTCAGGCCGTTGGGCAGGACGACGCCGCCAAGCAGGGTTTCTGGGCCGAGGGCTTCGATGGTTCGAAACTCGAAGCCAGCGGGCCAGAGTGTGTCGGCGCTGTATCGGGCCAGGTTGAAGGTGGTGCCTTGAAGGCGAGCACCGGTGAAGTTGGTGTGGGTGAGGTTGGCGCTGTTGAGATTGGCGCCGTCGAGCAGGGCGTTTGAAAAGTTGAGTTGGGACAGGTCGAGTTGGAAGAGGTTGGCGTTTCGGGCGTCGGCGGATTCAAAGCTGGCGCCGGTCAGGGTGACGTCGGTCAGTTCGGCGTTGCGCAGGTCGGCGTGGTCCAGGGTGGCCCCTGCCAATGAGACGCTGTCGAGCAGGGCGCCGATCCATGAGGAGCGTTGCAGGTTGGCGTCTTCAAAGCTGGCGCCGTTGACGATCGCGCTGGAGACCGTCATGGAGTCGCCTTCGATGCGTTTGAGTTCTGCGTCTTCGAGGTTGGAGCCCGAGATGTTGACGTTGGTCAGGGTGGCGCCATTGAAGTGGGTGGTGCGCGCGAGTGTGTCGATGAGGTTTGCGCCGGTTAGATCGGTGTCGGTGAGGTCTGCGTCAGTGAGGTCGGCACGCAGGAATGTGGCGTCGGTCATACAAGCGCGTTGAAGGTCGGCGCTGGCGATGATGGTGGAGGAGAGGTCGGCGTTGTTGAAGTCGGCGTTGTGAAGGACGGCGCCGGTGAGGTTGGTCTGGGTCCAGCGCACGCCGGCCATGTCGGGAGAGGCCTCGGCGGCGATGGTGCAAGGGTCGCCGTCGGCTGGGGCGTCGCCGGATGTGAAGCGGGCTTCTGTGAGGTCGGCGGCGTTGAAGTTTGCGCCCCTGAGCAGGGTGCGTCCGCCGTTTTGAGGCTCACCCTGGCACTCGTAAGCACCGTTTTGGAGGTTGGCCTGGGCGAGGTTGGTGCCAAAAAGGCTGGCGTTGGTGAGGTCTGCGGCGCGCAGGCTGGCGCCGGTCAGCGTGGCGTTGTCCAAG
>CAKZKQ010000729.1 GCA_937123825.1 uncultured Pseudomonadota bacterium
CTGACAGGATTGTCTGCCCGCGTGCCCTGCATCTATGTGATCATGCGTGACAGCCTTGATGAACGCCCTCTGGATATCGCACTGGCAACGGCGTCTCCTTACGAGGCGCAGGATTACGCAGACACGGGCGAAGAGCTGGTCGAGAAAGTTCCCATGCCCGAAGGGCTGATTGCCTGGATCCGTGATTTCGTCGAATTGCATCACGAGGACGAAGTGTTCGTGAAACGCCGCCGGGACAAGACCCGCGTTGACCTTAAAGAAGACGGTATCGGCGATGCCCGTATTCGCCAGACGTCGGACGTGTATCGTGCACCGCAGCGTAAGGAGACGATACATTGAGCGGCGAGCAGAATTTCTGGTCTCGCCGCCGTGCTGCGGTCGAGGCAGAAGAAGCTGCCGAACAGGCCGCTTTGGAAGAGCAGGCCCTGTCCGAACAGCAGGCCGCGCTGGAAGAGAAAACCGACGAAGAGCTGTTGGTCGAGTTAAACCTGCCCGACCCGGACAGCCTGAAAATGGGTGACGATTTTACCGTATTCATGTCCAAGGCCGTGCCTGACAGGCTGCGCCGCCGCGCCCAGCGTCTGTCTGTTCTGGACACGGTGCAGCGTCAGATGGCGCTGGTGCAGCGTCAGGCGGGTTACGACGACCGTCAGCGCCTGGAGTCGCACTTTGAGATGGTGCGGGACATGGAGCGGCGTCTGCAGAACGAGCGGCTCTTTGATGGGACCTGCCTCGACACGCCGCCGCCGCCGGACCAGAACCCCGACCACGAAGACACCATGCCCGAGATCGCGCGTTTGCAGATCGACTTGATGGTCATGGCGATGGCGTGCGACATCACGCGCGTGGGGTCGATTCAGTTCTCCAACGCCAAGAACCACATCCGCTTCCCCTGGTTGGAGTCGCTTGGAGACGGCCACTCGCTCTCCCACGCGGGTCCGTCCAACAACGAGGCCAAGGATGAGTTGACGGCCCGCGAGACCTGGATGGCGACCAAGGTGAAGTACCTGATGGATCGTCTGGCGCAGGTGCCGGAGGGCAACGGGACGATGTTGGACAACACACTCATCTTCTGGATGAACGAGCTGTCCCGAGGCAACATCCACAGCCAGGTGGACATGCCCTTCTTGCTGGCGGGCGGCGCAGGCGGCGCGCTGCGCACCGGTCGTCTGCTCCAATACGACGGCGATCCCCACAACAACCTGCTGGTCTCGTTCCTCAACATCTTTGGTGTGGAGACGGAGACCTTCGGCGATGAGCGCTTCTGCACCGGCCCTCTCACGGGCCTCCTCGGCTAAAAATTGCAGGTGCAGGGGCGCGCCCCTGCCGGGGGGTCTGGGGGCGCGAAGCCCCCATCCCAAGCCGCCCAGAGCCGTCGTGCGGCGTGCAACCTGCCGCGCAGCGGCGTTTTCCAACCACTTCTTTAATACCCAGCTGTTCCACGACACGATGGCGTGCATGGGGGCTGCTTGCCCCCAAACCCCCCGGCAGGGGCGCGCCCCTGCACCCGCAGTGTTCAGGAGGCCAGTTGGGCAGCGAAGCCGATCCACCCCAGGACGCCGCCGGGGGCGAAGCCTTCGAGCAGCGGGCTCAAGTGGCGGTGGACCAGCCGAGGGGCGTCGGGGCGCTCGGCCAACATCCGGGCCTCGCGGTCGCGGGCCTGATGGAACCAATCGGCCCGGTCCTGAAGCAGCGCATGAAGATCGACGCTGTGATCGCGCGGCGCGCGGGTCAGGAGCGTGTACTCAGACTCCTGAAGCAGCTCCATGAGCCCCGGAAGGGTCTCCAGGTTGGTCAACGCCGAGGCGTTCATCAGCCGCTGCCACTGGCCAGGGCCGCAAACGCGCGTCTGAATGGGCTCCACCCCCAAAATGATCGCGCCGACCGGCAAGACATCCCGCAACGCCCGCAAGAAGGTCCGCTTAAAGGTCACGTGGCGCAGCGTATCGCGCATGATCACCAACGAAGGCTCGCCAAAGTGCAGCCGCCCCTTAAGCAGCGCCTCCACGTCAATGTGGTGGAAAGCGCACCGCCCCCCAGGCTGACGCCGATGGCGCGCCTCGCGGATGCACCACGAAGAGACATCCACACCAATGATCTCCGCGCCCGGAAAATGTGCCGTCAGCGCCCGGCTGTCGTCACCCACCCCGCAGCCCAGATCCAAGATCGTGTCCGGGTCCTGCGTCACGTGGGTGTCGATCAAGTCCCCCAACAAGAGGCCAAGGTGAGGCTGCCCCGGGTCCGCAAGCGCCGGTGAGAGCCGCTGGCCCCCCATCAAGGCCAAAAACATCGGCCCATGGCGGTCAAGCAGCGCGCTGGCCTGGATCATGCCGGGATCCGCCGGACGAGAGCGATCCTCTCGCCATTGGCGCTCCAAAACCTCCAAACGATGCTCCAACTCAATGCGCCGCTGGGCCATCCTGGGGCCGTGAAAAGGCGACAAGGCGGTGTTTCCGCGCGCCAACTCATACCAGGTGACCGCGCGCGTCAGATCGCGCGCCGCGCCCTGCAGTCGCGCACAATCCCCCGCGACGATGAGCGCCTGCTGGAGGTGGTGGACCATGCCCATAAGCTGAAACATGTCCCCAGCCCGCAGCGCCAGCCTCCCCGCCACCTCCAGCACCGCTCCAGGGTGCTCGCCCTGGTCATGCAAACGCTGCCGCCGGGCAGGATCGTCGAGGGCGTCGCGGATGAGCGTGGCGGCCAATGAGAGCATCAGCGCGTACTCCACGGGGAACTCGCGGGCGGTGGACTCTCCCAGGCCGACGTGGAGCCACTGGAGGGCCTGGCCTAGATCGCCGCGCGCAGCGTCGCAGCGGGCCAGCAGGCGCGTGACAAAGAGCGACTCGGGCGTGGAGTTGGTCCAGCGCCGCGCCATGACCAGGCTTTCGCGCTGGCGCATCGGGTTTCGACCGCTCTCAAGGGCCTGGAGGGTTTCCACCATGAGCATCCAGAGCCACGCGCGAGGCGAGATTTCGGGCTCGGGCCGAGGCATGGTTTCGAGCAGGAAGGCGGCCTGGTCGCGGGCGCCTTCCATCAGCGCCATGCGCAGCTTGAGCAGCTCCACCCACCAGCGCCGCCGCCCCAGGTGGCCGATGAAGGGGGGTTCGGCGCTGGTGTCGAGGTCAAAGCGGGCCAGGATTTCGCGCACGGGCGGCAGGTTTTCCTCGCGGATCAGCAGCCCGCCCACGGCCACGCGCAGCATCTGGGCGTCGCGCTCGGGGTTGTCGGTGGGGCCAGAGCGCAGCAGCCCCGTCAAGGTGTTGCTGGCGTAGCGCACAAAACCAAGGCGCAGAAACTCGCGGCAGTCTGCCCAGGCCTGATCGCGGTTGAGCGCGTCGGGCGGGCAGGGCGTGTCGAGGCGCTGGAGCGTGCGCCAGAGCCACGGAAACGGCCTCACGTGGCGTTTGATGGCATCGACGTCGTCCTCCAGGTGCCGGGCGCACCAGTCGCGCTCCTGGGCCGTGGAGGCGTGCGTCTCCATGGAGCGCAGCAGGACCTCGATGGAGGTGGAGCGGCGCGCGCGAGGGTCTTTGGAGGGGCCGTCGGGGGAGCGCCCGGGCCAGTCGGTCATCAGGAGCTGGGCGCGGGTGCGGATGTGGTCGATGGTGTCGAGGTGCTCCATGAGGCGCCCGATGGTGACGCGTCGTGGGGTGTCGAGCAGCTCGTGGCACAGGTGGTAGAGGCGCGAGAGTTCGTCGCGCAGGGGTTCGGGAAGGCGTTCGGGGTGTTTGCGGCCTTCGTCGATGTGGAAGCGCAGGTCGTCGCTGCGTTGCTGGGCCATGTAGGCGCGCCAGGAGCGTTCCTCGCGCTCGGGGTTGTCGGTGTGTTGCTGGCTGACGCCGACGAGGAGTTGTCCCAGCACCGCGCCCAGCGCGTAGACGTCTTCAACGCGGGGTTCTGGGGTCCAGGAGCGGCGTCGGCGGCTTGGGGCGCCTTCTTCGCCCCAGGCTTCAAGCCGTTCGGGTTGCCAGTGCCACAGTTCGGTGGCGTCGACAAAGGGTTCGCAGGGGCGTCCCTGGCGCGCGACAGCGGAGAACTCGATCAGCCGTACGTCGTGGTGAAAGCCGCGCTCGGTGCGGATGAGGATGTTTCTGGGGCTGAGGCTGCGGTGCGTCCATCCGGCGTTGTGGATGTTGAGGACGGTGGCGACCAGTCGGTGTGCGACGCTGCACCAGTTGACCAGATCGCGCAGCGAGCGCACGCCCTGGGCCATCAGATCGATTTGATCGAGGGTTTGGGGCGGGCTCAGGGCGGTGTGGCGCTGGCTGAGGTCAAAGATGAGCACGGCGACCTGTTCGGGCAGCGCAAAGGAGGTCTGGGCGCTGTGCGTGAAGAGCGTGCGCGGGAGGTAGGCCAGCGCAGGCGGCGGGCCAAAGCCCGGTTCATCGGGCAGCGTCTGGCGCAGGTAGAACTCTTTTTCGACCCGTCCGTTGTGGATGGAGCGGTCGTGTCCGGGCTGGGGGCCTTTGATGAGCACGCGCCGTTGTCGGGCGCCGGGGGAGAGCTGCGCGGGCGTGAGGGTGCCTTGCGCCAGCAGACCCAGGCCTGCGGTGCCGATCAGGTGCGCGGCGCTCAGTGTCCAGTCGGCGCCGGTGGGTTTCCAGCCGACGATGGCGGCGGTGGTCAACGCCTGCGTGAAGGCCTCTCGGTAGTGCGCTTCAAAGTCTTCGTCGCGTTCTGTGTCGACGGCGCGCAGTGAGGGCGGCGAGATGTCCAGACCGGGCAGCGCCATTGGGGAGCTGCGCGGCATGGCGATGATCTTGGTTGAGGTGCTCTGGTGATCTTCCTGTGGGAGATCGCGAAGATCGAGGATGTCGATCAATCGAGCGCGGAGTTCATCGCCGGGTTCTTTGCGCTGGTTTTCGATTTCAGAGATGTAGGCGTCCGTGCAGCCCACCCGGGACGCCAGTGCCTTCTGGGTCCATTTGAGTGCTTTGCGCCGGGAACGCACCGCGCTCCCGAATTGTGTCGTCATGCCGAAGGCCTCCTTGGTCGCTCGGGCGGCCTAATGGTGGGGTTGGCTAAGTTAACTTGTCAAATCTTTCGTTGTGCGTGGATCCACGGTGTTGCACCGACATTGTCGGTGTTGCGCGTGGTTTGGTGGACAATCCCCAGCAGGTCGCACCACGTGCCCGTCGGCATCGCCGCATTTATCCGCAGGCCTTCTCCACACCACACCCCACAGCCCCATCTGAGGACGTGCAGCCAACCCGGTTAAGTTGGCGAGTTGGGGTGCATGCGGCGGCCAGGGGACGCGAGGGGTGGTCTGTGGGAAGTGGTCCATCCAACTCGGTCGTTTCGGGGTTGTTAGGGTATTGGCTAATGTGGATAAGTTGTTGGCTAATATTTAGCTAAGTTGGTTGAATTTGTCTGGAGACTTGTCTGTAGACAGATTTGAGTTGGATCCACGATCCCTGATCCCAGAAATTGGCCAAACGCGCTCAGACGACATTTCTTGGGCTTGGTGCGTACCAACGCCCACTTTTTGCGCGTGTCCTCCAAGCCCACAAACCTGCCCGCTTTGAGTCCAGGCGCCCTTTGTGGGGTCTGGGGCGTTGGCGTGCTTTGAAAGACCGGACAATCCAGATGGTGCCTTTGGATTTGTCGACCTGTGGCCGTGGTTCGTGGGGGGTCTCTGTGCCCGGCAACGTGCTGAGGATGTTTTGAGCGTCGACACTTCCCCACAGCACAGCCCACAGACCGCGCACCCTGTGGGGGACCTGGGGAAAAGGCGTGGAGTGCTTTGGGGGGAGGGTGTGGTAAGCTATTGTCAGTTTTGTCCACATGGGGCGCAATGTGCGTCGACATCCGGTGACCCAATCCAGGTTCTGTCTGACAATTGTCCCGTCGCCCGACGGCCCGATGATGCCGATCTCGTCGTCGCCAATGCTCGACGAACC
>CAKZKQ010000730.1 GCA_937123825.1 uncultured Pseudomonadota bacterium
AAGCCATAGCAGCGCTATTGCGAGCGAGTCACGTGGCTCCTGGCGCCGCCGGGGCCGCCCCAAACCGCTATTGCGAGAGAGTTGTGTGAGTTCTGACGCCATTAGGGCCGCCCCAAACGCCATTGGGGCCGCCCCAAACGATGAATGCGGGTGAGGTGCCAGAAGTAGTGTCCCGCGATGAGTAGGGTGCAGACGACGCCGAGGGGGACGTAGAAGTCCACCATGTCGCCGATGCGCCATCCGTGGACATCGTGCAGTTGGTTGAAGTCTCCTCCGGCGTCGGTTTGGCCGTACATGGCTGTGCCCCACGGGACGAGCGTAAAGTTGTCGCTGATGCGCCACCACAGCCAGAAGGCGTTGACAAAGGTGTGCACGGCGATGGGCAGCACCAGCAAGCGCACAAAATCCCAATGGAAGCGCTGGGGCAGTTTGTAAAAAAAGGCCACGATCACCAGCGTCGAGAGGACAAACTCGCCCCCCATCCCCCCGGCAGACATGGCGGCATGGAAACCATCATCCGAGACCACAAAGGTCATCAGCGCCTGGGCCACAAAGAGGACTCCAGCCACGACTGTGATGAAGTACCGCCGCTCTCGCACCCCGGCCCAGGCTGCCACGCCAAGCAGAAACGCAAAGCATACGTACACCAGCGCCGAGGGTTCCAGACTAAAATTGGTCCATAGGACAAAGGGGGTGGCCTTGTGGCTGGCCAACCACCCCACAAAAGCGTGGCCAAACTCATGAAACCCGACCGTTGGCCACCAAAAGAGGAACTTCAGCCCATCGCTCCACTGAATCATCGCCGCAAAGAGCACACAAAGCGGCAACGCCAGCGCATAGAGCCAAAAAGAGTCTCGCCAGAGATCATCATTGAGCCCATCGTAGCGCGCTGTGGCCTCTTTCAAGAGCGCCGCGTGGTCACGTTCAGGTCCAGCAAGCGGGCGCGCCACGTGACTGCCCACCGCGACATTGGCCAGTGAACCCAGCGGTTCTGTGGCTGTGTTCGTCGGAGCGGTGTGGCGAGCAGTGGTTGGTGGTCCAGGCCGCGGGGCATTTGCGTTGGTAGGGGGTGCTGGCTTGATCCGCGCAAAGATGACCCCACATCGAGGGCATTGTTGTGGATCGGTGCCCACAAAATGGCATTTGGGGCAATGCACCTGCTCCGCTTGGGACGCTGCCTTCTTTGCGTCACCAAGCGGATCCCAACTGTCCAGATCCATAGGATATCTTGACCTCCATCCAAGGCCCTCACACCATCGGTATCGTGACGGCCCGCGCAAAGGCAAACATCCCACACGATGGATCAGACACAGCACGCGCCAAACCAGCCAACGCCACCGTTGCCCACGATCCACACACCAAAGGTACCCACTTGCAAACCATGTGGATGTCCGCCCCTTATGTCTTCAGGTATTAGCACTCCACCGCCCCACGTCAATCCCATGTCCATTCAGCGCCAGCCTCACAACCACAACGCACTTGCGTCCAAGACCAGGAGCAGACGGCATGCAACTGCCCCCTGAACTGAAAACAACCCTCGAAGCCGTGCACGCCGAGCAAGCGGCCGAATGGATCCATGCCTTCCCCACGCTCCTGGACGACTGCCTGCGACGCTGGTCGCTCAAGCTGACGCCGCCCATCCCGTGGCCACTGACATTTGGGTTTGTCGCTCCCGTTCGGATGGCCGATCACACACCGGCGGTCCTCAAGTTGACCCCTCCTGGCCCAGGCGCCACCCACCAACTGACCGCCATGGAACACTTTGGCGCGGCACAAGGCGCTGTGCGCGTCATCCACGCCGATCCTGCGCTCTGCGCCATTGTCATGACCCGCATTACCCCCGGCACATCCATGCTCCAGGCCAACCTCTGCGATGATGATGCCACCGAAGCCGTGGCCAAGCTCATCACCTCCCTGCAATCCCCTCTCACCTCCGCAGCCACGCCCCACCGCCCTGCGTTGCCCACCACAGCGGACTGGATGAAGGGTTTTGACCGCCTGCGCACACTTCACAACGGCACCACAGGCCCCATCCCCGAGCGCATTTTTGAAGAGGGCCACCAATGCTTTAAAGACCTTCAAGAGACCACCACCGCCGCCCACATCCTCCACGGCGATCTCCACCACGGCAACATCCTCAAAAACCACCGCCAGAGCTGGGTCGCCATTGATCCACAAGGCGTCATTGGGGACCCGGCCTACGAAGTCGGCGCCTGGATGCGCAACCCCACCCCCAAAGCCTTCTCGCTGCCCACCGTGCAGCGGCGCCTTGACATCCTGGCCGAACACACAGAACTGGACCGAGAGCGCATGCGGCGCTGGTCCATGGCCCAGGCCATTCTCTCGGCATGTTGGAGCATCGAAGACCGGCTCGGTGGCTGGCAGCCCATGTTGACCCTGGCCCAAACCCTCAAGGAAGCGTGAACCGTGCCCTCCCCACTCCACAAGGCCTGGAGCGTTTACCAAGACCGTCGCATGCTCACGCTGGTCTTTTTGGGGTTCTCCAGTGGACTGCCGTTGCTGCTCATCTACAGCACGCTCTCACTGTGGCTCATGGATCAAGGCCTCGACATCGCCACAGTCGGTCTCTTCGCGGCCACCTCCACCCCCTACAGCCTGAAGTTCCTCTGGGCCCCGTTGCTGGACCGCGCCCCCCTGCCCTGGCTGACGCGCCGCCTGGGACAACGCCGAGGCTGGCTGCTCACGCTCCAATGCATGCTCATCGCCTCGCTGCTCGCGCTGGCATCCACCAACCCAGCCCAAGACAGCACGCTGACCGCCATCGCCGCGCTGATCACCGCCATATTTTCCGCCAGCCAAGACGTCGTCATCGACGCCTACCGCGTTGAAACACTCCAGGAACACGAACAAGGCGCCGGCGCGGCCGCCGCTGTCTTTGGCTACCGCCTTGGCATGCTCGCAGCCGGCGGCGGCGCGCTGGCTGCCGCCGAAATGCTGAGCAGTTGGTCCGCCGCCTATATCCTCATGGCCTCGCTCATGCTCGTTGGCGTCTTCACCTCCCTGACCTGCTCAGAGCCACCTCCTCCCACAACGCTCCCACCCAACCTCCCTTCCCCCTGGCACACCGCACGCGACGCCGTATGGGGACCGCTGCGCGACCTCACAAAACGCCCCGCCTGGGTTCCCATTCTCCTCTTTGTCATGCTCTACAAATTGGGCGACGCGCTGGCCAGCACCATGACCAACCCCATGCTCCACAGCCTCGGGTTTGAAAAACTCCACATCGCAGGCATCGCCAACACCTACGGGCTGGTCGCCAGCATCGCAGGCGTCTTCATCGGCGGCGCGCTCGTGCGACAAGCAGGCCTCGTCGGCGCGCTCTGGATTGGCGGCGCCATGCAAATGCTCTCCAACATCATGCTTGTCATCCAAGCCAATGTCGGCTTCGACCTCTGGGTCCTGACCGCCACCATCGGCGTTGAAAACCTCACAGGAGGCATCGGAACCGCCGCTTTTGTCGCCTTCCTAAGCACCCTGTGCAACCGACAATACACAGCCTCACAATACGCCCTCCTGACCGCGGCTGCAGGGTTGTTAAAAACCACCTTGGCCACCACCACAGGACACATGGCGCAAGCCGTTGGTTGGAGCACCTTCTTTGGACTGACCACCGCAGCTGCACTGCCAGGACTGCTCATTCTTGCCTGGCTGTCCAAAGACAATCGTATGGGGGCTTATGGAGGGGAGACTTAGTGGGGACCTGGTAGACGTCTCTGACACCGTTACGGGATGTTGCAACCCCCTCCAAATGGAGATCGGTGGACGTCTCTGACACCAGGGCAAAGCACAAAACCGCGCAAGATACTCAACAAAAAGAAGGCGGAAGAAACAACTGCCACTCTGTATCGGATAAGCTTTTGGTAGACGTCTCTGACACCGTTACAGAGAGCAACGATCTGCGCAGGGTCGGCATTGGTGGACGTCTCTGACACCAGCACAATACCAGACCTTCAACCAAAAAGAGTCAGTTGGGGCCCCTTATCTTCAAGAATCTGAGCATCAAGCTCCTGACCTGAAATATGTCTGGATGGTTGTGTCCACTGTTCACCATCGAGCAATCCGCACACGCGCTCCGCCATCGGATCTTGAGCAGGCGGTGGACGGTCAGCCTGGACGTAAGATTTGAACCACTGGCCGACGATGTCTTCGAGCATCGCGCACAACGCGGGGATTCTGTGCCATTCTATGATGGTCAGTATCCACGGGTGAGCATGCCAGGGCAGAGGTTTGTTGGGTCCCGACAGGCACGCAATAACCCCATCAGCGCCACACACCGCGGCGTAGTGCTGTAACTGCAGCGCATAAGACAATGGGATATGTCCAGCCATAAATTGCTGATGTCTGGGGGATTGTTCGTGGGTGGTTTTGGCTTCAAAAATGCGCCCGTCGGGCAACGTACCGTCTGTGAGAGCCTTCATGACCACACCCTCTTGCCAGCGGGGGTGACGCAGGCGCTGGCCCGTTTTAAGTGTCGTCTGGGTGTGTTGCTCAAAGAGTTTTTTGACGACAGGCTCAAGGACCACCCCTCGGCGCATCGCCTCGGAGCGTTGCCTGGTCACGGGGCGATTGGTCTTGACGCGCCAAAGTTCGAGCGCTGACATGCCGGGGTTGAGTCCCAACAAAGCGGCAAGTTCGCTGCCGCCGAGGCCTTTGGTGATGGTGGATGGAGAATCCTTGTTGGCATCCTTAGAAGCAGCAAAGAGATCATTCTGCATACAGTCATTCCTGACAATCGACCAATTCGAGCAACTCATCCCCTCGACCGTACTGCTCATCGTCAGGAGCGTCGGGGGTTCCCTCCAAGATATCAAGGAGTTGTTGACGGATGTCTCCGATGCCTTCTTGACTCCATTCGTGAACCGCATCGGGTTCTTTGACGCAGATGAAACGGGAAGACCCACAAACATCGTAGATCTCGCACTGGTCGTGCCTGGCCAGTGCCAAAAGCGCTTCATCACCGTAGAACCCCTGGCCATCAATAAGCACCAGACGCACATCACGGGCCCTGTTTTGAAGGACACTCTCGTAAGGATCGGTGTTTTTGCGTGCAAAGACCACGATGTCGGCACGTTGCCCTGCTTCAAGGCGCCCAACAAAGCCAGCCAGCCCCACCACATCGGCGCCGTCTACTGTCGCCATCCGCCACAACCTCTCGGCGTCCACAGCGTCCACACCCATTTGCTGGCCGTAATCGGCCGCAAAGCGCATTTCGGCCAGCATGTTGTCCTCACCGCTGACCGTCCAGTCTGGCCCAAGGCCTGTGGTGATCCCCAACTCCAGAATTCGGCCAATGTCGGCCGTGTCGCCGTAGAGCACCATATTGCTTGAAGGCGACCAGACGATCTTGGCGTCGGCCTCGGCAATTTCCAGGAGGTGGTCATCGGTCACTGCGACAGAGTGGATCAATACCGAGGTGCCACCCACCATGAGGGATTGACCTGCGTGCCGATTTGGCCGGGGGTCACGGCCAACAAAAGACTCAAACTCCTCATCCACGCGGTTGTCCGAAATGCCTTCGGCCATATGCACCGCAAAGCGCGTCACAGGCTCGCCGGGTTGATTGAAGCTGTCGATGTAGCCTTGGGCTGCGTCATCATTGATGTCGCGCACTGAACCGATGGTGGTGCGCATGTGATCGTGCTGGAGATCGTGGTTGTGGTCAGCGTTGCGCACCCAACCCGATGTGCATGTGCGCTCAAAAGACTGCCCCATGATGGTCGTGGTGCCATGAAGCAAGGATCTCAACTCTCCCCAACGGGCCGCCGGGCAAAAATGGCTGTTGGAGCTGCGGTGGGCGGTGAAGGGTCGAATGTGCTCCTCATAGCCAGGATCATCCGCCCATTGGTAGCGGTTGGTGAAACTGCGCGGAGGTATCCACTCAGGCAGGAAATTGTAGGGGAGGTGGTTGTGTGCGTCTATCAACCCTGGCGAAATCACACCACGGGTGTCGATAATCACAGCGTCGAGGGCCTCGGGCTCCTGCGTGCAATCGTCGGCCACACAAAAAATCGTGTCTTCAACCACCAGCACGTGACCAGGGTCAATGACCCCATCGGGGGTCAACACAGCCCCTTGCAGGATAAAGGCCCCTTCAGGTGTGGGAATGACATCGTTGTTGAACCCATTGTTGACGTCGTTGTTGGGTCCATCGTTGTTGACGTCATTGTTGGGTTCATTGTTTTGATCATTGTTGACGTCGTTGTTGGGCCCATCGTTGTTGACGTCATTGTTCCCATCGTTGTTGGGCGGCACATCATTGTTGGGGTCGGTCCTGTCTTGCTCAACATCCCCAGGAGCACTCGGTGGCCGCTCAGCAGCACAACCCATCAACCCCAACACCCCACAAACCAACACATACCCAATCGCTCGATGAAACATCGCCGCCCCCTGGTGGTCTTTACTTAGTAAGAACACACGCACAGGCGAGATCTTAGGAGGGTTGCCATGCTTTTGCCAGTCTCGCCTTGGCGCAAAGGGCACAAAACAGCATCGATGTCAGTGGAAACGGGAGTGACGGGATTCGAACCCGCACTGTCCTGATCGACAATCAGGTGTTCTGCCTTTGAACTACACCCCCAGAACAAGCCCCTCTCGCAAGCGGCGCTCTCCCCCATCGCATTGACCATGCCAAACCCACTTTTGCGACAACAACGGCCTTAAAGGCTACCTGGCATATATGCGCGGATAAACAACTCGACGAGGGCATCAGTCTAATGGGTGAGGTGTCAATGACATCAACCAACCCCCATTCACACGACCACCGCCTCACCCGCAGAGGTGTCAATGACGTCAACCACACCACCCCATCCCACAAAAAAATTCAAAAAGAACGCAACTGAAACACACAGCGCCCGACAACAGCCCTTCGTGAAGACACAGTGAGCACACAAGGAGGGCTGCAAAAATGGGTCACCCGCTCAGAATTCAGCATGAAGATTACATCTACTTTGTCACCAACCGTTGTTTTCAGGAGCGGTTTTTCTTCCAACCGGATGAGCCCTTCATTGCGCAGTTGTGCCGCGGTGCTTTGGCCGAGGCAGTCAATCGATACAAGGTTAAAGTCTTTACCTTTACTTTTATGGGAAATCACTTCCACCTTATCGTACAGGCACCGTTGTTGAATTTGGATGCCTTCATGAAGCACTTCCAATCTCAGCTTGCCAGGCGCATCAACCGCCACCGTGGACGCCATGGCACATTCTTCCATGGACGTTACACGTCTTCTCCCATATTGGATGAAGAGCAGTTGGCACAGAAAGTCGTTTACACGCTGCTCAATCCTGTGGCGGCGGGGTTGGTCGAGCATCCTTGGCAATGGGCAGGGGCCAGCGCCTACGAAAGCCACGTGACAGGTCAACCGGTCGAAGGGCGCTGGATGAACTTCAGGCGCGTGGCGCGTTATGGGCGCAAGCATGGGCTCAAAGGCCGTGCGCTCTACAATGAAGCGGTGCTCAATGACACATTCTTTGACAATGTGAGCTTGGAGTTGGCCCCTTTGCCGCTGTGGCAGCAAGAGGGGCTTGATGAGCGTCAGCGTTCGGCGCGCCTTGAACAAATGGTTGAAGAGGGCCTGACTGCGCTGCACAAAGAGACCACAGAAACAAAACGCAGCCCAAACACCCGCTCCAAGCTCCGCAACGCCGTATTTCAGCATTGGAGTGCTCGCCCCAAGAACCCCAAACGCGGTGGAATCAAACCGCTGTGCCACACCAACGACAGCCACCAGCGTAGACTCTACCGGGCTTACTACAGTCAATGCGTGCAGTCTTATCGTGCCGCTCGCGCTGCGTGCCTCGCCGACCCATCACTGCCCCACCGTTTCCCCCATGGGACCATCCCCTGCGTGCGTTCAAAATCTGCTGCGGGGTCCTCTCAGACAACCTCCAAAGCCCGCTCCAGGGGCGCACCAGGCGTATGGAACATTGGGTTGTGAGACCACCGCTCCGGTTGACATCGGTCTCCTTGGGGCCTTAGAACCAAACCGACTCTGGTTCATGATGCTGACGTGTGTCCGCAGGGCTCTGGTGAAAGGCCCAAAGCGGACCATCTGCCCAAAGGAGCGCTCATGGCTCGCCTCAAAAAGGTCCTTGACTGGTTTGTGACCATCGAACACGACGATGAAGACGCTGCGGCCGAGGAAGAAGAGTACGACGACGAGGAGTACGAGGACGAAGAGTACGAGGATGAGGAGCACATCGAAGATGCTGCCCCTGCCGCCCGTACCGCTGGCGGTGGCAAGCGCGTCCGCGTGGTGGATATGGGCCTGGATCCCTATGCAGGAGAGTTGGACGAAGCCGGATTGGGGCGCGCCGAGAGCGGCATGCACTCATTTGGCGAAATCTACGCGGCTGCAGGGCTCGCTGCCGAAGAAGATGGTGGCTTCAACATCTTCAAGGTCGAACAGATGCTTCAAAGCACGCACATCGCGGAGTTGAGCTCCAGAGCCAAGGCCGCTTCGGTGCGCGTGGCGCTGGAGGCCACCGGCGCATCGCTGCAAAACGTCATCCAGGACGCGGTGTCGCGCGACAAAGCGCTCGATCATTACGAATCAATGCAGCGCAAAGACCTCAAAAACCTTGAAGACGAGGTCGAGTACGACAACGCGCTGATCCAGGCTGAGATCGAGGCGTACCTGGAAGAAAAACAGGCTCAAATCCGCGCCAACCGCGAAAAGCTTGAGACGGCACGCGTGACCTTTGAAAACTGGTTGGTGCACAAGGGCCAAGAGGAACAGCGTCTCTTTGATGCTGTGTCGCTCTTTGTGGAAGAAAACCCCATCACTCGCGAATAAACGCGGCGAGACAACCGTGTAAACCCACACAAGCAGAACCAGCCGGTGGTTGGGGGCGAGCATCGTTTGTGCTTGCCCACCATCAAGCCAGGACCGTGGACGCTGGATCAGGCGGCAGCAACGGCTGCTGCCCTGGGCTGCAATGGGAGACCGTGGGCACACACGCCTTGAAAATCGAGAGGAGAGAGCATGGCAAAGGTGCGCGTCAACACTGGTGGGAAGATCCTGCTGGTATTGCTCGGATTGGTGTTGGTGGGTGTGGCGGTGTGGAAGTTTCTGCCCAAACCCTCCGAAGAAGACAAAGCCGGCATCACCCCCGAGTTTGGGGACAACGTCGACAGCGATAAAGATAAGGACAAGGCGGACAAAGGCGACAAAGCCGACGCCGACAAAGGCGACAAGGGCAAACCTGCTGCCGATGGCGCCTCGACACCCGGCATCGACCGCCCGATCAAGGTCGGGATCGTGACCTGGGGTGGTTACGCTGGCGGCATTGTGGCCAACAACGGTTTTAAGGCCAACAAAGAGTCCCTCTTTTGGAAAGAGTACGGCATCGAGGTCGATCTGCAGATCATCGATGACTACCCGGCCATCCGCGCGGCCTTCAAGACCGGCGGCGACAAAGGCGGCGTGGACATCATGTGGGGCACCGTCGATTCCTACGCGTTGGAGTACGACTCTCTAAAAGAGACCAACCCGGTGGCCTTCATGCAATACGACTGGTCGCGCGGCGGTGACGCCATCGCGGTCAGCAAAGACATCAAGAGTGTGGCCGACCTCAAAGGCAAGCGCATTGCTGTGGCCGAAGCCACCCCCAGCCACTACTTCGCGCTCTACCTGCTCAGTCAGGCAGAGTTGAAGACCGGCGAGGTCAACTGGGTCTTTACCAGTTCAGCCATTGAAGCGGCGCAGCTCTTCCGCCAGGGCCGCGTGGACGCCGCTGTGAGTTGGTCTCCCGATGTGTATCAGGCCGCCGACGACCGCGAAGGCGCCAAGATCCTGGCATCGACCAAAGAGGCCTCGGCGCTCATCGCCGATATTTTCATTGCGCGCGGCGACTTTGCCAAAGAGCACCCGGACTTGTTGGCCAAGTTCATGCTGGGTTGGTTTGCCGGTGTTGAG
Organism: uncultured Pseudomonadota bacterium; assembly: GCA_937123825.1. GTDB lineage: Bacteria > Myxococcota_A > Bradymonadia > Bradymonadales > CAKZKQ01. Next base: position 9,935 of record CAKZKQ010000730.1, read on the forward strand.
AAGGTCCTGGAAGACCCCAAAAGCAGCTATGAGCTGATGAGCAAGGGTTTTGAAGGCGTGGACATGGAGGCGGCCAAGGGCATGCTGGGCGACGTCAAGTTGCCGACCTACGCCGAAAACCTGGCCTTCTTTGAGGTCACCGGCGACCAGTTGCGCG
>CAKZKQ010000731.1 GCA_937123825.1 uncultured Pseudomonadota bacterium
CGCGTAGTCACCGATGCTGGCCGCCGGAGGGATCTCGCCGGCGATTTCCCGTCGGATGATCTCCCAGTCAAAAGACGTGTTGGGCTTCAATCCCTCAAAGCCCAACGCATCCGCGTCGTCGAGGAACGTACGATGGGCGGCGTAATTTTCGCTTGCCAGCACGTCGTCCGGAATCGGGTTGGCCCCGATCTCGCTGATCACGCGCGGGTAGTAGATGCTGTCCATGTCGTCGTAGCTGAGGTAGGGGAAGACCGACTCGTCCTGGATTTGCTCGCGGGCGGAGGTGAATTCGACGCCCACCCGTTCGGTGCGCTCAAGGAGAGGCTTTTGCTGGCTCTTTTGGGACTCCGAGGGAGAGAGTTGGCGCAGGTCCCAGCTCTTGCCCCAGGTGTAGGGGTGGGCGGCGATGGTGATGCCGGGCGGCGTCTTGGCGTTCAGGCGCTCGGTGACTTCAGCGGCGGAGTCCGCGGGGTGCTGCCCGGGTTTGAGTTGCGCGTCGGGGCCAATGAAGGAGACCCACCCGGCGCCGGTGTCAAACTCAACCCCGGCGATGGCGATGGGATCGTCTTCGCCTTCGGTCAGGCCCCGGTAGGGTTCGCTGCCGCTTTGGGTAAAGAGGACAAAGTCGACCCCGGCGCCCTTGGCGGCGCGCAGCACGTCCTCGTGGCGCGGATCGCCGTCGGCGCTCAAGGGCAAGACGTGGTAGACTCCGCGCAAATGCTGGACGTCGGGGGCGGTGGTGTGCTCTATGGGGCCCAGGGGGAGTTGAAAGGCGACCCCGAGCGCTGTGATGCCCGCAAAAATCAGCGCTGCTATGGTCGCGAGCACCAAAAAGCCGCGTCCATAAAAGCGCAGTTTATCGCCAAAACGTGCGTTGAAATCGTCGAATTTGACGCGCAGCCCCGATGGACCGGCGAGCGGTTCTGACATGGGTAGGTATCCGAGGTTGTGTGGGCGCAGGGCCGGTTGTTGTTTGACCGGGCCCGTTGATGGCGAACTTATTATTTTAGAAGCCCAAAAGGAAGATCAAGGCTGCCTTTCTCCCCACCCACAGGGCGCGGGGGCGTTTGGCCTGTCTTAAGAGCGGGCTTTGAGCACAGGAATGGTGTCAAAACCATGGACGAATCGAACGAGCAGGCGCTGCGCAGCGGTTTTGTGGCGCTGGCCGGCCAGCCCAACGTGGGCAAATCAACGTTGATGAACGCGATGCTGGGTCAAAAGATCAGCATCGCGACCTCCAAACCCCAAACCACGCGCAACCGCATTTTGGGTGTGCAGACTGAGTCGGGCGTGGGTCAGGTGGTCTACGTGGACACGCCCGGTCTGCACAAACCCCACAAGGCCCTCAATGAGGTCATGGTCGACAACGCCCTGTCGAGCATCGGCGACACCGATCTGGTGCTCTTTGTGGTCGACGCCCCGGCGGCGATGCGCAAGGCCCAGGGCGGCGTGATGACGGCCGACCTGCACGTGGCCGAGGCGCTGGCCCAGACCAAGCTGCCCATCGTGTTGGCGATCAACAAAATTGACCGCCTCAAGGATCCCGGCATGGTGCTGCCGCTGCTGGATGCCTACATGGGCATCGAGGGGATCAGCCCGCTTGGCGCGGTGCCGATCTCGGCGCTCAAGGGGGATGGTCTGGAGCGGCTTAAGTCGGTGCTCCTGTCGCATCTGCCCGAAGGGCCGCCGCTCTACCCCGAGGACATGATCACCGACCAGGCCGAGCGCTTCATCGCGGCCGAGTTCATCCGTGAGAAGCTCACGCTGCAGACGCGCCGGGAGATCCCCTACAGCTCGGCGGTGACGGTTGAAGAGTTTCACGACGACCCGCGCCGGGGGTTGATCCGCATGCGTGGGGTCATCCACGTGGAGCAGGACAGTCAGAAGGGGATCATCATTGGCAAGCAGGGCGCGCGTCTGAAGCAGATTGGCTCGCAGGCCAGGGCTGAGTTGGAGCGCTTCTTTGGTCGCAAGGTCTTTTTGGAGCTCCACGTAAAGGTTTCGCGCGGCTGGGCCACGGACCGGCGAGCCCTGGAACGGCTTGGATACAGCAAACTGGATTGACACCGGGCTCAACTGGTCATAGAAACCTTCGGCGCGCAAACCGGGTCAAGGTCCACCCGACCGCCCGGCGCCCGCGCCCTTAAAACACCATCCAGCTGCCATCAAGCTCACCCATCGGGGGGGTTTTGAGGCCGTTGGGTGAACCCTCAGAGGGGCTGAGAGCATCCCGCGCCGCCAAGCGGCCCGATGATCGTCAACACCCTCCCTCCTTTTCGCTGTTGGTCAGGGCATCGTGCCGGCGCCAACCCACCGTAGTCAAGATCATGGCTGTAGCACGCCCTCTCATCGCCATCGTCGGCCGCCCCAATGTGGGCAAGCGCCGCTTTTTCAACCGCCTGACCCGCAGCCGCGACGCCATCGTCGAGGACACCCCCGGTGTGACCCGCGACCGCCACTACGGCGACGGGGAGTGGGACGGCAAGGCCTTCTCTGTGGTGGACACGGGCGGCTTTGAGCCCGACTCCCAGGACATCCTCCTGAGCCAGATGCGCGAGCAGGCCCAGCTCGCCATCGACGAGGCCGAGATCGTCTTCTTTATGATGGACGGCCGCTCGGGGATGACGCCGATCGACGAAGAGATCGCGCGGATGCTGCGCATCAGCGACAAGCTCCTCTTTGCGGTCGTCCACAAGATCGACGGCCCGCGCCACGACGCCCTCACGGCCGAGTTCTACGCCCTGGGCTTTGAGCGCATCTTTGGCATCAGCGCCGAGCACGGCTACTGCGTCGATGACCTGATGGATGAGGTCACCCCGTACCTGCCCTCCATCGAAAAGGTCCGCGGCGGGATGGACGGCGACGACGGCCCCATGAAGCTGGCCGTGGTGGGCAAGCCCAACGCCGGCAAGTCCACCCTCATCAACCGCATCCTGGGCACCGACCGTCTGCTGACCAGCGACATCCCTGGCACCACCCGCGACGCCATCGACACGCTGGTCACGCGCGACGAAAAAGAGTACCTCCTCATCGACACCGCCGGGGTCCGGCGCCGCAAGTCGATCTCGGAGTTGATGGAGAAGTTTGCCGTCGTCAAGGCCTTCAAGTCCATCGACCGCGCCCACGTCGTGCTCTACATGTTTGACGCTTCCTCGGGCATGACCGAGCAGGACAAGCGCCTGCTGCGCATGACCCGCGACAAGGGCAAACCCCACATCCTGCTCATCAACAAGTGGGACCTGATCGACAAAGACTCATCCACCGCAGGCACCTGGGCCAAGGACCTGATGCACGAGCTGGACTTTGTCGACTACGCCCCCATGGTCTTCATCTCGGCCAAGACCGGTCAGCGCGTCCACAAAGTCTTCAACCTCGTCCACGAACTCCACGAGCAGTGGTCGCGCCGTTTGTCCACCAGCGACCTCAACCGCTGGCTCGAAAAGGTCGCTCGCCAGCACTCGCCGCCCATCTACCGCCGCCGCCCCGTGAAGTTCTTCTTCATGACCCAGGTGGCCGTTCAGCCGCCGACCTTCATGGTGACCGTCAACTACCCCGACGCCGTCGCCCCCAGCTACAAGCGCTACATGCTCAACCGCCTGCGCGAAGACTTCAACTTCAAAGGCACACCCCTGAAGCTCTTCTATCGCGGTCGCCAGCGCGAAGATCGCGGCAAGCCCTCCAAGTGAGATCAAAACGCAGATCGGCGCATCTGCGTTTTGACATCCACCCCAACACAACCCAACCCGTGTCTTTGACTGCGGGCCTCTCTGCGCGGTGCCTCTGATGCCGTGCATGGCTGCGGTGCACTCTGTCCACTCGTATGGATGTTGGACTTGTTTTTGCTTTTACTGGGGGCGCCGCAGCAATGGACGTGGGGTGAAAGTGTTGTATCCGCTGTATTTTCAATGACTTGCAAACGTCCCTGGGACCTCACGAGGGCTCTTTGATGTCCAGTGTGGGTGTATGGTCTTTGATACATGTGAAAAGTTTGGGCGCTCAAGTTGTTGGTAATAAAAATGTCAGTGTGTGACATTTTGCGCTTGCCATCGGGTTTTAGAGTGTCCAATTACTGGCGCGGCGGAGGTTCACGGGCATCTGCGTAGAGGATATTGATGCAGAAAGGTTACGGAATGAATGGGCTTGGCGCTGTGATGGCTGGGCTTGGTTTGATGGTGGCGTTGTTGGGGTGCGGTGACGATGGTGGCTCGGGCAGTGGCGGCGGTGATTCTTCACAGCGCCAGGTGTCCGAGGTGGCTTTTGATGGGGAGATCAAGGCGTTCCCCGATGTGGTCTTTGACAGCGGTTTTCAGCCCGAAGGGTCGCCGGTGCAGGCTCAGGTGAAGTTCAATCTGGAGGCGGCGCTCAAGGCCAGGGCAGAGGCACTGGTGGGTGGCAACGGCCAAAACCCAATCATGTCTGGCAAAGAGGGCACGGGGCTCTATGAGCTGGCGCTGGTGATGCGCTTTGAGGTGCTGGCCAAGATCGATTTGCCTGGTGTGGGCTTTGAAGGGCCTGTAGGCGAAGATCTGAACCTGGTCTTTGAGGTGACAGAGTCGGTGCCGTTTGACCCGTTTGTGGTGGGTGAGGCGGTGGACTTGAGCGCCGAGGTGCCGTTGACCCAGGTGGCCACGATCCCGTTGGCGGGCTCGGTGCCGGGGGTCGATGGGAACGTCTTGCTCAACATCCAGGGCACCATCAACTCGGCCTTCGAGGGCAAGTGCGCGGCGGTCAACGCCAGCGCGGCCAGTTATCAGGCGTTGACGACGACGGGCGCAGACCTGGAGGTCTTGCCCAGCATCGAGGTCAACATCCCCTTTGTTTTTGATGAGGTGGTGGAGTTGGGGGCCTTCCCCGTCAGCGTGCCTGCGGTGCCGGTGGCGATGGATCTGGGCACGCTTGAGGTCTCGCCGGGAGGCGGCGCCGTGGACGGGGGCGGGAGTCTGGCCTCGGTGGGCACGTGCGACGACGTGGGCAACAACGCGCCCAACAACGACCCGAGCAATAATGACCCGAACAATAATGATCCGAACAACGACAACAACGGGCCAAATAATGACCCTAACAACAGCCCAAACAATGCTCCCAACAACAACCCGGGTGAGTGTGCGCCGGATTGTCGGGGATGTTGCCAGGATGGGCTTTGCCTGAGGGGTGTGTTTGAGAACGCTTGTGGTGGCCGTGGAGAGGTGTGCTCGGTCTGTGAGTCGGGTGAGGTTTGTGAAGACCAGGAGTGTGTGCCTGCTGCGCCGCCGTGTGGTCCCGACAATTGCGGTGGGTGTTGTGATGGCGGCGTTTGCCAAACGGGTGAGAGTGACTTTGCGTGTGGGTCGTTTGGGGACGTGTGTCAGGAGTGTGCAGCGGACGAAGTCTGTGGCAATGGGTTTTGTGTCTTGGCCGGGGAGTGTTTTTCGGATCAGGACTGCGGTTTTGAGGAGGTCTGCGAAGACCAGGTGTGCGTGTCGGTGCAGCCCCAGTGTGATGCCAACAACTGCGATGGGTGCTGCGACGGGGACGTGTGCCGGACGGGCACGAGCGACTTTGCTTGCGGGGCCTTTGGGAACCTGTGTCTGGAGTGTGCGGATGATGAGGCCTGCGGCGGTGGGCTTTGTGTGGTCCCTGGCGGGTGTTTCTCTGATGAGGACTGTGGCCAGGGCGAGGTGTGCGTGAACGGGCAGTGCGAGGCCGAGGGGATTGCGCCGGACTCGCTGTGGGATGTGTTGGTCCTGGACGCGGTGGTCTTGCGCGATCCGCCCCGTGGGGGTTGGGACGTCTTTGATGAGGCCGACCCCTATGTCGAGGTGACGGTCAACAGCACGCAGGAGACGGGGCGGACCTCCACCATTGAGGACACCTTGACGCCGGACTGGGGCGAGGTGGTGTTGGAGTTTGTGCGCGCCGACAATTTGCAGGCTGGAGGGCTGACGATGACGATGCTGGACGAGGATTCGATCAGCCGGGATGAGGTGATGGGCAACTGCGGGGTTTCGGTGAACAACGCCGATGTCTTTGGCGGTCAGGTCCAGACCGCGTGCAGCCGTGATGTGATGATCATGTTCCGCTTGCTGGAGGCGCGCTGAGACCTTGTTTGTGGTGGTGGGTTGTGTTGTTTTGATGCTCACAGACGACCACCACAAACGGGAGGGACCCATGGGACAGTGTCTTGAGGTGTATTGCATTGAGCATCAGTGGCTTAAAGACACCATTGATTCAGGTCAGGACGCGGTGCGGCGCGCCATCAGCGGGCGGTTTCGGTCCAACATCTATCGGGACAATGACTGGAACGATTTGTCCAACGATCGCGGTGCGCCCAACATCTTTGAGGCCATCCGCGACCTGATCATGGGCGACCCCAGAGATCTGGACGACCATCTTTATTGGTACGCCTTCAAGTACATCGTGAACTTCAACGGTCGTTTCCTGGACAACAGCCAGTTCTGCCCGTTCCGGGGGGATTACCTGGGAGACATCGGCGAAGAACTCAAAGGCCACGGCGCTGGAGCGCTGGATCTCTACAGCCTGGCCTGGGGCGGCTCGCCCAGCGGAACCAAGGTGCCCCAACCGATGGACGGGGTGAATTTTGGCCGCTGGGAGGCTGCCGAAATCAAAGACGGGCTGGCAGCGCTGAGCGCGGCTTCGGATTTGAGCCCCGCGTGCGCCAGCGTCCTTGAGTGGCTCAAAACAGCCGACGAGCGCGGCCACATCCTCGTTGGCATCCACACCATCTGACACTCCTGAGTTTATGAAAGATGCTGGTTTAGTCTTGAGATGAGAACACCTTGCGCAGAGGTTTGGGTGTACAGGCGCGCTTGCAGCAATGATCGCAATGCGGCGGGAGGCAAGAGCTGGCCAAACTTGATCTGCCGCAACATCGGATGGTCCGCTGGAGGTTCAGGGAGCCGTTGTGCGTTGACCGCGCTCTTGAAAGCAGCCTTGGATTCCTCAACTGAACGTCCACCGAAAAGCGTGAGTTTTAGGCCGTCCGAGCTTACGCGTTCGATGCCTTTCTTGTGCAAATGAGCAGCCAGGGTCCGGTTTTGCATGTCCCCAGCAAAGGTCCACACTTCAAGGCCTTTTTCGGTGGGGGCAAACGTGAGTCCTGTGGGGTTTATAAAGGCAAAGTCCTCACGCAATGCTTCCAACTCTGTGGTTGCACGGCGGCTGTAGTGTGTTGCAGCGTGCCATATGCCTGCTGCGATTGTGTGGTGGGCGGTGGCCAATTCTGACGATAGGTCTGCGCTGGCTCCTAGCCAACGCGTGCCACCGCTTGCTGCATCAAACGGCTCCACCTGGGCTGTGCGCCGTGTCCAATGAATGGATTTTACTCGCCATGTCCTGCCCCCAAGAAGGAGCGTTCTTGGTCGGTTTGCGTTTGGCTCTCCCATGAAAGTCGCTTGGTGCACTGTGCCCAGTTCTCTGCGCCCGTGGAAGATGCGAAAAAGTGGTGGTGTGGTAAAGACTGACACCAGTTTCATATAGTGGCGCCTTCCCAGTTGCTGTTCTCCTTCTTTGCCCATCCCGACGCGTGCGCCGTCGAGCATCAAAACCTGTGTGTCAAACAGATGTTGGATGATGGCCGCGGCTGTTTCTTGCGAAGCACCAATGGCGGCACGAAAGGGTTCCAGCGTTGTTTGCAGCGCATCAATGGGAATCCCTGGCTGTTCCAGAACCAAGGCGAGCATCTGTTGTGCCAACAGGTGCAATGGCTGGGCCGGAGGTTGAACATGTTCCACAAATCCAGCTCGCCACAATTCAAGCAGCGCGGCACCACGCCACAATCCTTCGCGTGAAATCGCCAGCAACAACATGTTGGCGACGGACCCCTGGCGACGCCCTGTGCGGCCCATTCGCTGAAGGAAAGATGCTACGGTGTAGGGGGCGTCTATGCCGATGACCCGATCCAGTGAGCCAATGTCGATGCCCAATTCCAGTGCGCTCGTGGCTACGATGACCCCAGGTGCGCCGTCGGCAAAAGCGTTTTCTGTGCGTTGGCGCTCACCTGCACTCAGTGAGCTGTGGATGAGGTGTGTGGTTTGTTGTCTGGCCCGCAACAAGCGTGTCAGGCGTTCGGCTTGAATCCGGCTGTCACAAAATACCAGGCGGCGTTGCCCACGGTGGAGTGCTGCGATGATGTGTGCTGCGTTGTCCAGGGTCTTGACCCAGTCGAGTGTCACCTCGGGGGTTGGCCGGTCCTTTTGTGGGGCTGGATCCACAGTGGTTTGAGTTCGCGAGGAGTTTGAAGACAGCCATTTGACGATTTCTGTGCGGTTGCCGACTGTGGCAGACAACCCAATGCGTTGTATGTCTCGCTTGGCCCATAGGCTCAGACGCATCAGCACTCCCAACAGGTGCCAACCCCGATCTGCCCCCGCAAACGCGTGCACTTCATCGATGACCACTGCGCGCAATGATGCAAACATCGTTTCTGGAGACGTGCGCGTTGAGATCAGCATCGCCTCCAGGCTCTCAGGGGTGGTCAAGAGAATGTCGGGAGGCTCTCGGCGCATGCGTTCGCGCTGGGATTGTCCAATGTCGCCGTGCCATATGCCCACAGAGCGCCCGAGCATCCCCCCAAGCTTTTCAAGACGCGTGCGTTGGTTGTTGAGCAGGGCTCGAATGGGGCTGAGATAGAGCACGCTGAGTCCCGACCAATCTTCGGACAACATACGGGTCAGCATTGGAAAGAACGCAGCTTCTGTTTTGCCTCCTGCCGTTGGGGCCAGAATGACGACGTTGTCCCCATTGAGGATCGGTGCCACCGATTCGGCTTGCACGGGTCTTAAACCTGACCAGCCCAGAGTGTTGATGATGTGATGGCGCAGGCTTGGGTGGAGCAGGGAGAAGGGCTCTGACATGCTGCCTCTCGTGGTAAGAACCAGGTGTTCCTTGTGCCTTGTCTGCAAGAGTGGGGGCTTGCGATTTCTCGGTTGAGTCAGAGGTCCAGTTCGATGTCGTCGACGCTTTGAGCGGCGCGGCGCTCCTCGGCGGTCATTTCATGGGTTCCGACGGTTGGTTGATAGTGTTGCAGCGGGTCAAAGTCCTCAAAGAGTTCGATTCGGTCGAGGATGTCAGTGACGAGCTTCTTTAGAAAGAGCCGTGGTGCGACCCGTGCTTGCCCTCCGAACTGTCCAACCAGTGCGTCCGCAAGGCGCCTCACGACGCGGTCATCGCAGCGGGCAGACACGCGTTCGCGCGCGGAGCTGCCTTCTGCAAAGAGGTCCCTGATGCGCAGCCCCACCTCTTGCAGGCGAGGTTGAGTCATGCCGGTCAATCTGAGCTGTACGGCGCGCGGGTTGTCCCAACGAGGATCGCCGCTGAAGTCGGTGTGAAGACGTTGTGCCAGCGGGGCGAGCCGTTGGACGCCTTGGGGGCCGTCATAGAACGCGGGTGTGCCGGTGATGAGTATGAAGAGTCCTGGGAAACGGCCGCCATCGACCTCATCGATGAGTTGGCGCAGTGCGTTCAGACTCTTTTCCCGTGCATCAGATCGCACGCGTTGCAGCGTCTCCACTTCGTCCAACACAAGGACAAGGCCACCCAGCCCAGAGTCGCGCAGCACTGCCAGGAGTCCTTGGAGTGCGCTAAGTGCCCCAAAGTGATCGATGTCGCCTTTCAGTCCCGCGGCGCGCTTGACTTGTGCTGAGACGTTGGGTTGGCCTGCGAGCCACGCCATAAGTGCTTGGGCCTGGGCACGGTCACCTTGAGTTTGTGCGTGGTGCCAAGCGCGCAATGTGGCTGCAAACTGAGGGGAGCGACGGCTGACGGCTGCCAGACGGTGTTCCATGAGCGCTTCGACCGCAGCTTCGACCGCCGCATCATCTTCAGGGTCAATGTGGGTGGCGGCTTGGCTTGTTGGGGCCATTTGACCGCTCAGGACGTCTTGCTCAAGGCGAAAGAACCAGCGCTCAATGATGTCGTGGAGCGCTCCTGGGGCGCTGTTGGCCACGGTCAGACGTTCCATTGCTCGCCGGTAAACCGTCTCCAGGCGGTGCAGTGGGGTTTCTGTTTCGGAGATCTGGACTTCGGTGGTGGCAAAGCCTTCACGGCGAGCGCGTTCTTCAAGCCATCGGGCAAAAAAGGTTTTGCC
>CAKZKQ010000732.1 GCA_937123825.1 uncultured Pseudomonadota bacterium
TGCAGCTGCGCCTTTACGGACGACTTCTGTGACAGCGAGGGCGACGAGGACGACGAGCGAGATGAGGACCGGGACGAGGACGACGACGCGGGCAAGTTCCGCTTTGTGATGGTCGAGGACATGACGACCAACCGCGGCGGCGACTACCCGGGCTCGGACATTGACGCCATCAGCCTCATCAAGGCCTCCGGCGGCGAGCTCTTTGCGCAGACTCTGGAAGAGGACAGCGACGTGGACTGCCTGGGCAACTTTGCCTGCGACCCCACGGCGGTCCTGGGCGCCCCTGACGCGGTCACCGGCGGCTCCTGCTTCGGCGGCGGCGCGGTGGACGAGAGCACCTTCACGGCCCTCAACGGCGGCTTTGTCATCGTCGGCTTCGGCAGCGAGACCATCCAGAACGGCGACTCGCTCCACGTCTACGAGGTGGGCTCCACCGAGTGCGGCCGCTTTGACGACGACCCCTACCGCGTGTCGGTCTCGGTGTCCGACACGGTCACCGGCAGCTTTGTCGAGCTGGGCACCGGCGGCAACGGCAGCAACATCATCCCGGTCTCGGGCCTGCGCTGAAAAGCCTGGCCCCGGCGAGCCTCACAGACCGAGGCTCTACACCGGATGAACGGGCTGTGAAGGCCGCAGGGGGCTGCGCCAGGGATGGGCAAGGCAGACCCCTCAACACGCCACACAGCCGGGCCGTCGAAGCCACCAGCCAGGTTTTGACGGCCCTACCCCTCACGGCGCGCACCGTTTTCTCCTCCTCCTACGGTCTCGCCGACACCTGGCCTCGGCCACCACCGCGCAAGGCTTGCCCCCACAGGCAACCTGGCCGGACCCGACGCTGGGCCCCTCTGGACACCCTCGGCAGCGTTACAGCGCGCAAGCCGGGGGTGTCCTTTTTGACATCTGCCATGCTTGATTGTCCTGAGCTAGACTTCACATGACCCCCACACCGGGGGTACATAGAGAGACCAGCTCTTGCCATCGCCCAAGGCAGACCCATGAACGTCAAGCTCCTCATCGACGCGATCGTTCGCCAGACCACGGTCATGATCGCGCAACTGTCCACCACCGCAGGGATTCGAGCCCCGCTGGCCCACGTCGCCGATCAGGTCTTTGTGGAGCTGGTCAAGGAGATCGAGGCCCAGGGCGTGGGGCGCAAGGTCGTGGCCGACATGTTTGGCATGGCGCTGCGCTCCTACCAGAAGAAGGTCCAGCGCCTGACCGAGAGCGCCACGCTGCGCGACCGCACCCTCTGGGAGGCGGTGCTGGACTTCATCCAGGCCAGCGGCGGCGTCACCCGCACCCGGCTGCTGGAGCGCTTCAAACACGACGGTGAGCAAAATGTGGCGGCGGTCGTCAATGATTTGATCAACAGCGGCCTGCTCTACAAAACTGGCCGGGGGCCTTCGACCGTTTACGGCATCACCAGCGAAGAAGACTATCGGCGGCTCCTGGATGAGGACACCCTGGACACGGTCTCTTCACTGGCGTGGATCACCATTTATCGCCAGGCTGGCATCACCGAGCAGGATCTGCAACGCTACATCAACGTTGATGAAGCGGTGCTGCACAAGGGTCTCCAGGTCCTCATTGACGATGGGCGCGTCACGCGCCAGGACAACGATGAGGGACAGAGCGTCTTGACCACCCGCACCGTCACCGTCCCGGTCGGCTCGGAGTACGGCTGGGAGGCGGCGGTCTTTGACCACTACCAGGCGCTGGTGACCGCCGTGTGCATGAAGCTAAACTCCAAGGCGGGGCGCTCGGCCAAGGACGACCTCATCGGAGGGGCCACGCTCTCTTTTGATGTCTACGACGGCCACCCCCATGAGCAGGAGGTCTACGCCCAGCTTCAGACCGTGCGCACGCTGGTCAACGAACTCTGGGACAAGGTCTCCAGTCACAACAAGGCCAACCCCGTGCCCGAGGACAAAAAGGTCAAGGTGACCTTCTACTTTGGGCAGACCCTCGACAGCACCGAACTGACCGACTGCGACAACGAAGAAGAATGATGAACAAGGCAAACAAGATCATCTTTCCCTGGGCTCTGGCGGCGGTCTGCGTCGGATTTTTGATGGCGTGCGGCAGCACGGAGATTGCCCCGCCTCCAGATTCGGACACCATCGATCTGGACAGCAACACCAACTGGCTGGAGGTCTGCAGTGAGGCCTCGGACTGCCCCCAGGGAGACTGCATCTGCGGGGTCTGCACCACCGCGTGCGAGCCTTCAGCCTGCGAGGCATTTCGCCCCGGGAGCGTCTGCGTGGCCGCCGGACAAGAGGCCTTTGATGACCTCTGCCACGAAATCACAGCCCCGGCCCAGAGCATGTGCCTGCCCCAGTGCAGCGGTGACGCCGACTGCAATGGCGGTCAGCTTTGCAGGCAAGGGGCCTGTGTCCCCACCCCGGACCGCCGCCCGGGCGCCTGCCGCACCAACGACCAGTGCGATGACGACCAGATCTGCACCAACAACCGCTGTCGCCCCCGGCTTGAGTGCCAGGCCGCTTCGGACTGCCCCGAGGTGGCCACCTGCGACGAGGGGGTCTGCGTGGCGCTGGGACTTTGCCGCACCGACGCCGCCTGCCCCAACGCCTCGCGCTGCGTGGACAACCAATGCGTCCGCTTTGATGGCTGCGCCCAGGACGCCGACTGCCCCGAAGGCGCCGCGTGCCAAAATGGGGTTTGCGGTCGCCTGGGGCCATGCCGCGATGATCTGGACTGCCCTGGGGTCTCCACCATCTGCCTGAACAACCAGTGCTCCCGCACCGACGACTGCGGCGACAGCGGCCGCGTGTGCCCCGAAGGCACCGCCTGCAACAACGCGGGCACCTGCGAGCGCCAGGCCCAATGCTCTCAAAACGAGCAGTGTGCCCAGATCGAAATCTGCGATGAAGGCCAATGTGTCCCGCTGGGCGTCTGCCGCACCAACGACGCCTGCCCCCAGTCCACCCTCTGCATCGACAACCGCTGTGCTCGCCCCCCAGGCATGTGCGGCCCCAGCAACCCCTGCCCTGAGGGCGCCGTCTGTGATGAAGACACGGGCCAGTGCATCCGCCTGGGCGGCCGCTGCCTTGATGACCCCGACTGCCCCACCGGCGCAGTGTGCCTGGATTTCCGCTGTGTCCCGCAAACCCCCTGCCAGGACGACAACGACTGCCGAGGCGGCCTGGAGTGTGTGGAGGGCGCCTGCCGACAGCCCAACGACCTACCCGAATGCCCACCCCGCGATGGCCTCTACTGCAGCCGCTCGCTGCGCATGGAGCCCGGCTCGCTGGTCAGCTGCGTCTCGGGACAAGCCGTCGAACGCACCCCGTGTGAGGGCCAGTGCGAAATCAACCCATCGGCCGATGACCGCTGTGCCCCGTAAGCATTTGGGCCGGTGACACCGCCTCAACCCCGGTGCCTGGCTTGCGCCTCGACCTCCTGGACCACTTTGACGGGTTCGGGCTCGGCGTCGGCCGCCATCGACGTCTGCCAACCCAGTGACTGACCGTGGTGCAGCGCGCTGTGGTATCGCACCAGCGGCCAGACCCACTGATGAAACGCCTGGGCAGGCAGCCTGGGGGCCCGCAGCACCATTTCGGGCAGGCGCTCCAGCGCGGACGACGCTTGCGTGGCCACGCAAAACCGCACCCTGGACACTTTCCCCCCGGATTGGCGCTGGTTCAATGACACATTGACAAACGACTCTTCCTCGTTGTTTTGACCGTGCTCACGGGTCAACTCCACCGCAAAAGGTCGCCTCAAATTGACCCCGTTGTCCTGCTCAGAGTCGATCGAGAGCACACCCTCTTCCAAAACAAGACGCGCGGCCTGATGCCCTGCCGCAGCCTTGCGCCCTGCCCCCGGCGGATGCCAGGCCCAGAAGCTCACGGCCCAGATCATGGTCATCATCAAAGGCCACCCAAACGACATCGGACCCGCGCCGCGCCACAGCCCAGCAAGCCCCCAC
>CAKZKQ010000733.1 GCA_937123825.1 uncultured Pseudomonadota bacterium
ATTCTGGGCCTCTCCTTTGGTTTCAGCCCATCATACCATACCCCTGTGTGGTGATAACTTTTAAGCGCCCCGTTCTAAGCAGACTTGCGGGCGCTGTTGCGCGCACCAAACTTGTAAAGACTCCAAGCGTTGGCAAAGAGCACAAAATGCTCACCCAGGTGATCCTCAAGCAACCCTCCACGACGGTTCTGCTTGATTTGCTGACCATCAAGGAAAGCATTTTTTGAAATCACCAGATCGCGGACATCCGACAGCCCAGGCTCGGACGCAATCGGCTCGCGACGCGCCGAACGCAGAAACACTTTGGGAATGGTCGCGGCAAGACCAGGCTGACCATCGGCCAATCGACTGTGGCGCAGCTTGTCCAGCACCACACGCATTGCAGCGTAAGATGTGGCTGTCACCAAAACGCGCGCGGGTCTCCCACGATCGCGTAACCACGCCTCCAACAACGCGGCGCTTGTCTGAGATTTCCCGGTCCCTGGTGGGCCTTGAATGCAAGAGATGGTTGTGCCAAGCGCCATCTCAATGGCCTGTTGCTGAGATGGATCAGGGGCAGGGTGCAGCGTGGGCAAAGGCATGGAACGCGCAGCCCCTTGAGGCAACTTATCGGGGGCGTAAATGGTCATTTCAGGGCTGCCAAAACACAACGAATCGGGCACAGCAACATGACGGCCCGCCCCAATCCCCCACAAATAGGCCAGTCGGTGCCCCAACCAGGACACCCCCAACGACTCACGCGACAGAAAGCTGTCTTTGTTGGCAAACAAATACCCAGGCCAAATGTCACCGGCTCGGGGATACACAAACCATGTCTCATCGCTGCGTTCTTCGGGGCTCATGCCGTACCATGGATGAACATCACGGCCATTGAAATCGGCACGCACCACATAACCGCGCCGCACAGAGTCCCAGCTCATGTCCTCAATGATGACCTGCCAGGCTGCCAACTCCCACATGTTCGCATCGCGCAGTGCCTCTGGCAGCAGATAAACATAGTCCCCATCACTCAGTGACATGTTTGCCGACAACCCCCGCAACACAAAGGTAAAATGCCCCTCCATCTGGTCGTCGCTGTGGGCCTCCACATCGGAAGCCTCACCCGCAGCCAGCTTCCCAATGCTCCACGCCGGATAGTTGGAACGGGCCGCTTCAGCCTCCAACTCTCCCACCGTCGCGCTGAGCTTGCTGTAGAGCGCCCAAAAACGTGCCAGTGGATGGAAGCGAGCGTCGGGCAAGCCACGGCGCAACCCTTCTGTTGAAATGGGGCGCGCGCGGGTCAAGAGCGCGCGGGACCTCGCTTGTTGCTGGTAACGTCGCCGCAGCCGACCAATATAACCCACCTTGAGCTTGAGCTGCCTCAAAATGGCCTGCACTCGCTCAGCGCGCGCCTCCGAGTCGGCCTCTTGCAGATAATCGTGCCAGACCGAAAAATCCATGTAGTTGAAGTGTCGGGGCCAAAAACGCCGGTCAAAATGACATTTGTAATGCTCTGTGGCCATCTCGTGCCACGTGTAATTGATGACATGGGGCAAACCCACGCTGGTCTCCACAAAGGTCCGCAGATTAAAAATCTTCTTGTGTTGATGGAAGTGCGCCACCCCGGAGTCCGAAGGCGTCAACCAGCCAATCAGAGACCCAAATTGATGCCGCACCGCGTCGTCCGCCACCAAAAATGGCAAGTGCCGCTCCAACATGTCCTGAATGTTTTGAAGCTGCTCCATGGACCAGTAAAACCCGCCAACAGACGGCCCAATCACACCGTACTCGCCCGACACCACCAAGAGCGCTTCCAGCGCATTGCACATCTGCAAAAGATGAAAGAGCACCGTCACCGTGCGCAGCGTAAGCATCTCCTCGTGATTCGGCTCCAGCCCCATGTTGACGTAAGCATACTGAAACGCCACCAAAGCCGTCTTGACCTCAACCCCTCGAAAGTCCTCGCCCGGCAAGGCAAGGGTCACCCCTCCGAAGTCCTGATTCAACGCGCACAGAGAGTGCCAAAAACTCTCCACCTGCCCCCGCACACGACGGCGAAGCTCTGCCTCTTCAACACCTTTCTCGGCAGCAGCCCGCAACGCACCCCAGTCCAAGAGCGCCTCAATCGACGCAGGTTCCAAGTCCTCTTGCGCCGCCCCACCATCCAAGAGCGCACGCCATGCCTTCCACCACGCGTTGTGCAACGAAGCCAACGGGCGACCAGGCGCCACAAAGATGCTTAAGTCAAAGGCCACACCAAAGACCACGTCGTTGGTAGGGTCGCTCTCCACATCAAAAACCAACGCGATGTCGCTGTGGTTTGGAATCGCCAGCGAAAGGTGCCGCTGACCCACATCTCCCTGGCGATCAGGATAAACGGCGCCGCCGTCCACCAACGCCTGCGCTTTGAGCGAAAGCAACGGCTGTTCCGGATAGAGCGGTTCTGGAGTCTCGCCCATCTCCACCGTGTGCAGCCCTGCCACCACATCCCCCACCGTGCGAAAGCCTTTGACGCGCAGTTGCTCGGATATCGAGCGGGATGTGTAGGGCATCAAGCGCAGATCCCATCCTCGCGCGCTCTCTATGGAGACATCTTCTGTGTCTTCGGGCATGCCCAACGAGCGCTTGCAGTCTTCCAAAAAGTCACACCGCCCACAGGCTGGCTGAATATTGACCGCCACAGTGGTCGTGTGATGAGGGGCCTGGGCCCACAAACGTTGAAGCTGTGCACAGGTGTGCTCAAAAATATGGGCTGACTCTTCCCACACCAACGGCACGCACTGAGCCACCAACTCCTCGGCGCTGGCAATGATCAAACGCGTGGCGTCGCGCTGCGGCATGATGCCGTGACCGTCAATTGGCACAAAGAAGTGCTCATCCAGGCCTTCTTCATGCAACCAGGCACTCAAAGCATGGGCGTAGAAGATCAACTCCACAAACTGACGCTTCCCCACCCCCTGCTCGCTGGTGTGTTTGATGTCGATCAACTGCAACGCAGACCGCCCATCTCCCTCAACACGCGACACCACCGTCCCGTCTGGCAAGAGCTCCTGCACCAACCCAGGATCGCGCTTCACAAGCAAAATGTCTGGCCGCATGGTCCCTGACCAACGCTGCACAGGGATTTCGTCACCAGCATCCACGCCAAAAATCCGACACAAAAAGCTCGCCGGCGTCTCCCATTGATGCTCCAACATCGCAAACACATCTGGGCGCTCGCCCAAACCCTGCTCGGCGGCCACCGCCCCCAGAAGATCCACATCCAAACTGGACTCAACCACCTCACCGCGAGGGTCAAGCTCCGCCAAAGTCCCTTTCAGACGCAACAAAAAGCGATAAACGCGTTGCTCATACGCACGCCCCAACGCCGCCGCCATTTCTGGCCTGGCGCGCCGCTCATCGCGCGGCACTGGAGCCTCTGGCTTTGTCATCCAGCGCCCGTCTTCGCGCCCCACCAACCAAAAAAGCTGGCGATCACACTCAAACTCCACGTACTGGCGAAAAACCTGCTTGCCCAGCTTGCCCATGCCGCCTCCCCATCGTCTTCAAACAACCCAGAAAGTCCCCACACACTATCGCACAGCCGCTGCACTCGTCACCTTGAAATCAAATAGTTCGTTCACAGTCGCTTTTCGGGCTTGGCAGCGCGGGGGCAAGCGTGTATCCTCCTGCCAATACAGGTCTTGCATTCCCTTTTTAAACCTCAGTGACGGCTTGAAACACAGCGTCGGACAAAATCTCTCTGGACTTTTTGTGTTGTGCCAGGCTGCTATAAGCGCGAACAAGGCGAGTGAAGGGTGAGCGGAGGCAACGCGAGCGTGATCGAGATCGGAGACAAAGAACAATTCCTGGAGAGGGTTTGGCGTGAACTGGCGCCATCAGAGTTCACCTGGGAACGCCGTGCGCTGGCTAAAATCCGTGAACAACTCACACCGCTGCCCCCTTTGGGCGTGTGGACCGGCTTTGAGTTCATGGCCCTCAACGGCGCAACATTTGAAGGCGATGCGCTGATTTTCAATGCCCAGGGCGCTTGGCTGCTGCGCATGCTCAACCTGCATGGATGGCTCGATCCTGGCCGCTGGAGTTGGGTCCATGTCGGCGAGGACCAGCGCCGTCGCGTCATTGACAACCCGCTGAGCGCCACCCAGGAAGTCGCCCAGAACCTGCGCGAGCTTCTTTCTGAACGCATGAAGGGCGCCAACTGCCCTCCCATTCATGCGCTGGTGGTGTTGACCGACCACACGCTCAAAATCGAAGGGGGCGTGCAGCCCGAAGGCCTTTTTGCGGCCCCTGACGGTCCAGCGGCCTTGCCCAATGTGATGGACGCGCTCAACCACAGCCAAGGCCCCGGGCTGAAGTCGCGCGACAAGCTCTACGGACTCGACGCGCTTAAGCGGTTTGTAGAAGCCGTCGACAACGCCGAGCTGGACAGCACCGGCAAATACCCCCGCGTGGGCGATCGGCGCCTTAAGCGCCTGCTGGAGACCAGCGAGAGCCACCAGGACTACGAAGCGGTGCACGCCCGCAACAACACCAAACGCGCCCGCGCCCGGGTCTTCTTTGCACAGCGCGACCACTCAGAAAACCGCCAGGAACGCCTGATGCAGGCCGCCAAACGCGAGCACCGCGTTTTGGAAACGCTGGCACACCCCAACGTGCTCCACGTCGAGCACTTCCTTGACGTCAAAGCACGCCCCACGCTCCTCTTTGAACACATCCCAAACGCTGTGCGCCTGGACCATTATCTCCAGGCCAATACAGCCTTGAGCATCACCCAGCGCCTGGATGTGCTGCGCCAAATCGCCGACGCCCTCCTCTACGCACACCGAAAACAGATCATCCACCGCGCGCTGGGACCTCAGTGTGTACTGGTGGTTCCCGACGCTGACGGTGCTCCCAAAACGGTCAAGGTGATGAACTGGCAGACCTCTGCCCAGGCAGACCACCTCACCAGCGCCACGCGCCACGTCCACGACTACCTGGCCACAGACCTCTACCTGGCCCCAGAGCATGCCACCGCCCCCGAAGAACGCACCGATGTCTTTGGACTGGGCGTGCTGGCTTACGCCCTGATGACAGGCCGCGCTCCAGAAACCAGCGCCTCACGCATGATCTGGCGCCTGATGAAGCAGCGCGGCCTGCGCCTGTCGGCTGACATTGACGGCGTCCACCCGGCGCTCGAAGCCCTCGTGCTGCGCGCCACCAACCCTCTGGTCCGCGAGCGCTTCCTCTCCGTCGCCGCGTTTGTCGAAGCCCTCGAAGCCGCGCGCGTTGAAATCCTCAACCAGGACGATCACAGCAACAACACCGTCGACCCACTGGAAGCCGGGGCCGGTGATGTCCTTGATGAACGCTACGAGGTCGTGCGGCGTCTGGGCGCTGGTGCCAGCGCCGTGGCCTTGCTCGTGCGCGACAGCCAAGACCGCGAAGTGGTTCTCAAAGTCGCCCAGAGCGCCAACCAAACCGCAAGGCTCCAGGCCGAAGCGCGCGACCTGAAAAAACTCAACCACCCCCAAATCATACCGCTGCTGGGCACCGACGAGATCGGCGGACGCTTTGCGCTCATTCTGCGTTTTGCAGGCAAAACCCTGCGCGAGCGCCTGCGTGAATCTGGCCGCTTGAGCCTCGATGACCTCTTGCGCTTTGGCGAGCACCTCTGTGTGCTGATGGCGACCCTGGAAAACCAACGCGTCTTCCACCGGGACATCAAACCCGAAAACCTGGGTGTCGGCGATGGGCAACGAGAGTTGATGCTCTTTGACTTCTCGCTGGCCGATGCCCCCATTGACGCCGTAGAGGTCGGCACAACCATCTACCGCGACCCATTTGTCGTCACGCGCCAGCGCTGGGACACCCACGCAGACCGCTACGCCGCCGCCGTGACCCTCTATGAGATGGCCACCCACGCGCTGCCGGTCTGGGGCGATGGAGTCTCTCCGCCCCATTTTGACCCCGACGCCACCCTTCAACTCGACGCAGACCGCTTCCCGGCAGCCCTGCGCACCGAGTTGACCGCGTTCTTCAAGCGCGCGCTCGCCCGAGAGATCCAAGACCGCTTTGATCACGGCGAGGACATGCTGGCGGCCTGGCGTCAACTGCGCACTCGCGCCACCACCACAGACCACGGCTTGTCGGCGCAGGCCATCGAGCTTGCCACCCTCGACACGCCCCTGGCGCAACTCTCGCTCAGCGACGCCGCCGCCAGCGCCGTCGACCGCCTCAACCTCATCACCGCCGCCGACCTCCTGAACCAACCCCCGCAGAGCTTCTACTTCTTGCGCGGCGCTGGGGCGCAGGTCCGCGACGAGTTGGCCACGCTGCGCCGCGCGCTGGCCGCCCGCCTGGACAACACCGACTCCCGCGCCGCCGACGCCCGCGCCGCCGGAGACCGCAGCCAAGACGCCTCCACATGGTCCATCGACCGGGCCATGAAGCACTTGCTGGACCAGATCGACCATCACAAGAGCATCAACGAAGAGCAGGGCGCGCTGCTGTGGCGAGCGCTGGGGCTGGATGACGACGTGGAGCCTTTTCCGTGGGCCAGCCGGGACGCGGTGGCCCAGGCCGCGGGCCAACCTGTGGCCGCGGTCGCCCAGGCGTTGACCCGCGCCGCTGCGTGCTGGGGAGGCGATGAAAACATGGTCGCCCTGCGCGACGATGTGGTGGCCCTCATCAAACGCGCCGAAGGCGTGCTGGATGACGAAGCGCTCGCCCGTGGTCTGATCGGCTTGCGCGGCTCGCTCGAAGACGACACCGCGCGCCGCATGCGCGTGGGCGCTGTGCTGGCGCGCGCCGTGGTCATGGCCGAGCTGGCACCTGAGCGCCCAAAGTCCAAACAACAACCCCCAAGGCGGGCCAGCGCGCGCCACGCCGGGCGCGTCTTCATCGCCACGCGCCCCGCGCTGCTCGACACACTCAGCGCGCTGGGCACCATGGCCGACCTGCTCGCCGATGAAAACCCCCTGCGCTCGCCCGCCCAGGCCTACGAGCAGCTCGCCGATGAACTGGTCAGCGCCGGGCTCTCTCCGTTGACCCGCGCCAGGCTGCACCCGTTGGCCGTGCAAGCCTCTGAGCACGCGGCGCTGTCGAGCCGCCAGGAGATCTACCCCTGCGGCATGTCCGCCGACCGCGCGTTGCGTCTGGCCAGCGGCGTCCTTGTCAGCGGCGGTCCACTGGATGAAGCCGAACTGCGCGAGCGTGTCCAGGCCCGCTACCCACACGCCGAACCGCTGCCCACAGGCATCGAACTGGAACAACTCCTGCGCGAAGCCAACATCCCCCTGCAACGCCACAGCAGCGGACACGGCTTTGTCTCCATCCACCCGGGCTCTCACTCGGCCTCTCAGGGCTTGAGCGCCTGGACCAGCGCCACCGCCGCCGACCAGGAAGCCGACCGCGCCACCAAAAAGATCGCCTACTGCCTGCGCTACGGCGGCTTCCTGGCTCTGATGGTCTCCCCGGCCCACGCCGAGGCGGTCGCCGACGCCCTGACCAAACGCCACAGCGCCTTGGTGCGTTGCAGCCT
Source organism: uncultured Pseudomonadota bacterium (assembly GCA_937123825.1). Lineage (GTDB taxonomy): Bacteria > Myxococcota_A > Bradymonadia > Bradymonadales > CAKZKQ01. Next base: position 7,505 of record CAKZKQ010000733.1, read on the forward strand.
TGATGACCTCTGGCTCGACACCATGGACAAGGTCGTCACCGAGCTGGGCGCCGACTGGAACACCGTCTACGGCGCCGACGCCCCCGACGCCAATGACGCAGACCGCCAGATCTTTGAAACCCATTTTTTGAGCGCCGCCGTGGTGCCCCAGGCCCGTCAGGCTTTGCTGGACCTGCCCGTGGGCTCTAGCGTGCTCTTGACGCACCCTGGGCTGATGGCCCGCTACCGCAAACAAGGCGCCATGGACGCGCTGGAGGCCCTGCGCGACCGCGCCGGCACCCCAGAAGGCCCCCACGCCGTTGTGCTCTTGCTCCCCGCCGACCAACAGCACGAAGGCCCCACCATCGACGGCGCTGTTGTGCCCGTCATTGGACCATCCCAGTGGATGCGCGCCCCCAGAAGCTGGACCCGCGCCCTGCTCAAAGCCTAAAGCACACTCCCACCCACTCGCCCACAGAGAACCTGCATGACCACGCCGATTGACAAGACCGAACTCAAATCGCTCCGCAACATGGTGTCGCAGCTTGAAAAAGACCTGCTGGCGCGCGTTGAAGCCGACGCCGAGCAATCCGACACACTGCGCAGCGCCTGGAAAGATGCCCAGGAGCGGGGCCGCACCGGTCAGACCTACACCGAGTGGCTTGAGCAATACCTGACCCAGATCGCTGTGGCCTGGGTGTTGACCACGGTCTTTGTCCGCTACCTGGAAGACAACGCCTTTATTGATCCCGTCATTGTGGGCTGGTCAGACCCCTCTGTTCCGCTCCGGGAGGCCG
>CAKZKQ010000734.1 GCA_937123825.1 uncultured Pseudomonadota bacterium
TTCTTCCGCAAGCAGTCCGGCACCACCGCAGGCGTTGAGATCGTCGAGGGCAGCTATAAGTCCGGTCCTGTGGCCTCTTGCCTTAAAGGGCGCTTCCGGGGCATGAAGTTCCCTGCTCACGGCGGCTTCAACAAAGGCGTCATCTTCCCTCTGATTGTCAGGCGATGAACATGCAACACAACAAGAGCCTCAAGAGTGCCCTGCTGATGGCTGCGGCGGTGCTGACCGCAGGCGCCCTGGCCGGGTGCAGCGACGACGGCAACGGCGGCGGAAACAACAACCCTGCCAACAACGCCGCCAACAACACCACCAACAACGCGCCCAACAACGACACCCCCAACAACGACACCCCCAACAACGCCCCCACCGCCTGCTCCAGCGACGATCAGTGCGGCGACGGCGAGGTCTGTGACACAGACTCTGGGGTCTGCCGCGACGGCTGCGCCGGGGACGGCGACTGCGACGCCAACAGCCAGTGCGGGGACGGCGGTTTTTGTGAACCTCGCCAGGACTGCGACGCCGACAACGCCTGCGCTGGCGCCGATGAGGCTTGCAACACCTGCGTGGGCCGCTGCGAGCTGGTCGATGCTGGCGCGCGCCCCTGCCAGACCGACACCAACTGCTTTGTTGAAGAGTTCTGCGACCCCTGCCGAAGCATCTGCCGACCCCAGGGACAACGCTGTGACCCCTGCACCGACGACGCCGAGTGCGGCGGCGCTGGCGACCTCTGCCTGGACTTCAACGTCGGCGGCAGCTTTTGCGGCACCGAGTGCGCCGGCAACGCCGACTGCCCCCGAGGCTTCATCTGCAGCGAAACCGGCGACGGTGCCTCCCAGTGCGTCCCCGCCAGCGGCGACTGCGCCGACCCGGCCCAGTGTGACGACGACGGCGACTGCCCTGCTGGACAACGCTGCGGCACCCAGGGCGCCTGCGTTGAAGGCTGCACCCCCGGCACCTGCCCCAACGACCAGGTCTGCGACGCGGGCTCCTGCGTCCCGCCCTGCGCCAGCGACGCTGACTGCCCCGACGGCGCCGAGTGTCAGCCCGACGGCACCTGCCGCATCCCCGGCGGCTGCCTGACCAGCCGCGACTGCCCAGACCCTGGCACCTACTGCAACACCAGCGTCCAGATGTGCGAGCCCGGCTGCGAACTCGACAGCGACTGCCCCAGCCTCCAGATCTGCTCGGCCAACCAGTGCCGCACGCGCCCCTGCGACGGCAACTACCTGTGCGCCTTTGGTCAGGTCTGTGACTTTGACACCGGCCAGTGCGTCACCGCCGAAGGTCCCTACTGCGACCCCTGCGACGCCGAAGGCAGCGACCAGTGCGGCGGCGAGCCCAACCAGTGCCTGCGCATCCAGGACGAAGAGGGCAACCCCGTGGGCGACTTCTGCGGCGTGGGCTGTGACCCCGACAACATCGACGCCTGCCCCGTGGGCTACAGCTGCGTTGAATTGATGGACCAGAACATGCAGGTCACCGGCGCGGTCTGCTTCCGCGATTGTGCCCGAGACCCCATTTGATGCCGATGGGGCCTTCGGGGCCTCATCCCATCCCTGAGTAGGACAGCGGGGCGAGGCGTTGGTCTTTGACTGGCACCTTGCGCACACCATCACCAAGCACCAAAACATCAAAGCCAAAGGCGCCTTTCTCTGTTATGAAAGACGCTCAGATGCACCATTGCCGCATTGGAACGGCCACACGACGCATCATCAAGGCCTTTTGACAGCCAACAAGGAGCCCCGAACGGGATGAAAGAGCAAACCCTGACCACCATCCTCGTCAAAGAACTCAAAGCCACCGTCGAAGACGGCCACCACAAGCTGCCTGAAGGCACACGGATCACCGTCTTCTTGACCACCGGCGCCGCTGCCGTGCGCGTGGGCAAGATCACCGGCGTGCGCCTGACCAGCGACTTTGCCGCCCTCGACAGCGAAGATGGCCGCTTCTACACCGACGTGGCCGACATCAGCGGCATCCGCGTCGATGAAGAGGCCGAGAGCAAACGCGAGATCGGCCTCGGTTTCCGCGGCTGATGACCCACCGTGCCTGGTTCCCGCGAGCCTCTGACGAAAGTGGGCATAAAGCCCCACACCAGGCACGTTCCCCGTCCAGGGATTGTCACCATACCGTCCTGAGCGGCACCCGGTGCTGCCAAACCAGGACAAGGACGCTGCGCTCTGGGTCTGTGAACACAACAGACACGCACCGCACGGCCAAAAACACAACACTCCATCCCTGCGCTGGTCCTGGCCCCTTGCCAGATCTTTGCCCACAGGGCCACCCTGTGTGACAAAATCCCTCAAGGCGTCCGAACCACAACCCACGGTGGCGCTCACAGCACCACCCGGCAGTGAACATCGGCCCGACGTCAACACAGCCACGAGGCTCACATGGTCGCTCTCACCAGACCCCTACGCACCACTCGCCGTCGCACTCGCCATAGCCTGCTGGTCTGGCTCCTGTGCACACTGCTGACGGTGGCGGCCGCCTCGACGGCCATGGCCTACGATTGGCCCGGAAAGCTCACCGAGGCGACCTCGGATCTGAAGAACCCCGACCCTGCAAGGCGAGCGGCCGCAGTGAGGGGATTGACCTACTTCTCGCTCCAAACCGCCCTGCCCTACCTTGAGGGCGCCCTTGACGACGACTCCACCATCGTGCGCCTGGCCACCATGGAGGTCCTGGTCGAGATGGGCGCCTACAGCACCGCCCCGCGCCTGCAGGAGATGCTCAGCGACAGCGACTCGATGCTGCGCCTGGGCGCGATCCGCGCGCTGGGAGAGTTGGGCACCCGCGACGACCTGGACGCCATGGTCCGCACCCTGGGCGACTCCAGCGCCAAGGTCCGCTCCGCCACCGTGCAGGCACTCAGCCGCATGGGCCTTGATGAAGTCCGCGCCCCCATCGCCACCATGCTCAACGATCAAGACCGCGAGGTCGTGATCATGGCCATCGAGGCGCTGGCCCGCATCGGCGACAGGACCGCCGTCTTTCCCCTGCTTGAGAAAGTCAAAGACCCCTCTTTGCGCGTCCAAATCGCCGCCATCGGGGCCATCGGCCGCCTGGGCGACCAGCGCGCCACGACCCCGCTGCTGGCCCTGCTCTACAGCCCCCACAAGGAAGTCCAACTGGCCGTCATCGACGCGCTGGGGCGCCTGGGAGACGGGCGCGCCAACGGGCCGCTGGTGAAGCTGATGTGGACCCACCACCGCACCCCCACCGGCAGCCGCATCATCTACGCTCTGGGCGACATCGGTGACCCCAGCGCCGCCTCTCCCCTGCTCCAGATGATGCGCTTTGGCAACACCCGTCAGGCCGCCGCCGACGCCCTCAAAAAGATGGGCTCGCCCGTGGTCCCCAGCGTCCTGGATGCGCTGGCGCAGAGCCATGAGGCCGACTTTCAGCGCCTGTGCCTGAGCGTCCTGCAATACATCCAGACCCAGGGCGACGCCGACGTCGTGATCCGAGGCACGATCGCCAACGCGCTGATCCCTGCGCTGGGCACCGAGCGCTACCCCGAAAGCGAGCTGCTCGGCGCGCTCCTGATCGGCCGGACCCCGCAGGCGCTCGGACCGCTCTACAACCGCCTGGGCCAACTGATGGGCAACGGCGAAGAGGGTGACTTTGGCGGCGGTGAGCGCACCAAGATGCGCCGCCAGATCCTGACCGGCCTTGTGGGCTTTGAAGACCAACGCGTGGTGACCCCGCTGCTGAAGCTCTACGAGGACCTGGACAAAGAAGAACAACGTCTGGCGCTCGATGTCTTTGGCGCCGCAGGCTCGCCGTTGGCCATCGACGTATTGGGCAAGGCGCTGCGCGACGGCGATCTGGACGCCCAAATGGCCGCCGCCAAGGCGCTGGGGCAGATCGATCACCCCCGCGCCGGGCGCTTGCTGCTCGAAAACATGCAGGCCGAGCGCAAGCACCTGCTGCCTGAGATCAGCCTGGGTCTGGGCGCCAACACCTCGGGACAAATCACCCAAGCGCTGCTGGAAGTGGCCCAAACGGCCGACGGTGAGGTGCGTTTTGCGGCCTTGCAGGCGCTGGGCGAGCACGTGCGGCGCACGGAAGGGCAAAAGCTGGGGCGCGCGCTGCTGGAGTTGGCCACGGACGCCTCGGATGAGCGGCTGATCTCCAGGGCGCTCGACGCCATGGGGCCGCGCCCGGTCAACGGTGGCAGCGACACGCTGATCAAGCTCTACAAGAACAAGACCGGGGTCATGCTGCGGGTCAAAATCCTGCAAATGCTCGGCGACTGGGGCGCGACCGGCAAGGTGGCCTTCCTCAAGGGGGTCGTGACGGGCGCGGAGCACCCGCGCTTGAAGGCCGAGGCAGCCTGGGCACTGGGGCAGCTTGGCGACAAGTCCGCCACAGAGGTCTTGCTGCCGCTGCTTGAAGACAAGCGCTGGCCGGTGTCGCTCAACGCTGCCGCTGCGCTGGTTCGACTGGCCGACCCGGCCGCCGCCGATGCGCTCAAAGCCAACCTCCCAGACGCCCCCACCCACACCAGGATCAACATCCTCCTGGCGCTGGGGGCCATTGGTCAGGCGCCCGAACGGCAGGATTTGCTGGCCATGGCCCATCGAGAGGCCGAGCCGCGCATGATCGAGGCCATTGCCCGCATTCTGGCCGCCGGAGGCGAGGACGCAGACATGCGGACTTTGAAGACGCTGCGCGAGCGGGCCAGCGACATGGCCACGCGGGCCTTGATTGACCGGCTGCTGGCCAAAGGGCAAGCCCCCAAAGGCAACGGTTGGGTGCGCTACATCCTCAACGACGCCGGACGGCGCATGATCGGCCAGCGCGCCATCGTGGTCTTGCCCGACGGCGTCCTTGTGGGCCGCGCCAGCGACTCGGCCGGTGAAATCCGCGTGGAGAACACCGGTGAGGGCCGCTGCAGGGTCATTTTCCTGGACGATACCTTTACGTTGCCGCGATAAACGGCCAAACCACGACAGCCAAAGAACCCCCCAAGGAGCGCCGACAGGTGAGCGAGCAAACCTCCCCAAGCAAGAGCTGGATGCTTTCAAACGATGAGGCCACGCAGAGCGTGGGCCGAGCCCTGGCCAAAGTGCTCAGACCGGGCGACTTCGTGGGGTTGGTGGGGACGCTGGGGGCTGGCAAGACTTGCCTGACGCGGGGCTTGATGGCCGCGTTGTTGGATGGATCGGACTTTGAGGCGCAAGTCACCAGCCCCACCTACACGCTCCTGAATATCTACGACGCGCCCTACCCCATTGAAGCCGTCCTGCACGCCGATCTCTATCGGTTGGAGGACGTCGATGACCTGGTCTCGACGGGTTACTGGGATGCGCTGGAGCAGACCGGGGTGGCGGTGGTCGAATGGATCGACCAAATCCCCGAGGCCTGGCCCGGCGACGGCTTTGTGGTGACCCTGGAGCACGCCCCAGAAGGCCGCAAGCTGACCATCAACTGGCAAGGGGCAGGAGGCGGCGCAGCTCGCCTTGGCCCGCTCTACGACGCTTTGGACAACGCTCTGGCTTCGGCTTGACGTGCCATCGACGCCGATGGGAGCAACAGAAACGCCGTTTGTCCTTTCAACAAACCACAAACACGGCAGGCTAGACACGGGAACACATCCATTCCGCCACGGGAAGATGTCACTTCCGGCCTCTAAAGGCCAATATTCTTGGACAAGTCGAGCGTGGTGAGGTTGCGCAGGCACTCGGATTGCTGGAGCGCTCTGGCGCCTTCGATGTCGATCTCATTGTCGCTCAGATCGAGGTGGTTGAGGTGGCGCAGGAACTCTGAGTTGGCCAGCGCCTTGGCGCCTTCGTTGCTTATCTTGCAGGTGCTCAGTTCCAGCGAGGTGAGGTTGCCCAGGTCTCCGGAACGCGCCAGCGCTTTGACCCCTTCGTCCCCAATCTTGTTTCCGCACAGGCGAAGCGCGGTGAGGTTGCCCAGGTGCCTTGCCCTGGCCAATGCGCCGGCGCCTTCACTGTCCATCCTGTTGGCGGCCAGATCGAGGTGGGTGAGGCCCTTCAAATGCTCTGATCTTGCCAGCGCCTGGACGCCTTCATTCTTGATCTCATTGGCGACCAGCGACAGGCGCGTGAGGTTGCCCAGGTGCTCGGACTCGGCCAGCGCTCGGGCGCCTCTGTCGCCCATCTTGGTCCAGGTCAAATTGAGATCGGTGAGGCGGCTCAAATGTTCTGATTTTGCCAGCACCTCGACGCTGTCGCCTTCCATGGAGTTCCAGGACAGGTCAAGCTCGGTAAAAGAGCCCCAGCGCTCCAAGGCCACCAACGCTTGGACGTCTTCAAGCAAAATCAGGTTCGATGCCAGGTTGAGCGTGGTGAGGTTGCTCAAACACTCCGAGGCCACCAGCGCCGTCACACCTTTGGTCCCAAGCTCGTTCCAGGACACATCAAGTGTGGTGAGTCTGGTCAGGTGCTTGGAGCCCGCCAGCGCCATGGCGCCCTCATGACCCACCTTGTTTCGGTCCACATCAAAGCGGGTGAGGTTGCTCAAATGCTCCGAACCTGCCAGCGCCTGAACGCCTTTGCTGCCGATCTTGTTGCGGTTGAACTTGAGGCAGACGAGGTTGCTCAAATGCTCCGAGCGTGCCAGCGCCTTGGCCCCCTGGCTGCCGATCTTGTTGCAGCTCAGGTAGAGGTGGGTGAGGTTGCTCAAGTACTCTGAACTCGCCAATGTCTTGGCGGCTTTGGTCCCCGCATCCCTCCAGGTCAGGTCAAGCTCAACGACATCGGACAACCATGGCAAGCAAGGCGCCAAGGCATCGACGTCTTTGACACGGGCGTGCCTGACCAATGGCCACCAGCGCTTGTAGGGGGCCTCGGAAAGCAAACCGCAGCGCAGCACGTTGGGCCAGGTCTTGAGGTGCTCGGCGGCGTATCCGAAGGCAACGTCCACCATGGCCTCGTCCAAGGCCTCGATCACCTGACACAACGCCTCCCAGCGCTCTGGGGATGGATCCCCGTAAAGCAATTCTCGCAGCTCTGACAAAGGCTCTTGTGACATGCGCTCTCTCTTGATTTCACGGTTGGAACCATATTGTTCCGCCCGTCCAACTCACACCACCAACACCAACGCACCCAACCCCCCCACCACCCGACAAACCCCCCCCCCCCCCCCCCCCCACCCCCCTCCCCCTCGCCCCACCTCTCACTCATCCAGGCGCTTGACCTTGGCTTCAACCAGATCGAAGCCGAAGGCGCCACCGCTCTGGCAAGCTCCCCCACCTGACATCCCTCATCGAACTCGACCTCTGCGAAAACAACATCACAGACAAGGGCGCCAAAGCGCTGGCAAACGCCCCCCATCTGGCATCCCTCTCCGTTCTCGACCTCTGCGATAACGAAGTCGGAGACGAAGGGCTTGAAGCCCTGGACGATAGTCCCTACCTGAGAACGTGCCATGTGGACATGTAGAGCACACCAGCGCCCCAAAACACGCCAACGCCCAACTTGCCCCAACCCCATCCCATACCCACTTTGCCTCCCCAGACCTATTTTAGAACAAACCAGCCAGACCAGCGCCCGGGAGCACGAGATGGATACAGATAACAGGTACTTTGAGGACCTTAGAGAGTTGCTTTACCAGGAACCAACCGAACGAAGCTGGCAAGCATTGCAGGACATCTTGGACAATATGGAGGGCGAGTCTCTTGCCGTGGGGATCGAGTATGCCAGGGAACACATCCAATCGTGGCCCGTTGAGACACGGTTTTATCAAGGCGACTTGGAATGTTGGCTTGAAGCACCGCCTAAATGGTGGCCCCTTGTCACCAGTTTCGAACTCAACAACCGAGAAATTGAAGACAGAGACATCAAAGCGCTTGTAAAGAGCCCGCAACTGGGCTCATTGACCGTGCTCAACCTTGCCCGGAATGAGATTGAAGCAGAAGGGGCCGAAGCGCTTGCAAAGAGTCCCCACCTTACCTCTCTCTCTGTACTCAACCTGGAACTCAATTACGTGGAAAGCGAAGGGGCCAGGGCGCTGGCCAATAGCCCATACCTGCGCTCCCTCTCCTCGCTCGATCTCTCGCTCAACGACATCAAGGATGCAGGAACCAAAGCGCTGGCCAATGCCCCTTATCTCACAGCCCTCTCAACGCTCAACTTGGAAGGCAATAATGTTGGAGATGAAGGACTCAAAGCTTTGGCACAGAGCCCACACCTCTCAAACCTCTCCACACTCAACATCAGCGACAACGCGGTAGGGTCTGAGGGGGCCAGAGCGTTGGCCAAGAACCCGCGCTTCAAATCGCTTTCTGAGTTATACCTCAACCACAACCACATTGGAGATGAAGGGCTCAAGGCACTGGCCCAAAGCCCCCATTTGTCTTCCATCTGCGCACTCAACCTCAAATCAAACATGCTCGGGGACGAAGGGGTCAAAGCACTGGCCCAAAGCCCTCATTTCCCCTCCCTCTCCAAGCTCGATCTGGGATCTAATCGGGTTGGCAATGAAGGCGCCAAAGCACTGGCCCAAAGCCTTCATTTTCCCTCCCTCTCCGAACTCGACCTCTACCACAATCAGCTCCGAGATGAAGGTGCCCAGGCTTTGGCACAGAGCCCACACCTCTCAAACATCTCCACACTCAAGCTCGGCAGCAATCTGATAGGAATCCAAGGGGCCAGAGCATTGCTCGGCAGCTCTCAACTCACAGCCCTCTCCATACTTGACCTTCGCTTTAACAAGATAGGGCAAGGGGACGTCGGAATGCTGACACAAAATCCCCATCTCACAGCCCTCTCCACACTCAACTTGAAAGGCAATGACATTGGAGATGAAGGCTTCAAGACACTGGCCAAGAGCCCGTTCCTTTGCTCTCTCACCAGGCTCGACCTCTCAAACAATCAACTCGGAGACAAGGGACTCAAAGCCTTGGCAAAGAGCCCCCACCTCTCAAACCTCTCCACACTTGACCTCTCGCGCAACCGGATAGGAAGCGAAGGAGTCAAAGCGCTTGCAAAGAGCCCTCACTTCTCCTCTCTCTCCGCGCTTGCCCTGGCCATCAATCAGATCGGGATACAAGGCTTCGCAGCGCTCGCCCAAAGCCCACACCTCTCAAACCTATCCACACTCAACCTCGCCTGGAACGAGCTTGGAGTCGAGGCCGCCAAAATACTGATGGCAAGCCCCAGCTTTTCATCTCTCAGCGTCCTCGACCTCTCAGACAACCAACTCGGAGATGAAGGCGCCAAGCACCTCGCCAAAAACCCACATCTCACCTCTCTCTCCACACTCACACTCGACAACAACGCACTTGGAAAAGAAGCTGCTCGATTTTTACTGGCCAGCCCTCACCTCTCAAACCTTCGCACGCTTGACCTCTCAAACAATCAACTCGGAGACGAGGGTGCCCAGGACCTGGCAAACAACCCCCATGCCAACATCCTCTCCATGCTCAACCTCTCAAACAACAACATCGGGGATAAGGGCGCCAAAGCACTGGCCAAGAGCCCACACTTCGCCTCTCTCTCCATACTGGACCTATCAGGGAACGAGATCGAAAATGAAGGACTCAAAGCGCTCTATCAAAGTCCGTATTTGAAAGCATGCCGTCTAAAAATGTGGTGCACAATAATGGACTGAAGGGCCTCAGGCCAACCTTGACCGATCTCAGGAGCACAAGATGGCAATGGACGACAAACACTTTGAGGGGCTTAGAGAGCTGCTTTACCAGGAGCCTACCGAACAGAACTGGTATGAGTTGCTGGACACCTTGGATTTGATGGAGGGAGAGCCCCTTGCCATCGGGCTGGAGTATGCCAGAGAGCACATCCAATCATGGCCTGTTGAAATGTGCTCTTGTAAAGGCACGCAGGACCAGTGGCTCCAAACCCCTCCGAAGTGGTGGCCTCTTGTCAAAACACTCCACATCAATGGCCACAAAATCGGAGATGAAGGCGCCAAAGCACTGGCGAGGAGCCCCTATCTTACTTCTCTCTCCGCGCTCAGCCTCAGAGCCAACCACATTGGGGTTGAAGGAGCAGAAGCGTTGGCCAGCAGCCCCTACCTCACTTCTCTCTCCACACTCGATCTGGCGTTCAACAAGATCAAAGATGAGGGAATTAAAGCGCTGGCAAAGAGTTCCCATTTGCCTGCACTTACCAAGCTTATATTGATCAACAATCGCATTAAGTATGAGGGGGCCGTAGTATTGGCAAACTCCCCCATTCTGGCATCTCTTTCCGCGCTCAACCTAGAACACAACCGCATTGGAGATGAAGGCGCCAAAGCACTGGCGAAGAGCTCTCACCTTACCTCTCTCTCAACGCTCAACCTGAGAACCAACCACATTGGAGATGAAGGACTCAAAGCATTGGTCAACAGTCCTCACCTACCCTCACTCTCCGATTTATGCATCCACAACAACGACGTCAGCTACGAGGGGGTCAGAGCATTGGTCAACAGCCCCAGGCTTGCATCTCTCTCCGCACTCAGCCTGGGGCACAACGAGCTCGGAGACGAAGGCGTCAAAGCACTGGTAAGCAGCCCGCACACCACCTCGATCTCATTCCTTGGTCTGTCAGGCAACCGGATTGGAAATGAAGGCGTCAAGGCACTGGCAGCGAGCCCTCATCTCAAATCGCTCTCCTCGCTCAGTCTCTTATGCAACGAGATTGGGGTTGAAGGCGCCAAGGCCCTCGCACAAAGTTCAAGCTCCAAATCCCTTTCCATACTCCGTCTCTCGATCAACCAGATCGGTGATGAAGGTGCCAAAGCGCTTGCCAATAGCCCTCACCTCAAAGCCCTCTCCACATTGAATCTCGACGAAAATGACATCGGAGATGAAGGGGCCAAGGCTCTCGCAAATAGTAAGCACCTCACTTTCCTCTCCCGTTTAGACCTCAGCTACAACAGACTTGGAAATGAAGGGGCCAAGGCGCTCGCCAACAGCCCACACCTCAAATCCCTCTCAGAGTTAGATCTCCGCGACAACCAAATAGGCCGTGAAGGATTCGAAGCCCTGGACAATAGCCCCTACCTGAGAGCGTGCCGCGTGGAAAAATAGAGCGCGTCATTCATTGAAAACCGACAGGCAGACCAACAGTTCAAACCCCATTCCCCACAACCCGTCTTGAAGTGACCCAACAAACCTCAAAGGCACAAGATGACCACGAACGACAAACACTTTGAGGGACTCAGAAAACTGGTTTACCAGGCTCCAACAGAGCAAAGCTGGTACGAGTTGCTGAACATCTTGGATTTGATGGAGGGGGAATCGCTGGCAATGGGGATCGAGTATGTCAGGGAACACATCCAATCATGGCCGGTGGAAGCACGATCCTATCGATGCCCACTGAACCAGTTCCTCAAAGCCCCTCCCAAAGGGTGGCCCTTGATAAAAACACTCTTCCTCCGGGGCAGCGAGATCAGAGGTGAAGGCATTCAATCCATCGCCAAGAGCCCTCACCTCTCATCGATTCACACGCTCAACCTCAGCGGCAACGGGATAGGAAACAAAGGGGTTGAAGCATTGGCCAATAGCCCATACCTCCAATCCCTCTACAGCCTCGACCTGAGCTATAACGGGATTGGCCACGAAGGCGCCAAAGCACTGGCAAACAGTCCTCACCTCTCAAACCTCTCCACCTTGAAACTCTCCAACAACGGTGTCGGAAGTGAAGGGACAAGGGCTTTGGTCAAGAGCCCTCACTTAGCATCGCTGACCACACTTGAACTCAGGGGCAATCAAATCGGAGATGAAGGCGCCAAAGCGCTGGAAAATGGCTCTGCCCTCCGCGCTCTCTCCGCCCTGAACCTCTGCAACAACCAGATAAAAGGCGAAGGCGCCATCGCGCTGGCCAATAGCCCGCACCTGGCATCTGTCTCGACCCTGGAACTCTCGGGCAACCCCATTGGAGACGAAGGCCTTAAAGCACTGTTAAAGAGCCCATACCTCGCCTCAATCTCCATCCTCCGCCTCTCAAACAGCCACATCGGAGATGAAGGACTCAAAGCGCTGGCCAATAGTCCATATCTGGCATCTATCTCAATCCTGGAACTTTACGACAACGCCATTGGAGATGAAGGCGTCAAAACACTGGTAAGCAGCCCGCACATCACCTCGATCTCGTTCCTTGGTCTGTCAGACAACCAGATTGGAAATGAAGGCATCAAGGCACTGGCAGCGAGCCCTCATCTCAAATCACTCTCCACCCTCCGCCTCTCAAACAATCACATTGGATATGAAGGGATCAGGGCTCTGGCAGACAGCCTCCACCTCAGCGCTCTCTCCACGTTGGAGCTCTACGACAACAATATGGGAGACGAAGGGCTGAAAGCCCTGGGCGATAGCCCCTACCTGAGAACGTGCCATGTGGACATGTAGAGCACACCAGCGCCCCAAAACACGCTGACGGTCAATCGATTGACGTGCCCCACGCAAACCCCAGGCACTTCAAAAAGAGCAAAAAGGTCGCGTGTTTGGAGCGAGCAATAACGGGTGGCAGGGGCCGAAGTTCTCAACGATGACCCACTGGCCGCCAAGCCGCCTCAGGCCTCACACAAACCCAAGCAATTCAAAAAAAGAGAGACAAAGCCACGGGTTTGGGGCGAGCAATGATGGATGCTAGAGGCCTCAGGACGAGTGAAGCCATAGCAGCGCTATTGCGAACGAGTTCTGTGGCCTATAGCGCCATCAGGGCCGCCCCAAACAAGAACCGCTTGTGGGGAGGTGCTTGGTGCCACCTCCCCACAAGGGATCCTTTTCAACATTTGTGGATTCATTTTCGGACCACCCAAAGGAGGTGGTCTGACAGCATTCAAATCGAACCATTCAAGACGTCGCGCCTCTGGAAGGCGAGCGGAGGGTGCAGGTGGGGTGGGGTAGGTTTGCACCGTTGCGCATGAACCTGCCCTGGGTCTGCACCGACCATCGCCATCGGGAGAGCATTTGTGCGGCCAACACAGACCGGGGGCGCTTTCATGTGGCCTGAGGGGGCAATGTGTCCGCCCAGGTCACCTCAAAACACGCTTGGTCTGGTTTTCGCGCCGCTGACCCACCAACAACATCCATTCAATCAATCGGGTCAGCGGCGCTTGATGACATTCATCATCGCACCAGCCATTTCACATCCATCGTCACCATTGTGTGGCCGCTTGACGCCAACATTCCATCAGCATTCAAAGCGCATCAAAGCAGCCCATTCAATCCGCACCCGCACCGCACTCGCACCAGCATCCAACAACATTCCATCAGGCACACATTTCACATCCGCACAGCACAACAACACCATCCACAACCATTCATCATTCGCAGCGCGCACAGGTGTCCTTGGGGTCATCATCAATCGACCCTTGGGGACCTTGTGACATTCAGGGGAAAAGAGGGCTGTTGGGGGCCGCATCATTCATCATCGGCGTTGTGGCCGTTGGCTCCCATCAGCGCGTTCATTGGCATAGACGCCCCCCCTGGGGGCTTTATTCAGCGCGCGCCATATTTTCTCAAGGGACGCCGTTGTGGTGGGCGTCCTTTGTTCCTTCAATCAGTTGAAGATGTGGTCGATTTCCTCTTCGACCGCTTCCTTGGAGGCGCTCTTGGCGATGGAGAGCTCCTGGATGATGAGGCGACGGGCGGTGTCGAGCATGCGACGCTCACCAAAAGAGAGCTCCTTGTCGAGTTTGCGCAGGTTGAGGTCGCGCAGGACCTCGGCAATCTCGTGGATGGAGCCGGTCTTCATCTTCTCATCGTAGGAGCGGTAGCGCCGCACCCAGGTTTCATCACTGATGTTCACGTCCCTGGCGCGCAGGATCCCGTAGACATCGGCCACCTCGTCGGTGTCGATGACCTGACGCAGGCCCACGGACTCCAGCTTCTCCAGCGGGATCATGATCTTCTTGTTCGAGTCGAGGACCTTGAGCACGTAAAAGGTCATGTGGCGTCCCATGACTTCTTTGGACTCAATGGCCGTAAACTCCGCGACACCCTGGGCGGGATAAACGGCCAGGTCACCGATCTTCGGCGTCATATCGTCACTCCTGAGTTGGCTCGCCGCCGACATGGGGCCTCCTTCGTCATGCAAAAGGTCCGCTGGTCGGCCGCAGGGGAATGAACGGCTGACCCAATCCAAGGCGCCTGTTCCCCATCTCCTGCCTTAATATAGCACAACAACAACACAGCGCGGCAGAAGATGTGGACCGATGGCCTACATCCCCACATATCCAAGAGCTGTGCCAAAACTTCGAAAAAATCCGTCGACGTGAAAAAATGCTTCCCCAAGCAAATCAAGCCCCTGAACCAGGGGCTTGTGGGAAGATCGGCCTCAAGGAAGGATTCTGACCGATCCACGCGGGTGATAACTGCAGACGCCACTTTGGGTGGCCACTGAAGTGACCACTTGTGGTGCCTGCACCCACCACCTCCAAAAAACGTCAGGCGTTTTTCTTGAGGCTGTCGTGGAGATCGACCAGGCGCGTGATCTTGAAGGTCATCAGCTTGGCCTTGTAGTCGGCGTTGGGCTTGGTGAACTTCATGCCCACGATGGCGTCCACGAGGTTCTCTTTGCCACCGAAGTCGCTGCTGACGCGGGTGCTGACGGCGTTGAGGCGCAGGAGCTTCTTGTTGCTGATCGACAGCAGGCGCTGACGGAAGTCGTCGTCGCCTTCGCCCTCGATGCGCTCGATGATCGAGCCGGCGAGCTTGTCGACGAGCTTCTCTTTGGAACCAAAGTCACGTTTGACGATCTGAAGGGGGCTGAGCTTGGCCATGATCTCTCTCCACTGTGCGGTCACGTCATCACGATGGTGCGCCCTGTCCAACCGTATGCCACGTGTCCCGAACATGGACATGGCGCCTTGACGGCGCCACATTAACAAATCTAATGGTGGTCCCTGATCGCTATGGGCGCGGCCATCAGGGAACCTGAAACGTTTGCGGACGCGCACGGCGAGCCACAAGCGGGGCAAGCTTCTACCACGGCCCCCCGATGGAGGCAAGGAGCCTTTGAAGAAGATGTGGAATGTGGGCCGGCTTTGCATGCCGATGGCGCTCGTGACTGCACTGGTCGCCTGCCAGAACACCAACAAGACTCAGCCTGCCAAAGGCGCGACCGCCGACGCCGGAGCGGCCAAAACCGCCCAGACCGACGCCGGACAGCGCCCCGACCCCAACGCGGGACAAACCGGCGACAAACCGCAGAGCGATGACCCCGTTATCGGCGCCGTCGAAGGCTACAGCCAGGTGCGCCTGAGCGACTACGACCGCGCCATCAAGCGCTTTGCCCTCTTTGCACCCGACGACAAGACCCGCGCCATGCCCGATGACTTCATCAAGGCGCCCCACTTTCAGCAGCGCACCGTGATCAACCTCGTGGACATGGATCTGATGCGCCACATGGCCAAAGACAAAGGCATCACCATCTCCCAACAAGAGATCGACGCCGCCATCGCCGCCGAGCCGCGCCTGAAACGCTTCGCCGCCCTGACCCCCGACAAGCGCGCCGCGCTGCTCAAAGAGTTTGGCCTCGAACCCAGCGACCTGGACACCGTGGTCCGCGACCGCCTCCTGGCCCAGAAGCTGCCGCCGCTGCTCATCCCCGACCCCACCCCCGACCAACTCTGGCAGGCCTACAAGATCTACAAAGAGCGCGTGGAGATCGAGTACATCAAGGTCCCCAACACGCCCGTCAGCGCCGACATCGACGCCTTTGAGGCCAAAAATGGCCCCCAGATCGAGGGCTACTACACCAAAAACAAAGACGAGTTCTCTGTCCCCGCCAGCCGCAAAGTCCGCCTGATCCAGATCAACGTCCCCAAAGACGCCACCGAAGACGCCCGACAGGCCGCGCGCCGCAAGCTCGAAGCCTTCAAACGCGACGTCGAAGCCGGACAGGACTTTGCCGAGCTGGCCCGCACCCACAGCCAACACACCACCGCCAAACAAGGCGGCGACCTGGGCTACGTCGTGCGTCGCCAGCGCCCCGAAGCCTTCAAAACCCCCGTGGGACAGATCACCGACCCGCTCGACGGCCCCGGCGGCGTCTACATCCTCCAAATCGAATCCGAGCTGCCCGCCCACACCCAGGACCTGACCGGCTCCATCCGCCGCGAGATCGCCGCCAAGCTCCTGCGCAAACAAGGCCCACAACCCAAGGCCATGGCCACCGCCGACCAGCTCGCCCTGCACTGGCGACGCACCAAAGACAGCGGCGACGACACCTCTCTGCAGCTGGCCCTCAAACAACACCACCTGCGCATCGGCAAGACCTTCCCCTTTCAAACCGACGCCAGCGACGACCTCTTCATCCCCGGCATCGGCCAGGCCCCAGACGTCATGAAGGCCGTGCGCAAGCTCAACCCCGAGGCCCCCATCAGCGCCGCACCAGTCCTCTACCGCGACCAACTCTATGTCCTGGCCCTCAAACACCAGGGCAAGGCCTCACGCACCGAGTTTGCGGCCGAAAAAGACGCCTTCGCCACCCACTGGCTGCGCGAGCGCCGCAGCCGGGCCGTCACCGAACGCACCAACGCCCTCAAAGAAACACACGGCATTCAGATCGACATGCGCCCCGTGCGCAACCGCTACGGCGTCATCGACCGCAAGCCGCAATGAACCCCAACCATCGCTGATCCCGTCAGGAGCATACATCATGCGCATCAACACCCTGTCTGGCGCCGCCCTGGTGTCACTCATCGCCACCCTCTGCGCCTGCGCCACCCCCGAAGAGCGCTGCCAGGACGGCATCGCCTCCGCCTGCGTCTTCATCGCCGAGCGGGTCGCCAAAGGCTACTACACCTCCGACAAACCCGCCGCCACCTGGCACGAGATGGCCTGCAACATGGGCCAGTGGTCCTCCTGCAATGAAGCCGGGTGGGCCTTCTATGAAGGCCAAGGCGTCGAAAAAGACATGGCCCGCTCAGCCAAACTCTACGCGCGCGGCTGCGACAACGGCGACGCCCTGGCCTGCGGAAACCTGGGCTACATGCTCGAAAACGGATTCGGCGTCGACCAAAACCACCCGCTCGCCGCTGAAAAATACGCCATCTCCTGCAAAGCCCAGTGGCCCAACGCCTGCTTCAGCCTCGGCATCGCCTATGAACTGGGCCGAGGCGTCGACCAGGACCTCACCCGCGCCCGCGAACTCTACGACTTTGGCTGCACCAAAGAGAACGTCTCTGCCTGCGTCAACCTGGGCGTCCTGCTCATGAACGGCCAGGGCGGCCCCGTCGAAATCGAGCAAGCCACCGCGCTGCTGACCAAAGCCTGCGAACAAGACGGCAACGCCTGGGGCTGCGCCAACCTGGGCGTGCTCCACGAACACGGCCGAGGCGACACCAAAAAAGACGCCTGCCGCGCCATGGACCTCTACGCCAAAGCCTGCGACCAGGACAACAACCCCGTCGGGTGCGCCAACCTCGCCGCTGGACTCGTCTCTGGCCTGTGCAACCGCCGCGACGACGCCCGCGCCCTCCAACTGCTCGAACCCACCTGCAACAACCAGGGCGGCGACGCCTGCGCACACCTCGGCTGGCTCCTGATGGAAGGCAAAGGCGTCCCAAAAGACCTCCCCCGCGCCAAAGCCCTCCTGACCAAAGCCTGCCACCAAGACAGCAGCGCCCCCGCCTGCCGCCACCTGGCCTCAATGACCGAAGACAAAGCAGAAAAAGCCCGCCTCCTCCACATGGCCTGCGACGACGGCAGCCCCATGGGATGCCAAGCCCTGGCCAAAGAACTCCGCGCCCAAGGCGACCAAGAAGGCGCCGCCCGAGCCACAGAACGCGCCTGCCTCCTCACCGGAGAATGTGAAGAATAAAACCAAACCACCCCGCAATAACCCACAGCCCACCAAGCCGCCCACGACCTGACGCAAAACCCAAACATTTCAAAAAGAAAAAGAGAAGAAGCCACAGGTTTGGGGCGAGCAACGGTGGATGGCAGGGGCCTCGGGGCGAACGAAGCCATAGCAGCGCTATTGCGAGTGAGTCACGTGGTTCCTGACGCCGCCGGGGCCGCCCCAAACTAGGTGCGGACACGTTCGACGGCATATACCCCGTCGATTTTGCGGATCGCCTTCATGGTGACGTTGAGCTGCTTCAGGTCGCGCACCAGAACCTCAAAGGTGTTGATCGCGCGTCCGTCGGTGGTGGTCCGGCAGTGGGCTTCGGCGATGTTGACGCCGGTGGCGCTGAACGACTGTGAGATGTTGGCCAGCAGGCCGGGTTTGTCGGTGCAGGTGACCCGAATTTGGACGGGGCGAGTGCTGTTGTTGCGGTCTTCGGTCCAGTGGACGTCGATTTGGCGCTCGGGTTCGAGGGTGCTTAGCTGGGGGCAGTCGGCGGTGTGGATGGACAAGCCGCGTCCGCGGGTGATGAAGCCCACGATCGGCTCGCCTTTGACCGGCCGACAGCACCGGGCGTAGTTGACCATCACGTCGTCGATCCCATCGAGCGCGATCCCAGGCTTCTTGCCCGTGATCACCCTCATCACCTTCTCCAGCGCCCCTTCGCCGCTGTCTTTGGGCTCGGCTTGCTCGGGAACCAACCTTTGGACCACGGTCTCGGGCTGGATTTTCCCAAAGCCGACGTTGACCAGCAGCTCATCGACGTTGTGGCAGCGCAGCGACTGGGCGGCCTTGAGCAGCTCGCCGTTCTTGGTCATCTTGCGCAGCCCCAGTTTGTAGCGTTTGAACTCCTTGTCCAAAAGCTCGTGGCCGTACTGGCGGCTTCGCTCGCGCTCCTCGGCGCGGATGTACTGACGGATCTTGTTGCGCGCGCGGCCGGTCTTGACCGACTTGAGCCAGTCCTTGCTGGGCCGGGCGTGGGGGCTGGTCATGATCTCGACGGTGTCGCCGTTGACCAACTTCTGGCGCAGCGGCACGATCGAGCCGTTGACGCGCGCCCCCACACAGTGGTGCCCCACCTCGGTGTGGATCGCGTAGGCAAAGTCGATCGGCGTGGCCCCCTTGCGCAGCACCCGAACCTCGCCGCGAGGCGTCAGCGCATAAACCTCCTCGGGGAAGAGGTCCACCTTGACCGTCTCCATGAACTCTTTGGGATCGGCCAGGTCCTGCTGCCACTCAATGAGCTGGCGCAGCCACGCAAACTTGCTGGCGTCGCTCCCCGGTGCCGCCTTGCCCTCTTTGTATTGCCAGTGGGCCGCCACACCCTCCTCGGCGATCTTGTGCATGTCCTCGGTGCGGATC
This sequence comes from uncultured Pseudomonadota bacterium, assembly GCA_937123825.1. Classification (GTDB taxonomy): domain Bacteria; phylum Myxococcota_A; class Bradymonadia; order Bradymonadales; genus CAKZKQ01. The sequence continues at coordinate 19,140 of CAKZKQ010000734.1, forward strand.
TGGATCTCCACCCGCTCCCGGTACGGACCAATGACCGAGGTGTGCAACGACTGGTAGCCGTTGGGCTTGGGCATCGCCACATAGTCTTTAAAACGCCCCGGCACCGGACGCCACAGACTGTGGACCAACCCCAAAACCTCGTAGCACTGCGTCACCGAGCCAGTGATGACCCGAAACGCCAGCACGTCAAAGACCTGCTCAAAGGGGATGTTGTTGTTGCGCATCTTGCGCCAGATTGAATAAAAGTGCTTGGGCCTGCCCGTCACCCGCGCGTCAATCTTGTTCTCCTGAAACTTCTCCTCCAGGATCGCGATCGTCTCGTGGATATAGCGCTCGCGCTCGGCCTTCTTCTGCGTGACCGTCTCGGCCAACCGGTAATAATCCTCTGGGTGGAGGTACCGAAAGGCCATGTCCTCCATCTCGCTCTTGATCCAATAGATCCCCAGCCGGTGAGCCAGCGGCGCGTAGATGTCCAGAGTCTCGCGCGCGATGTAGCGCTGCTTGGCCTCGGGCATGTGCTTGAGCGTGCGCATGTTGTGGAGCCGATCGGCCAGCTTGACCAAAATCACCCGCAGATCCGACGCCATCGCAATGAGCATCTTGCGAAAGCTCTCGGCCTGACGCTCCTCACGGGTGTTGAACGCAAACTTGGACAGCTTGGTGACCCCATCCACGATGAAGGCCACCTCCTCGCCAAACATCTCGCGCAGGTCCGACACGCTGGTGTCAGAGTCCTCCACCACATCGTGCAAGATCCCCGCACACAAGCACGGCACATCCAGCTTCAAGTCGGCGATCAGCTCCGTGACCGAAAGCGGATGGGTCAGGTAAAGCTCGCCGCTGCGCCGATGCTGGTCCTTATGCATCTCATAAGCCAGATCAAAGGCGCGCTGAAGCATCCCCACGTCAGGATCCGGGTGGTACACCCGAACCTTGCGCACAATATTGTCAAGTTGAGTCTGGAGTTGAGCGTCCATGGCCCCTGCTTACTCGCCCAAAGGCCCTGCTCCCACCAACGCGCCACGTCAAAGCAAGACATCCACCACCGTCTCACCCCACCCATCACACGCTGTCAGAACACCAACGGCGAGCCCTCATCAACACTTCATACCCAGCAAACCACGCACCGGCAGAGAGTCGATTTCAATAGAACGCAGCCAACGGCGAGCCATTCCCGCCAAGCCCACACCACTACACACAAGAGACGACCTCCGGTCAAGACGGGGCGCGGGGCGCCCCGTCGGTTCGCTTGCTGGCGCTGCGCTTTCGGTTCGCTTGCTGCGCTGCGCTTGTGGTTCGGTCGCTCGCTGCGCTCGCTTCCTTTTGGTGCGCTCGCTGCGCTCGCTAATAGCATTTGTGATGGGTGGGTTCTTGGCTTCGCCGGTGGGAGTGGGGCATCTCGTCGAAATTGGTTCGTTTTTTGGAGGTCGAGTGGGCGCTGGTGGAGTCTTGAGGCGCTTTCCAAGGGGGTTTGTGGTCGGTGGTTGTGGTTTGGAGGGCTTTCCAAGGGTGTGGACGGCTTTTCTGGTGGGACCTGTTGGGCTTTTCGAGGCATTGGGGCTGGTTTTGGGGCGAAGGTGGGCGGCGACAGCCCGACACACCGAGCGGCCCCACGAAGTTGAAGACCAACGCCGACAATGGCTCCATGGGGCGAAGGTGGGCGGCGACAGCCCGACCACCTGAGCGACCCTGGAAGTTGAAAACCACCGCCGTTGCCACCACAAAGGCCGGCAGGAAGGCGAGCGATTGCCGCCTCCCCTGCCCCCTCACCAACCCGCACACCCCCTTGGAAAGCCTTTCACATCACAGCCACCGGCCTAAAACCCCCAAGGAAAGCCCTCCAAGCCATCACCACCGCGCATCCGACCTCAGAGAAGTGAAAGCACTTTCGACGAGATGCCCCACTCCGACCAGCGAAGCCAAGAACCCACTCATCGCAAATGCTATCAGGGAGCGCAGCGACCGCACCAAAAGGAAGCGAGCGCAGCGAGCGACCGAACCAAAAGCAAGCCCCAGCGGGGCGCCGCGAACCAAAAGCGCAGCGCCAGCAAGCGAACCTCACGCGCCGCCAAAGCGGTCACTCAAGCAACCGCTCCAACAACGGCGCGTGATATCTGACTTCTTGTTGGAGGGCCTGGTAGACGGTTTTTAGGCGTTGGTAGGCGGCGTCGAGGTCGTCGTTGACGAGGGCGAAGTCGAAGGAGCCGTAGTGGGACATTTCGTGGCGCGCGGCGTCGAGGCGTCGGAGGATGACGTCGTCGTCGTCGGTGGCGCGCGAGCGAAGGCGGCGTTCGAGTTCGGTGATGGAGGGGGGCAGCAGGAGGATGCTGCGGGCCTGGGGGAAGGCGGCTTTGAGCTGGCGAGCGCCTTGGTAGTCGATGTCGAAGAGCATGTCGTTGCCGACGCCGATGATCTCTTCGACGGTGGAGCGCAGCGTGCCGTAGCGGTTGCCGTGGACTTTGGCGTGTTCGGCGAAGGCGCCCTGGTTGATCAGGTCGACGAAGGCTTCGTCGGACATGAAGTGGTAGTGGGTGCCGTCTTGCTCTTGGCCGCGTGGGGCGCGGGTGGTGCAGGAGATGGAGAGCTTGAGCCGGGGAAACTCCTGGCGCAGGCGCTGGCAAAGTGAACTTTTGCCGACGCCGCTGGGGCCACACACGATCAACAAGAGTCCTTTGACCGACGCGCTCTGCATGCCTTCTCCTTTGGGCCTGTGGGGCGGCCCGCCTTGTGGGTTTTGGGGCGGCTTGATGGGGGTGAGCCTGGCCGCCGGGGTTGAGTGTTCTGGGGGTGTTTCAGGCGACGTTGAGGACCTGCTCGCGCAGGCGATCGATTTCGCTGCGCATGTCCACGACGCATCCGGCGATGACTTCGGACTGGGACTTGGAGCCCATGGTGTTGGTCTCTCGGATGAGTTCCTGGAAGTAGAAGTCGAGCTTTTTGCCCACGGGGCCGTCGCTTTGGGGGTCGTGGCCTTGGATGAGGTCGACCAGCGCCACCAGGTGGGCGCGCGCGCGGGTGAGCTCTTCGGTGATGTCGGTGCGCTCGCACAGGAGGATCATCTCCTGGGCAAGGCGCTCGGAGCTGATGGCCTCGGCCTGGAGTGTCTCGATCATCTCTTCGACGCGGGTTTTGAGACGCTGGAGGCGCTCTTGGCGCCAGACGGGCAGCTCGGCCTCGATCCTGGTGACCTGCTGGCCGATCTTGTCCAGGCGGCCGAGCATGTCGTCGGCCAGCGCTTGGCCTTCACGGTCGCGCTCGGAGATGAGTTCGGTCAGCGCCTGGCCGACCAGCGCCTCGACCTCGGGCCAGGCTTTTTGCAGGTCGAGCGTGGCCTCGGCGTCGCGCACCACCAGCCCGGGCATGGACAGGAGGTGTTCGAGTTTGATGGGGTCTTCAAGGCCGGCGGCCTGACGCAGCGCCTGGAGCTGGGTCATGAGGTTGGCGGCGGCGTTGAGGTCAAAGACGGGCGTGGCGCCAGAGGTGCCTGCGGGGCCGCCGTCGCGGCTGACGCGCAGGTGGACGCGGCCTCGGGTCAGGCGGCCGCGCAGTTGGCGCAGCAGGTGCGGCTCCAGGGATGAGAGCGTGCCGGTGACGGCCATCTTGATGTCCAACCCCTTGTGGTTGACGCTGCGCACCTCGACCATCACGCGGATGCCCTGGACCTCTCCGTTGGCGCTGCCAAACCCTGTCATGCTCCTCAACGCCATGGCGCTGGCCTCCTGTGGGAACTGAGAAGCCGCCCAAACGACCCATGGAGAGCCCTTTGCGGCGGCTTTGTCTGCCTGACCCTGGGCGCAATGGGGCGCCCGGGCGATTTGAGTGGGATCAGCCCGCGACGTTGTCCTTGTACCACTCGACGGTTTTGCGGATCCCTTGGGCAAAGTCGACCTTGGCGTCGTAACCAAGAATCTCCCGGGCCTGATCGATGTCGGCCAGCGAGTGCTTGATGTCACCGGCGCGCTCGGGAGCGTGGTTGGCCGTCAAGTTGGTGCCCAGGATCTGGTTGAGGACCTCGACCAGTTGCAGCAAATCGGTCCGCTCGCCGCAGGCAATGTTGAAGGTCTTGCCGGGGGCGTCGGGCGCGGTGCAGGCCTTGATGTTGGCCTGGACAACGTTGTCGATGTAGCTGAAGTCGCGCGACTGAAGCCCGTCGCCAAAGATCGTCGGCGCCTTGCCTTCAAGCATCAACGCGATGAACTTCGGGATCACCGCCGCGTACTCGCCGTTGGGATCCTGCCAGGGACCAAAGACGTTGAAGTAGCGCAGCGAGACCACCTCCAGACCGTAGGTGCGCGTAAAACACTGGCCGTAGACCTCGGCGGTCAGCTTGGAGACGGCGTAGGGGCTCATCGGCGCCGTAGCCATCGTCTCCACTTTGGGCAGCGTGGGGCTTTCGCCGTACACGGACGACGAAGAGGCCTGAACCACGCGTTTGACCCCAGCGGCGTGGGCCTCCCAGAGCAGGCGCAGGGTGCCGGTGGCGTTGACCTGCTCGGTGGGGAAGGGATCGCGCACGGAGCGGGCCACCGAGGGCAGCGCCGCCTGATGAATCACGTACTGAACCCCTTCGATCGCCCGCTTGATGTCGTCCACGGAGCGCAGATCACCTTCGACGAGCTTGACCTCTCCGGGCAGGCTCTCAATGTTGCGCCGGTGACCGGTGCTGAAGTTGTCCAGCACCGTCACCTCATGGCCGTCTTTCAAGAGCTGCCGAGCGATGTTGCTGCCAATAAACCCAGCCCCGCCTGTCACCAGATATCGAGTCATGCGCGTCCTCCCACAAGGAACTCTGTGTCCAATCGTATGTTCACCGCCCGCGCAGCGCGCCTTCGCACACAACCACCGTGGCGAGCGTCCTGGCCGCCATTGTGCGCTCCCGAGCCGTGTTGCGCGGCGATGAGGTCCCTTTTTGATGACCCCATCAGGCCCCGCGGTGTCTCCTTTGACGGCGTAACAGGCTCCCACCTTATCGTCAAGCGCCATCCCCGACTCAAACCACACCGCCGACCCACCTTTGCCCCAGCCACCACAGCCCTCCAGGACCCTGTTTGGATACCCAAAGAGGCCATTTGATCTCCCAAAAGGTGAAACCAACGCGGCGTTCTTGCGTTGGAATGTCAGGCGCGCTTCTGGCACGATGCGGGGGCAGTCAAAACCCAAAGCAAATCAACCCCAACGGCCCCTTGGCCAGGACCAGAATAACGACATGAATCGGTTAAAATGCATCTTTGGCGGCGTGTTGATGGCAGCGGCGATGGTCTTGCTTGCCGCATGCGGCGCCGACAAAAAAGAGGCCTCGGCCCCTGCCCCCGCCAAACCCACCGCCCCTGCCCCCAAACTCGATGACGCCCCGGCTGCCGAAGAAGCCCCCGTCCAAAAGCCGCCAGCCAACAAGGACGAGGAGGAAGAAGGGGAAGAGCCCGATGAAGCGTCAGGCGCCGACAAAGACGACAGCGATGAAGCCACTGGGAGCAAAGAGGCCGGGGACGAGCGCCTGGAGCGAGAGCAGGGCGGCAAGCGCAAAATGAACAAGACGGGCCGCGACATGGTCAAGCCCAACAACGCGCCCGGGGACATCGGCAACATCGGACGCGGCGGCGGAAATGTGGCCCCAGCAGCGGCCCCCGCCAAGAAGAAGAAGGACGGCGCTGGCTACCGCGAAGAGTTTGGCGTGGAGGGCAAGAGCGACAAAGACCCGGGCAAAAAAGACGGGTACCGCGAGGAGTTTGGCGTGGAGTGATGCCAAAATGCAGACGTCCGACGTCCTTTCGTCTGCATTTTGATATGAGCGCCGTCACTGATTGGCAATCTGATCGAGGATCGCGGCCAACCCTTCGGTGACGCGCGCCATGTCGTCGTATTCGAGCTTGTCGGCGGTGTCGGTGGGCTTGTGGTAGTCGTCGTAACGAAAGGGCGCCGTGTCGGTGATCATGATCCCCGGATAGCCCGCCATCCAAAACGACCAATGATCCGATCGGTGGGTGCCGGCCAACCACGGCGGCGCCACCAACCCCTCGCTGGGAAAGGCCACGCGTCCTCGCCAGGCCCCCAGCGCCTCTTCCACGGCGGGGCGAGAATCCATGTCCCCGATGAAGGCCACAAAGTCCCCGGTGTTGGGGTAGAAGAGTTCGAGCCAGGTGGCGGCGTAGGTCTGGCTGCCGGGCTCGCGGCTGAAGTTGCCCAACGTCTCCAGCGACCACATGGTCACGATCTTGTCCCCTTTGGCGCGGGCTTTGTGGGCGTAGACCAAGCTGCCCATCAACTCGGTGCGGGCGTAGGGGAGTTCTTCGTTGGCAAAGGCCACAAAGCGCACGGTGCGCGCCAGCGGGCGGCCGCGCATGAGCCGGGACAGCTCCAGCATGATGGCGACCCCACTGGCGTTGTCCGAGGCGCCAGGGGAACCTGCGTGGGTGTCGTAGTGGGCGCCGACGACGATGATCTCATCGGCCAGCGCGCCGCCAAGCAGTTCCATTTCCAGGTTGATCGCCGGGTTGAGGCCGGGGATGGGGTAGCTCTGGTGGCGGATGTGGGTGTGTCCCTGGCGCAGCCAGGCTTCTTCGATGTATGCGGCGGCGGCGGCCATGTTGCGGCCACCGGCGTCGAGCGCGTTTCGAGGGCCGATGTCCACCGCCAGGGCTTTGACGTGGCCGCGCAGCATCTTGGCAAGCTGGCGCTGGTCTGGGTCGAGCGCTGCGGGAGCACCGCGAAAGGACTCTCCCGGCATGTGGATCATGGCGTAGAGGCCGGCGGCGATGGCGCTGATGAACCCCACCACCACCACCGCGCGGACGATCCAGCGAGTGCGCGCCGAGAACCTGGACTCTTTGGCCATTGTGTCCCCCAAGACAGAACCGTTCGATGCCCTTTGATGCGCTTTGCTTCAGGCCGTTTTGCCTGCGCGTGTGGCGTTTGGGCATCGGCCCATATCCCCCCAATGATTTGATACAATAGATGGGCGACGCTTGACAGCCCATGAGCGCGGCGCCTAGAACCCTCTTTGGTTTGAGACCGTTGTTTGTCGCGGAGTCCGTATGCCACAGTTGCGCAAGGACCCCATTGTCGACCGCTGGGTGATCATTGCCACCGAGCGGGGGGTCCGCCCCAAAAGAGATCGCACGCAAGCCAAGCGCCTCCTTGAGGACGCCAATGGCCCGTTTTGCCCCGGGAACGAGGACGCCACCGCTGGTGAGATCCTCGCTTTCCGCCCAGACGGCAGTGCGCCCAACACCAGCGGTTGGACGCTGCGGGTGGTCCCCAACAAGTACCCCGCGCTCAAGGTCGAGGGTGAGCTTGGCAAGCGCGGCGAGGGCCTCTACGACATGATGAACGGCGTGGGGGCGCACGAGGTTATTATTGAGACCCCGCGCCATGATCTGCAGCTCTCGGACCTGCCTGCGCGAGACATCGAAGACATTTTGTGGGCCTATCGGGACCGCTTGCTGGACCTTAAAAATGATTCGCGGCTGCGCTACGGGGTGATTTTTAAAAACCACGGCGCCCAGGCCGGAGCCACCATCGGACACTCCCACAGCCAGCTCATCGCGCTGCCCATCATTCCCAAACTGGTGGCCGAAGAGATGGCCGGCGCCCAGCGCTACTACGACTTCCGCGACCGGTGCGTCTACTGCGACATTGTCGAGCAGGAGACCCGCGACGGCAGCCGGGTCATCCACGAAACCGAACACGTCGTGGCGCTGGCCCCCTTTGCCAGCCGCTCGCCCTTTGAGGTCATGATCCTGCCGCGCGAGCACCACTGCTCTTTTGTGGACAGCCCCGCGGCGGTCTTCCGCGAGACGGCGGCGGTGATGCGCCTGGTCTTGCGCAAGCTCAAAAAAGCGCTGGACGACCCCCCTTACAATTACATGCTTCATACCTCCCCGTTTGGGGAGTCCGCCCTGAACCACTACCACTGGCACATCGAGATCATCCCGAAGTTGACCGATGTGGCCGGTTTTGAGTGGGGCAGCGGCTTCTATATCAACCCCACTCCACCCGAGCACGCAGCCAAGTTCCTGCGTGAGATCGAGGTGGAGCTTTAGGCCAAGGTCCGCGGCGGCCCTAATGGGGGGTCGCTGTCGGCACCAGGTGCCTCGGCTTCGAAAGGACATACAGGACGCGCCATGCACATCTTGTTCGCGACCCCGGAAACAGCCCCCTACACAGTCACCGAAAACGGCCTCGGACAGCGCTGCGCGCAGTTGGCCGAAGCGATCACGACTTTCAAGCCGGGCAACTTCCCTGAAAACATCACCAACCCCGAGATCGACCCGCTGACCATCCCCAACCCGGTCACCTCGCTCTCGGTCGTCGCGCCTCTGCACTCGGGGATCAACCCCGACGCCGAGCGCCTGGCGCGTCGCCTGACCCCCCTTAAGGTCCCCTTCAACGGTGGCACCGAAGAGGTCTTCATCTACGAGGGCCGCACCCCCCAGCGCGTGCGCCTCTTCTTGCTCTCCCACGAACTCTTTGAGGTCGACGACATCTACAGCCATGGGCGCGCCGAGCGCTTTGCCCTCTTTGCCCGCGCCGTGGTCTCGTTCTGCGAGTCCTTCCCGCTGCCGGTGGACGTGGTCCACTGCCACGGGTGGGCCACCGGCCTGATCCCGGCCTACTTGGACGCCTTTGGCCAGGACGGCCCGCTGGCCGAAGTCCTGACCCTCTTTGATGCCCAGGACATCGACGGCCACAAGGGCTTCCCCAAGAAGCTCTCGCGTTACATCGGGTTGCCGAACGACTACCTGACCGACGACGCGCTGCTGCTCGACAACCGGCTCAACTACGCCCAGGCCGGCATTCTCTTTGCCGACTTCATCTCGACCGGCTCCGACAGCCTCAACGAGGCGCTGGTCGCCGAGGACAGCGATCACCCGCTGGCCGAGGCCTTCGCCGACCGTGAGGAAGACCTCTTTGGCGCCCTCGACGGCATCCAGGTCGAAGAGTGGAACCCGGCCAACGACAGCCTCATCGCGGTCAACTTTGACATCGAGGGGCTCAACGGCAAGCGCCGCAACAAGGCTGACGTGCAGCACATCTTTGGCCTGCCGATGCGCCCGATGGTGCCGCTGCTGGCCTTCACCTCGGGGCTGGACAAGGCCCGCGGCCTGGATGTCCTGATCAGCGCCGTGGGCAACATGCTTGAAGATGGCGCTTCGCTGCAGCTCGTGGTCATGGCCGACGGCCAGGACGACCAACTCAAGTCCAAGCTGGTGCGCCTCAAAGAGGCCTTCCCCCGCGCCGTGGGCTTGCACTACGGCCATGATGAGGCCCTGCTGCACCGGATCCTGGCCGGCTGCGACCTGATGGTCATGCCCGACCGCCAGCCCAGCACCGCCCTGCAGCCCCTGCGCGCGCTGCGCTACGGCACCATCCCGGTGGCCCACAGCGCCGGAGCGTTCAAGGACATCGTCACCGAGTGGGACGGCACCGGCAAAGCCCCCGTGGGCATGGCCGCAGGCATCACGTACAAGGACCACAACGCCCAGGCGCTCTCGGGCGCCATTGAGCGTGCCACCGAATTGATGAAGCTGCCCCGGCAGTGGCGCCCCTTGCAGGAGCACGCCATGAAACAGGACTTCTCCTGGGCCGCCACCGCCAACCGCTTTGTCGCCCTCTACGAAGACCTCACCTACGAAGAAGAAGACGACGACGCATGAGTGACCACCGCCAACGTCTCGAAGAGATGAACCGCGCCGCCGAACTGGGTGGCGGCGCCGATCGCATCGAAAAACAGCACAAGGCCGGCAAATACACCGCCCGCGAACGTCTGGACATGCTCCTGGACGAGGGCTCCTTTGTCGAACTGGACAAATTCGTCACCCACCAGTGCGCCGACTTCGGCATGGAGAAGCGCAAACCCCTGGGTGACGGCGTCGTGACCGGCTACGGCCGCATCGATGGCCGCCTTGTCTACGTCTTTGCCCAGGACTTCACCGTCTTTGGCGGCAGCCTCTCGGGGGCCTACGCCAGCAAGATCTGCAAGATCATGGACATGGCCATGAAGGTCGGCGCCCCGGTCATTGGACTCAATGACTCCGGCGGCGCCCGCATTCAGGAGGGCGTGCGCTCCCTGGGCGGCTACGCCGACATCTTCCTGCGCAACACCATGGCCAGCGGCGTCATCCCCCAGATCAGCGCCATCCTGGGCCCGTGCGCTGGCGGCGCGGTCTACTCCCCGTCCATCACCGACTTCATCTTCATGGTCGAGAACACCAGCTACATGTTCATCACCGGCCCCGAAGTCGTCAAAACCGTCACCAGCGAAGAGGTCACCAAACAAGACCTCGGCGGCGCCGCCATGCACAGCACCCGCAGCGGCGTGGCCCACTTTGCCACCCCCGATGAAGAGACCTGCTTTGCCAGGATCCGGGCGCTGCTGGGCTTTTTGCCCTCCAACAACACCGCCGACCCGCCCATCACGCCCACCGATGATCCCCACGACCGCATGGACGACGCCCTGACCTCCCTGGTCCCGGCTGAACCCTCGCGGCCCTACGACATCACCGAGCTGATCGGCCACGTCGTCGATGACGGACACTTCTTCCAGGTCCACGAAGCCTACGCCCGCAACATCGTCGTCGGCTTTGCACGCCTTGCCGGGCGCCCCGTGGGAATTGTGGCCAACCAGCCCTCCTTCCTGGCCGGCTGCCTGGACATCAACGCCAGCCTCAAGGCCGCCCGCTTTGTGCGCTTCTGCGACGCCTTCAACATCCCCCTGGTCACCCTGGTGGACGTCCCCGGCTTTTTGCCCGGCACCGATCAAGAGTACGGCGGCATCATCACCCACGGCGCCAAGCTCCTCTACGCCTACGCCGAAGCCACCGTCCCCAAGATCACCCTCATCACCCGCAAGGCCTACGGCGGCGCCTACGATGTCATGGCCTCCAAGCACATCCGCGCCGACATCAACCTGGCCTACCCCACCGCCGAGATCGCGGTCATGGGCCCCGACGGTGCCGTCAACATCGTCTACCGCAAAGAGCTGGCCGGGGCCGAAAACCCCGATCAAGCACGCGCCGAGTACGTTCAGCACTACCGCGACACCTTTGCCAACCCCTTCAAAGCCGCTGAACTGGGCTACATCGACGCCGTCATCGAGCCCGAGCACACTCGCCCCAGGCTCATTGACGCCCTGCTGATGCTTGAAAACAAGCGCGACAGCAACCCGCCCAAAAAGCACGGCAACATCCCCCTTTGAGCTTCCCGCATCGATCCACAACCGGGTCTGTCTCGTAGAGAAGACTTGAAGATTGCGCGCCTTCGGGTTACCGGTAGAGTCAGTGGCAACATGACCCGGTACACAACCCAGCGGCGCGCTGCGCCAGACGACGTGCATTGACCCCCTTTTCCAGACCACGTGGCGCTCGGGGATGATCTGCGCGCCCTCTTGCGGGGATCCACAACCGGCAGGGTTCGCTCCACACGACGACGGGAGGCAAGATGCGAGACCAATGGATGAAGGCGGCACGCCGCGCTTCAACGATCTTCCTGGCCACGGCCATCACCTTGAGCGCCAGCGCCGCAATGGCGGGCTCACCATGGGTCTTGCCCGAAGGACGCACGGTCCTGCAACTGGACTTCAGGACCGAGTTCGCCGACCGCGAGTTCCTGCCTGACGGCACCAACCAGGAGTTTCCCGTCAACGGCCGCTACTCGTCCCAAACCCTGGGACTGACCCTGCGCCAGGGCTTCGCCCAGGACTTCGAGGTCTCCCTGTCGGCTTCCTACAAGGCGCTGTCCTACGACGCCGACCCCATCACCGTCATCGGCCCCATCGGCACCAACGCCGACGGCGACGCCATCAACGGCCAGATCCTGCCCACCTTTGACGTCAACCGCCAGATCGAAGGTCTGGCCGACGTTTTTCTGGGCGTGCGCTACAACCTCTACAAAGGGCCGATCCTCATCACGCCCGAGCTGGAACTGAAGATCCCCGGCGGCTACGAAGGCCCCCGAGGCACCTTCGTCGGCGACAACCCCGGCCTGCTGACCAACGACGACGGCACCTTCCAGGAGCAACGCGTCGGCAACGTCCCGGCCATCGACGATGTGGCGCTCGGTGACGCCCAGGTCGACCTGACCGCCTCGATGCTCTTTGGCACCTTCATCCCGGCCTCGCGCACCTTTGCCCGCGCCGGGGCTGGCTTCCGCTTCCGCTTTGGCGGCGCCGGCCAGCAGGTCATCGGCGACATCAAGCTGGGCCAGCTCATCGGCGAGCGTCTGGTCTTCTTTGTGGCCTCCTCGATCACGCACACGGTCACCGAGGGGCGCGTCATCGGCATCAGCTACGCCACCAAAGAGACCAACACCCCCGCGCAGGCCTTCCCGGCGAGCAACTTTGAACTCTTTGACCTGCGCCTGGACAAGAACTTCATCGACGTCTCGGGCGGCGGCATCTTCAAGACCGGCCCTTACGAGCTGATCCTCAGCGGCGGCAAAATCCTCGACGGCGAAAACATCTCCGAAACCATCTTCGTGAGTTTTTCCACCACCTACCGCTACTGAAAGGCCAGCCCAAGACCCACCCCATGGGCCATCGGCGCTCGATCCCCAGCCCAGGCCCTCGAACACCAAGAACACGGAACGCAAAAGACCACCATGACCACCATCGAACGCTCCAGCGGCGTCCTGCTGCACCCGACTAGCCTTCCCGGCAACCTGTGGGCAGGCACCATGGGCGCCCAGGCGCGCCGTTTTGTTGACTTCCTCCAGGAAGCGGGCATGAGCCTGTGGCAGGTGCTGCCGCTTGGCCCCACCGGAGACGGGGACAGCCCCTACCAGTGCCTGAGCGCCTTTGCGGGCAACCCCATGATGATCGACTTTGAGGCGCTGATCGAAGAGGGTCTCTTGCCCAGCGACGCGGCACTCTGGGGCGGCGGCGGCCAGCAGGCTGACTTTGACGGCCTGCGCACCCACCAGGGGTACTGGCTGCCCCAGGCCTGGCGCAACTTCGAGGCCAAGGCCGATCCGGCCCGCAAGGTGGCCTTTGAGGTCTTCTGCAACACCGAAGCGCACTGGCTCGACGACTACGCCCTCTTTGAAGCCCTGGTCCAGGCCAACGACCGCCGCGCCTGGTGGGACTGGGCGGCCCCGATCGCCCAGCGCCAGCCCGACGCCCTCGACAAAGCCCGCGCCGAGCTGGCCGAGCCCATCGCCGTGACCCGCTTTGCCCAGTTCATCTTCTTTGAACAGTGGCAACAACTGCGCACCTACGCCAAAGCGCGCGGCGTGCAGATCGTCGGCGACATCCCCATCTTCGTGGCCCTCAACAGCGCCGACGTCTGGGCCCAGCCCGAACTCTTCCTCCTGAACGAACACGGCCGCCCCACCGCCGTGGCCGGCGTACCCCCCGACTACTTCAGCGAAAAGGGCCAGCTGTGGGGCAATCCCCTCTACCGCTGGGACGTCATGGCCGACAACGGCTACGCCTGGTGGATCGCCCGCTTTGAGGCCGTCCTCAAAACCGCCGACCTCATCCGCGTCGACCACTTCCGAGGCTTCGAGGCCTACTGGTCCGTGCCCGCCGACGCCGAAGACGCCCGCTCCGGCGCCTGGGTCCCCGGCCCCGGCGCCGCCTTCTTCCAGGCCATCCGCGACCACTTCGGCGACATCCCCATCATCGCCGAAGACCTGGGCGACCTGACCGACGCCGTCCACCAACTGCGCGACGACTTCGAACTGCCCGGCATGAAGATCCTCCACTTCGCCTTCGGCTCCGGCAACGACAACGCCTACCTGCCCCACAACCACACCACCGCCCGCTGCGTCGTCTACCCCGGCACCCACGACAACAACACCACCGTCGGTTGGTTCAACGAGCTGCCCGAGCACACCCTTGAGCACCTGACCGAATACCTCGACACCACCCCCACCGCCAAGGACATCCACTGGCACATGATCCGCATGGCCTGGGCCTCGGTCGCCCAACACGCCATCGTCGCCATGCAAGACATCCTCGGCCTCGACGCCCAAAGCCGCATGAACATCCCCGGCGTCGCCAAAGGCAACTGGGGCTGGCGCCTACTGCCCCACCAGCTCAACACCGCCGGCGTGTCGGCGCGTTTAAGAGCGCTGGGCGCGCTCTTTGCTCGCTAGGACACGCCGGGCTCGCTCGCTGGGCGAGCGAGCGGTTCGGTTGCCGCGCTGCGCTTGGCTGCCCTTTCGGTTCGCTTGCTGCGCTGCGCTTTTGGTTCGGTCGCTCGCTGCGCTTGCTTCCTTGTGGTTCGGTCGCTGCGCTCCCTTTTGGCATTTGTGATGGGTTGGGTTCTTGGCTCCGCCGGTACGAGTGGGGCATTTCGTCGAAATTGCTTCGTTTTTGGAGGTTGGATGAGCGCTGGTTGAGGGTTGTGGGGCTTTCCTAGAGGTTTGTGAGTGGGTGGTGACGGCTTGAGAGGCTTTCCAAGGGGGTGGACGGCTTTTCTTGGCGGTCTTGATGAGCGATGGAGCCTTGGACGGCTTTTCCTGTCGCACCTTTTGAGCATTCCGAGACATCGAAGGTTGGTTTGGGGGCGAAGGTAGGCGGCGACAGCCCGCTGGCCGAGCGGCGTCGCGAATGTGAAGACCAACGCCGTTGCCATCACAAAGGCCGGCAGGGAGGCGAGCGATGCCGCCTACCCTGCCCCCTCACAAAGCCGCACGCCCCCTTGGAAAGCCTTTCGAGTCACAACCACCGACCACAAACCCCCTTGGAAAGCCTCACAAGTCGCCACCAGCACTCATCCGACCTCAAAGAAGTGAAAGCAATTTCGACGAAATGCCCCACTCCAACCGGCGGAGCCAAGAACCCAACCCATCACAAATGCCATAAGTGAGCGAAGCGAACGAACCACAAGGGAGTGAGCGCAGCGAGCGACCGAACCACAAGCAAGCGCAGCGCCGCGAACCAAAAGCGCAGCGCCAGCAAGCGAACCGCGTCCTCGCAAAGCGAGGGCGCCCCACTCACTCTTCCCAGTCCCAGAAGAAGTCTTTGTTGGTGAGTTCGGGTTCGGGTTGGGCGGGTTTGCGTGGGTTGTCGGAGGTGGCTTGGATGTGTTTGAGGAGGTCTTCGAGGTCTTCGGTTTCTTGGCGCCAGTAGTCTTCGGTGCCGAAGTGTGGCCAGGTGCGTGGGAAGATGGGGTCGTGCCAGCGTCGGGCGAGCCATGCGGCGTAGTGGACCATGCGCATGCCGCGCAGGGGTTCGATGAGGTTGATGGTTTTGTAGGGGAAGGGTTTGAAGCGTTCGTAGCCGTCGAGGAAGGCGGCGCGCAGGCGGTCGGCCCATTGGTCGCGGCCGGGCAGGGCGAGCCAGATGTCCTGGACGGCGGGTCCAACGACCATGTCGTCGAAGTCGAGGACATTGAAGACGTTGTCGCGCAGCAGGAGGTTGCCCATGTGGAGGTCGCCGTGGAGTCGCTGTGTGGGGACGCCTTCGAGGCGTTCATCGGCGATGTCGGCGATTTCGTTGGCGGCGCTGAAGTAGCGGTCTTTGAAGTAGGGCGGGATGGTTTGATTGAGGGAGAACCAGGCCAGGTGGTCGCGGATGTAGTTGTCGGGGGTGATGCGCAGGCGGTTTGGGGCGTCCTGTCGGTCGCCGACGGCGTGCATGCGTCCGACGAGCATGCCGAGGCGCTCGGCCAGGTCTTCGGTGAGTTCGTCGGGGGCGCGTCCGCCGCGGCGCTCGAAGATGCAGTAGTGGATGTTGTCGATTTGGTGGAGCGTTTGGCCGTCTGGGAAGGGGCGCACGGGGCAGACGGGGATCTCGTCGGCTTGGAGTTGGGCGGTGAAGAGGTGTTCTTCGAGGATCTGTTCGCGGCTCCAGCGTCCGGGGCGGTAGAATTTGGCCACGACGCGGGTGCGGTCTTCGAGTTCGACCTCATAGACGCGGTTTTCGAAGGAGTTGAGCGGGTAGCACACGGGGTTGGTGTGCAGTCCGGCGGCTTCGACGGCGCGCAGGATGTGCTCTGGGGTCAGTGAGAGGAAGAGGTCGGTGTTGTGATCGGTGGACATGGGCTCCTCGATTGGAGATCTGCGGGTGTATCGGTGGTGTTGGGTCAGTTTTTGGGCAGGGCGTTCATGAGCTGGCGGACTTCCTGGGCGCGATCTTGTTGATCGGCGCGGATCCATTGCTCAAGGGCCAGCAGATAGGCGGCCCAGGCGCGCTGTGGTTGGCCGTTTTGGGCGGCGATGCGGGCGCCGAGCTGTGCGGGCCAGGCGATGTCGCGGTCAAAGCGCCCGGTTTCTTCCAGTTGCGTGGTGGCCTGTGAGAGGTGCCGGTCCCAGGCCTGCCAGTCGTTGGCGTCGGCGGCGCAGGGCAGCAGTTGGGTGTGGACGCGGCCCTGGTCGTCGCGCTCGTTGGTCTGGATGAAGACCTCGAGGCATTGCTGGAGGATGGGTCTGGCTTTGTGGTGCGTTCCCTGGTGGATGTGGAGCAGGCCGATGCTCATGCGGGTGTGGACGGCGTCGCCGGAGCCGGTGGCTTCAAAGAAGGTCAGGGCCTTGCGGTAGTCTTGCTGGGCTTTTTCAAAGCGCCCTGCCATGCGGTGGACGTCGCCGGTGGCTTTGATGCAGGCGGTGACGTGGATGCGGTTGCCGTGTTGTTCAAAGATGGCGCGGGCGCGTTGGAGGAGGTCCTGGGCTTTTTGCAGGTCGTCGAGTTGGATGGCGACCTGCCCCATGCCAAAGAGGCTCTCGGCCATGCCGGGGCTCAGGCCCATGCCTCGGTACATCTTCCAGACGGACTCAAAGAGGTCTTCTGCGGCCTGGAGTTTGCCGGTCTGGCAGTGGACGTCGGCCATGCCAAAGAGGACCTCGGCCAGCCCCAGGGGGTTGTTGAGGCTGTCAAAGAGGCTGCGTGCCAGTTGGTAGATGCTGTCGGCCTGGTGCATGTCGCCCTGGATGCGGGCGACGTCGCCGGTGTTTTGCAGGGCGCGGGGCAGGAGCGTGCTCCAGCCGTGTTTGCGGGCCTGACGCTCGGTTTGTTTGGAGATCTCTTTGGACTCTTCCAGGCGCCCTTGGCGGCGCAAGACCTGGGCTTTGAGCAGGGCGCTTTGGCCCCAGCGGTCGTCGGACGGCGGCAGCGCCAGGCGGACGAGGCCTTTTTCTCCGCGATCGATGACCTCCAGCGCGGCGGTGAACTGCCCGTTGCGGGTGTGCTCTTTGGCGGCGTGCTGGAGGTGGATGGTGGCCTGCGCGGGGTCTTGGGCGGCCATGTAGTGCAGCCCGATGCGCTCTGCGATGCCGGGGGTGCCGGTGCGGTAGCGTTTTTGGAGCATCTGGGCGCAGGTGATGTGTCCGTGGCGGCCCTGGCCTCGGTCAAAGGCATTGCGCTCCAGACTCTCGCGGCACATGCCGTGGGCAAAGGCCCAGCCCATCTCGCAGGGGTGCAGGAGGTTGGCGTGCATGAGGTCTTCAAGCAGCCCTTTGGGAGGCTCAAGACCCGCCATACGACACGCCTGAAGCCACTCGCCTTCATCAAACTCCTGCCCGAGCATGGCGGCCAGTTCAAGGGTGGCGCGGGCCTGCGGGGGGTGGTTTTTGATGATGCGTGCGATCTGCGCGCCCATGATCTGGTGGATGTCGTCGGGCAGGCGCGCCTGTTCGCCGGGTTTGAGGGCGAAGCCGCGCTTGGCGACCTCAAGAACGCCGCGCTGAACCCAGTCGCCGACCAGTTGAATGGCAAAGAGGGGGTTGCCCTCGGAGCGCTCCTCGACTTGACGGGCCAGATCGCCCTCAAGGCCCAAAAGCTCCTGGACCAGCGCGCCGCGCTCCTGATCCGAGAGCGGGGGCAGGTCCATGGTGAAGGCGTGGGCGTCGTTTTGGATGCGTTTGAGCAGGAGGCGCTCGTTGTGGCGCTCTGCGAGTGCTTCGCTGCGCGCTGTGAGGACCATCAGGACGGGCGCGGGCTTGCGGCTTTGCTGGGTGAGGATGTGCTCGACCAGGGCCAGCGCGTCGAGGCCCCATTGGACGTCGTCGAGCCAGACAATGACGGTGCGTGCGCGGCTGTGCCGTTCGATTTGGCGCCAGATGAGGGCGTGCCGCTCGGCGGAGCTGCCAAATTCAAAGGCTTCGCCCTCAAGTTGGTCTTCGGCGCTGGCTGGCGCCATCAACTGGGTCAGTCCTCGCCATTCGTAGGGGTCGGTGATGCCTTGTTTGCGCAAGAGGCGTTCGGTGCGGGCGGCCAGGGGTTTGCGCTCAAGGCCCACGCAGCGCAGTTGTCTGGAGATCATCCTGGGCAGCCCGTCCACGGGGCCGGGGATGGGGCTGTGGGTGGCTTGGAGGACGGTGGCGGTGCCGGTTTCGTGGGCGCGCTCGCAGAGCCAGCGGGCCAGGCGGCTTTTGCCCATGCCTGCGCTGCCGGTCAAGACCACGACGCGGGCTTGTTGGTCTTCTTCGGTCAGTTGAAGTTGGGACCAGAGGTGGTTGCGGTGGCTCTGGCGGCCGACCATGGGGATGGAGCGCAGCCCATAGAGATCCAGTCCTGCGCCGACCAGTTGCATGGACGGGGCCGGAGGGCGCGCGCGCCGCCAGGAGGTCGGGATCGGGGGCACATCGGCGCGATCCAGGTCGATGGCTTGGATGTGCTCTGTGGCGGTGCGCCCTTCAAGCAGGACCCGTAGGGCCTCGTCGCTGGTGTTGTCGTGTGCGGTGTCGAGCGCCTGGGTGGGGGTTTGTTGTGTGAGCCAGGGGCGCGGGCCCCAGTTGATGACGACGGCGTTGGGTTGATCGGGGGCGGTTTGGACCGACCAGTGGCCGATGGAAGGCGCGGTGAGCGCGTGGGCCATGTCGATGACGTCGTCATCGTCGTCTTCATCGAGTTGTCGAAGCGCCCAGGCCGCGTCGGCGGCCCTTTGGAAGCGCTTCATGGGCTCTTTTTCCATCAAGCGCCACAGCCAGCGCTCAAAGCCTTCGGGAAAGGCGCCGCTGCGCTCTTCGGGCAGCGCCGGGGGTTTGGCTTTGAGGTGTTTGTAGGCAAAGACCACAAAGCTGTCGCCTTCAAAGGGTGGGTAGCCGGTGGCCAACTCCCAGGCCATGACGCCCAGAGAGTAGAGATCGGTCCACGGGCCGTAGTCGCGCCAGTGTCCCTCGAATTGTTCGGGGGACATGTAGGTCGGGGTGCCGACGCTGCGCTCTTTTTGATCGGTGCGCACGGCGCTGTCGTGCTGCGCCTGGGCGATGCCGAAGTCGGTCAGTTTAAGGTGGTGGGTCCAGTCCTTCTGGGTGGTCAGCAGGATGTTGGCCGGCTTGATGTCGCGGTGGATGACGCCGCGCGCGTGGGCGTGGCCGAGCCCTTCGAGCAGGTGGAGCAGGAGTTGCTTCAGCTCGGGCCAGTCGAGGGGTTCTGTGAGCCGGTCGAGGGCGCCGTATTGGGCCAGTTCCATGGCCAGGTAGGGGCTGCCGTGGGTGAGCAGGCCGCCCGAAGCGTCGGTGACCTCCCGGGTGATGGTGCCGTAGTCGAGGACCATCACGATGCCGGGGTGGTTGAGGCGCGCGACGGCTTTGACCTCGCTGCGAAAGCGCTCGATGTCTTCGGCGCTCCAGGTACCGCTGCGCCCCAGGACTTTGACGGCCACGGGGACTTGTTGGCCTCGGTGTTCACCGGACCAGACGTCGCCCATGGCGCCGCGGCCGATGATGCGGTGAAGCGTAAAGGGTCCCAGTGCGATATCGAACGTGCTCAAGGTGTGCCTCAAAAGGCGATCTGTACGTCGGGTTTTGATGGTGTGGTCGCCGCGTCTGACCACGGATCGCAATGAGGATACACCTTTGGAGGGGTGCGCACCACAAAGAGACCACAATGATCGACACCCGAGCGTTGGAATCAATCGCCGCAGTTCAAGGTGAGGCGAAGGGGTTCAATTTGAGCAAACCCTTGTGGGTGTTTTCAGGCGTTTTGGGGCAGCGCCATGACCATGCGCGCCAGGAGGAAGTGGTCGAGGTGGTCGGCCAGCTGTGCGACGGTGGCAGGTCGCTCCAGTTCGGTGTGTGGATCCCAGATGGTGGGGGGCTCCAGGGAGATCTCACGCACGGGCGGGTCTTGGGTGGACGACTCCTCGGGATCGAGCGAGATGTGCAGATCAACGGGGTCGTCGATGTCGGGCAAGTGGAAGCGGTGGGTGCCGAGTTCGTGTTGGAGCGCGGTGTGGGCGCCGGGTCCGCTGACGAGGAGCTTGCGTTGATCGCCGTGGTGGCTCAGTTGGGTTTGGAGGTTGCGCCATTGGCACCATTGGAGCAGCGCCTGGGTCAGTTGTGAGACCAACTCCAGGCTGATGGGTTGCACTGAGCGCGATTCGATGTGGAGCGTGATCTGCGCGGGGTTTTGGGGCGACGCGGCCACGCACAGGGCCCATTCCAGCTCGCGCAGCGCGTCGTCGAGCCGAGCGGTGCGGCTTTTGAGGGCATCGATGGCGTCCTGGTCGAGGTTTTCGGGCTCGGCGTTCTGGGCTTCGAGCGCTCGGTAGTCGTCCTGAAGCTGTTCGAGGGTTTGCCGAGGGGCTGGATCGCCGTTTTGCGTCAAGCGGTGCAGGACGGCGCTCTCTTCCCAGTCCTGGAGGCGACGCCGCACGGCGGCCAGATAGCCGCGCCAGAGGTTGTTGTGTTCAAAGACCGGCCCGTGGGCCCTGGGGGTCTGGCCGTTGAGGGTGCGCGAGGAGACGACCGCGACGCGGCCTTCGTGCACGTAGAGATCAAAGCGCTCATCCTGGGCAAACTGGTTGCGGCGCACCAGACGCCGCGAGAGCGGGATGAGGACGTGTTGTTCGACGGCGCGCTTCATGGGGCGAGCCCCGTAGCGCGGGTCAAAGCCGTGCTCCATGAGGAGGTCGACGAGGTCGGGCTGGTAGGCGACGGTGATGTTGCGTCGGCTAAAGCCCTGGCGAGCCAGCGCGTTGTCGAGCATGCGGGTGGCGATGCGCCGGACGGCGGGTCGCTGGAGGTTCTGGAACGGCACCATGAAGTCGATGCGGTTGATGAACTCGGGGCGGAAGAAGCGCTGGGCGGCGTCGAGGTAGTGGGCGTGCAGGTCGTGGGTTTGGGTGTTGCCCTTGGCGCCGAGGATCTGCACTGGGGCCTTGCGCGCGGCGCCCAGGTTGCTGGTCATGATGACGATGGTGTGGGTGAAGCGCACTGTGCGGCCGGTGCCGTCGGTCAGTCGCCCTTCGCCAAGGACCTGCAAGAGGATGTCAAAGACCTCGGGGTCGGCCTTCTCAAGTTCATCAAAGAGCAACACACAAAACGGTTGCTGGCGGACTTTGCTGGTCAACTCCCCTTCGCCCCTTGCCCCGCCCACCAGACGAATGGCGGCGCCGGGGTAGGCGTACTCGCTCATGTCAAAGCGCACCAGGCGGTCGCGGTCGCCAAAGAGGTACTGGGCCAGGGTGAGCGCGGATTCGGTCTTGCCGACGCCGGTGGGTCCCATAAAGAGGAAGGAGCCCAGCGGGCGGTCGGGGTCGTTGAGGCTGGCCTTGATGATGGTGATGAGGTTGGTCAGCAGGCTCGTGGCGTCGGGCTGGCCGATGACCTTGCTGGTGAAGAAGTCGTGGACCTCATCGACGGTCAGGAGGCGATCGGGATCGATGAGGGCCTCTGGGAAGCCGCTGGCTTTGGCAAAGGCGCGCACGGCGTCGATGGGCTGGAGTTCGTGGCGGACGTTGCCTTTGGGGGCAGGGGCGAGTCGGGCCATTTGCTCGATGAGGGCAAGGCCTGAGCCGGGCAGTGAGCCGACGTCGCCAAAGCGGGCCAGGATGTCGAGCGAGCGCGAGAGGGACGCGGCGGAGAAGTTGACCTTGTGGGTCTTGCCCAACTGCCGGGTGTGGAGTTCGAGGATGGCGTAGGACTCCTCGGTGGAGAACGAGGGCACGGGCAGGCGGCGCAGTGCGTGGACAAAGGCGCTCTCGATCTGCTCTGCGACAATGAGCGCGTCGGGGGTGACTTCGGCGATGACGGTCAGCTCGCCGCTGCGGACAAAGGGCAGCAGGAAGCGGGCGACGTTGAGGCCGGTGGTGGCCGAGCCGGACATCATCAATTCGAGGAGATTGTCGACGTAGAGGATGCCTCGGTGCGCGCGGACTTCTTCGACGATGGTGCGGCAGCGCTCCTGCCACTGTCCCAGGAACTTCATGCCAGCGATGATGCGTCCGCCGGTGATGTGCCAGATGGGGATGTCCTGGAGGCGAACGTGGACGCGCTCGGCGGCGATGCGCTGGGCGACTTCATGGACGAGGGCGGTCTTGCCGACGCCGGAGGGTCCGATGAGCAAGACGCTTTTGTGTTGGCTGCCCGAGAGGATGGCGGTCAGTTCATCGATGATGTTGTCGCGGAAGTGGACCTTGGGCAGTCGGCCTGCGCGGGCTTCTTCGGTCAACTCGACGCCGACGGCGCCAAGCGGCGAGCGCTGGGCGTAGGAGAGGTCGGTGATGCTGTGGCGGTTGTTTTGAGAGGGGCCCTTGGCCTTCTTCTGGCGGCGGCCGCCGTGGTAGACGACGTCGAGCCGTTCGATGCGCGCGCCGCGCTCGTATTGGTGGGCCAGGAGCTTGTCGATCTCGCACAGGTGAAAGAAGCCGCGGACGATCTCCTCGGCCCAGGGCATGATGTTGTCTTTGCCGTGGATGGTGAAGCGCTGCCCGATGCGGGGCAGGATGACTTCGTAGAGGTCGCCGTCTTTTTGGATGGTGCGGTGCAGGACGGTGAAGCGCATGGGGACGCGCACCAGCCGTTCGTGTTGGATGGCCCGCAGCTCGATCTCCAGGACGCGTTGTTGGAGATCGTCAAAGAAGGTGTCGCCTCGGATGGCCAGCGCCCCGTCGCCGAGTTCCTGAGCCATGACGTCTGTCAGCTCCTGGCGGATGGGGGCCAGAGAGGGTCCAAAGGCCGCGTACCGGGGGTGTGTGAGCACGGACGCGGTGTACCAGTCGTTGCTGTGGCGACGGATGTAGAGGTGGAAGCTTCTTTGCACGGCGTCTGTGGTGCCTCGGCGTTGGGTGGTGCGTTCTTTGGTGGGGTCAGACAGAACTCAGTTTACCCCCGATGGCGGGCTGTAGCCCAGCGGGGTGAGGTCTTTGCCCAAAGTGGGTTAAAAATTGATGGTGAACATTTGAATGGTGTTTTTTGTTCAGGTATGCTGTGTCCACTTGTGAAGTCGTGGGGATGCAAGGGTTTTGAAAGACCACAGAGGGATGAGCATGGAGACAAAGAAGGTCAAGCGGGGTTTGGAGCGTAAAATGCAGGCGCGGCTGTGTTGGCCTGGCGATGGGGGTCGGGTGGTGTCAGGTCAATGGGAGGATGAGGAGACGGTGCTGGCGCTGAAGGCGATGCTGGAGGTGGCGCTGGGTCGTGGTGCGTGCTGGGTAGAATATCAGCACTAAGCGGAGGACGTTCCTGGTCAGAACGCCGAGGGCATGTTGGGAGAGGTGGGTGGGAGGTAACGGCGTCGCCCGACGTTTTGTGGTCTGGGTCTTGGGGGCATCCAGACGCGGACGCTCAGCGTGCCCCAGGAGTGCTCCAGGCGAGGTTGTTGGCCGTGTGGGAGTTGAATTTTGGGTTGTGATTCGTGGGGAGAGTGGATGAGCGTGGGGACGCGGACCCAGCCTCTTTTTTTGGTGTTGTTGGTGCGGGGTGCGGGGCGAGTTTGGCGCAGCCGCACAAAGCGCAGCTCGTCGGTGATGACGGTGGGTGTTTCTGGCTGCGGCTCTGATTCAGACATGTGCCCTGGCAAGGGGAATTGCCCAGAGTGTTGTCGAACCGGGTTGTAAAATCGACGTGTTTTCAAAATACACCCACAGGCCGCGTCAGCGCGCTGACGTGAGCATTGTCATTCCATCGTTTGGGCGTGTGTTTGCCGTGTTCAGAATGCAAGTGTCGGATGTTGAGCGCAACAAAAGAGACACAATTGTTCTGAAGGTGCCACAGCGTTGGCGCCCTTGAATCGGTGGAGTGTTGATGGAGGAACCTTTTCCGCCCGGATCCAAGATGTGATCCAGGGGTAAAGGTGTCAATACTGTTTTTGTGGTCAGTTGTTTTTTAGGGGTGCTGGGATGGGGTCAGCATCTGCGTGAACGTGGTGCCGCTCTGTGCGTCCACAGCGCACAACCACCCGTCCATCCAGGGCTCTTGCTGGTGGGTCTGGCCAAGTTCCAGGGCGTGGTTGACGCGCACGCTCAGGGCGTGCTCGTGAGGGCCCTGGACCAGTTGGGTGTGGACTTGGAGGCGCTTTTGCGGGGAGGGGAGGTGATCATTGATGCCGACCAGCAGCGCAAGGATGTCTCTAAGCAGCCGCCGCGGGTTGCCCGCGATCCAGGTCGGGTGGGTGAGCGTTTGCGGGGCGTGGATTTTGACCTGCTTTGAGATGGACGATCTGGCCAGCCGCAGGGCAGCTTCCAGGCACGATTCAAGCTCAAAATGTTCGGTGGTGGGTTCGCTGCTGAGCGCCAGAACATCGGTACAAAGCGCGATCAGGCGTTGGTTGAGTTGATCGGTCTCGCCGAGCGCCTGGGTGCACTCCTGCATGCCGTCGATCCCGTCGAGCAGTTGCCACTGCTCAAGAGGGTCGCCGTCGCTGAGTCCTTCGAGCACGTCTCCAAGCTGCAGGAGGCTGTGGGTGTGATCGAGCACAAAGGTCAGGTTTGCGCGCATGGCGGCCAGCAAGCCGCCGACTTCATGGCGCAGTCCGGTGGCCATCTGACCCAGCAGGAACCAGGGGCGGTTCATGGCCAGCAGTGATGGGGGGACCTGTATGCTGTGAGGCTTGTGCCGTGAGGGCAGCATCTTGATGAGCGACTCAATGAGCCGGGAGGCGCGCTCAAGGGCCGAGTTGAGCCTGGATATCTTGGGCTGCTTGTCGGTCTCGAGCCACCACGCTGCCAGGGCCTGGGCTGAGTGATGGACGTCGTCCTGTGGGGCCTGCGCTGTGCGCTGTGCGGTGTTGCACAGCATGTTCAAATGGGTGGCCAGTCGATGGCATCCTGAGTCCAACTCCATGATCAAGGCACACAGGTGCTGTCCAGATTGGGTATACTGGTGCAGCGGTGTGGCCAAAACCTGGTTGGGTGCGTTGTGTTGTGGGATCGGTTCTGTCAAACCGAGCATCTCCGGAGCCTGGTACCAAATCGCACATGCATGACGCGGGTCAAGGTTGCTCTGGGCAAGCCTTTTGTGCGCGATGTGGTAGGAGTATGGGTTGGTTTTTGCCCTGGTCCCGTGTCTGATATTGCGAGAGGTGTCGCTTGAGGTCCTATGATGGGTTGTGTTTGGGGTTTTGTCTACCCTGAAATTGTGTTCATAATGTTGAGGCCGGGTGTGAAAACATTCTGTCTGGTCGGGTTGGTGGGGCTTTTGTGGGCTTGTGGACACCGATCACCACAGCCCCCAGAGACAATTGGTGGGGTGACTGAGCCCGCTGCACCTGTGGTCATCGGCGATGATGAAGGGGCGTCAGAATTTTTGCTCCACGTGGCAAACGAGGGTGCAAATGCACACGCTCGGGGGTTGGCCAGTGGGCTTGAAGGTCGCTTGAGGGCCAAGGCACACGCCATTGTCCATCGGCCCTGGGTGGAGCCGTTGCCTTGCAAACCCTGGCCAAACGAGGCCGAGGTGGCCTCGAAGCCTGTGCGCGCAGACCGCTCGTTGCCGGTGGGGGTTGCTGCGATGGCTGTGCGGCAGCGCTCGGCGGTGATCTGGACTCGAACCCACCGCCGCACCCGGCTGCGGGTGCATTACAGCGCTGGCCCCCAATGCCCACAGTTGCAAAGCGAGGTGGTGATCAGCCGCGCCCGCGATGGGTTCTCTGCTGAACTCCCGCTTGACGGCCTGCGCCCCGGCACCCGGTACCGCTATCAGGTGGAGGTGGTTGGCCGCTCTGGAATGAGCAGCCACGGGTGGTTTGTGACGGCGCCCGCTGGAGACAAACCTGCCCGGCTGGCCTTTTCGGCCGACGTCTCGGGCTGGTCCAAGTCCCACGGACTCTTGCCTGCGTTGATGCGCTCCAATCCTGACCTCTATCTCTCTTTGGGCGACTGGCCCTACGCGGACTCGCAGCCTCCGGCGGAGTCGCTCGACGAGTTTCGGCAAAAGCACGTCGATGCGCGCAGCGCCTGGACGTTGCAGCGCTGGATGCGCTCCATGGCCGTGCACGCCGTCTGGGATGATCATGAGGTGATGAACGACTGGGATCGGCGCGATCTATGGGAGCAGCGCCCCAGGGTGCGCGCTGGGATGCGGGCCTGGAGGGAGTTTTTTGCCGTCCGCAGCCACCAACCCGGTCTGGTCTATCGGCGCTACATGTGGGGCTCCAACGTGGAGATCTTTCAGTTGGACTGCCGCGCGCACCGCAGCGCCAACAGCGCCCCCGATGGCCCCAAGAAGACCATGCTGGGCAAAGACCAGTTGTCGTGGTTGCTCCAGGGCCTCAGTGAGAGCCGCGCGGCCTTCAAGCTCATTGTCACCTCGGTCCCGCTGGGCCATGGGACCACGGGCAAAGACCATTGGGAGGGGTTTGCCCATGAGCGCGACCTGCTCCTTGAGCACATCGTCAGCCAGGAGATTGGCGGGGTGGTCTTTTTGACCGCCGATCAGCACTGGTTCTCAGTTCACCACCTGCCCCAAGGCCCCAAGATGTTTCAGGTCGGTCCGTTGGCCCAGTTTCTGCGCCAACCCAGCGCCAAAGTCCCGCCGTGGGTCTTGATGCAAATGCCCGAGGTCAACTTTGGTCTGGTGGATTACCACCCAGGCGCCAAACCATCCTTGGAGTTCACGGCGGTGGGGCAAGGCGGCGAACTTTATCGGGAGGTGGTGCCTGCGGGGCGAGGACGCCTGGAGGTGAGCGGGGACAAGCGGGTGCCTTGGCGTTTGGACGGCGCCCATGTTTTTGTGGGCCAGGGCCCCAAGGTCATGCCCTGGGCCACGCCGGGGGCCTACCAGTTGATGTGGTTTGGTCCCGATGGTCCCACGCAGCCGCGCAGGGGTGTGTTGGTCGATGGTGAGGTGCTGCTTTTGGAGGTGCCGTCAGACCAGAGCGCCCCGTAGGGTGCCCTGGTGTTGCTCATTGACAGAGACTCTCGCGGCAGATCAGGTCGCCGGGGCACTGGGCGTCGTCGGTGCAGCCGGGTTCGTCTTCATCTTCGGCGGTGGCGATGCCATCGCCGTCGATGTCGGTCTGGCAGCGCTGCGCCATGGGGTCGCAGAGGTAGAAGGGCGGGCAGTAGGGGCGCTCTGCGCTGCAGACCAGAAAGTCGAGTTGATCGCGCGAGACGATGGAAATCTCGCGCAGCTCGGTGAACTTGTTGCCGACCACATCAATGACCGTGACGCGCGTCAGGTAACGCCCTGGGCGGCTGTAGGTGTGGGTGACGATGGGTTCGGTGATGCGCAGCGCCGGGGTGCCGTCGCCAAAATCAAAGCCGTAGGCTGCCAATGGCCCTTCGGGATCCGACGAGGCGCTGGCGTCAAAGATGACGGTCTGGTTGGCGTAGGCGTTGATGGGGGCGGTGTAGCTGACCTGGGGCAGTTGGCCCGGCTCGATGGGATCAACGCAGGCCATCAGCGTGGCGCTGACGCCCAGGAGCAAGAGCAGCGGCGTTTGGGATCGAGGCATGTCGGTGGTGGCTCCTGACGGCGTTGTGGCCCTGTGTTGGCACGGGTCAGGCGTGTCTGTTGAGGGGTCTTGGTGCCTGACGCTGCGCAGCCATCCTACCTGAAGCAGGCGCGGGACGAAAATCGCCCCGGCCAAGGCTCAGCGCCGGCGTTTGGGATCGAGGGCATCCTGGAGGCCTTCACCGACCAGGTTGAAGAGGCTGACGGTGAAGAAGATGGCCAGCCCGGGCAGCAAAATCAGGCTCATGGTGTCGGTCTGACGGCCAATGTTGATCAGCTCGCCCCAGGACGGCGCCGAGGCGTCGCCCAGGCCCAGGAAGGAGAGGGTGGACTCCAGCAGGATGGCGGAGGCGACGCCGAAGGAGGCGGTGACCAGCACGGGGCTCAGGGCGTTGGGCAGCACGTGGCGGAAGATCACGCGTCCCATGGGGATGCCGCTGGCGATGGCGGCCGAGACGAACTCCTGGTTCTTGAGCTTGAGGAACTCGCCGCGGGTCAGGCGCGCGGTGCCGGTCCATCGTATGACCCCGATGATGACCATGATGTGGAATATGGTCGGTTTCTCGATGAAGGCCGCCAGGGTCATGATGAGGATCAGCGACGGGAAGCAGATCATGATCTCGACGAGGCGAAGGATCAAGACGTCCACCCAGCCGCCAAAGAAGCCTGCCAGTGAGCCCAGTATGATGCCGATGAAGATGTAGATTGAGACGGCCACCACGCCGATGGTCAGGCCGATCCGTGTGCCGTAGAGCATGCGGGCAAAGACGTCGCGTCCGCGGTCGTCGGTGCCAAAGAAGTGGTTGATGCTCATGGGGGCCAGGACCGCGCTCAGGTCCGAGTCGCGGAAGGACTGCGGGATGGGCGGGAAGTAGGCCGAGGGGGTTTGGGCCTCGATGGCCTTGATCTGGGCCGGATCGACGGTGGCGCCGGTGCGGGCGGCGTTCAGGCGCAGCTTGGTGATCTCCAACTGTGCCTGGGCGTGCCCTTTGGAGTAGATCTCGACGTAGTTTTTGTAGGGCTGGCTTTTGGGGAAGAGGGTCAGCAGGACCATGCCCGCCAGCACTGTTACGGTCCAGCCTGCGATGACGCGCTGGTAGATGGCCATGCGCTCGGCGCGCCGCTTGGTGGCGGTGATGCGCGAGACGACGAACCCAGAGATGGCCATCAGCGGTGAGAGGACCATCAAGAGGTTGAAGAAGATGTCGACGCCGTTCTCAAAGAGGTTGCGGTCGCCCAGGAGGCTGATCACCCAGGGGTACTCGGTGACGGATTGGCCGCCTCTGTCGGTGTAGGAGATGACAAAGGGCTGCTCCAGGCACAGCGCCGGGGCGTAGACGGCCAGCAAGACCAGCCCGATGACCATCCACAGGCCATAGTAGGCGATCTTGTTGGTCTTGAACTGGTCCCAGACGATGGTCCAGTAGGTGACCTCTTTGGTCTCGCTGTTGGGGTCGACCTGGAGGGTAAGGCGCCCGGCGGATTCCTCCTGGGACGCTTGTTCTGACTGCTCTTCGGTGTTGTTTTTATCTGTTGCCATGACACCCTCCTGAGTCACTTGAAGCTGATGCGCGGATCGACCAGCGCATAGGAGATGTCGCTGATCAGCAGGCCAATAAGGGTCAGGAGGCTGGAAATCAGCAGCACGCCCATGACAGCGTTGTAATCGCGCAGGGTGATGGACTCAAAGAGGAAGAGCCCCAGGCCAGGGATATTGTAGATGATCTCGATGACGACCGAGCCGCCGATGAGGGTCGGCAGCAGGCCACCAAGCAAGGTCAGGATGGGGATCATGCCGTTGCGCACGGCGTGTTTGATGATGACGACCGGCTCGCTCAGGCCCTTGGCCCGGGCGGTGCGGATGTAGTCGGCCTGGATGACGTCCAGCAGACCACTGCGCGCGTAGCGGCTGATGACCGCCAGGCCGCCGTAGGTCAGGCAGACCATGGGCAGCACCAGGTGGTAGCCGATGTCGGCCAGGTGCTCGATGGTGGTCAGGTCACGGTCGGCGCCCACGGAGCTGAAGCCGCCGGTGGGGAACATCGACACGGAGCCAAAGGCCAGCACCTGGGCCAGCAGCGACGAGGCCCAGAAGACGCCCAGGACCATCACACCGCGGGCGATCATGCCCATGGGGGTGCGCTTGTCGGGGTCGCTCATGCCGCGGAAGCTGTAGGCGGCAAAGGCCAGCGTGGCGACGATGACGCCGATCTGGCTGGCGGTCACCTGCCAGGACTCCACCACGGCGCCGGTGGCCTCCAGCTGCTCTGGTGGCGGCATCGATGGCCATATGCTGTAGTCAGGGCCGATGGACAAGAGCTTAAGCAGCAGCAAGCCCACAAAGAAGGTCGGCAGCGAGTAGAGCATAAAGAGGATGACGGTCAGGACCTTGTCGGCCGGCGAGTCTTTGCGCACGGCCGAGAAGACGCCCAGGGGGACCGAGATGAGGTAGACGAGGATGATGGAGCCAAAGGACAGGGTGATGGAGTAGCGCAGCTTCTCCAGGATTTTGTCCAGGATGGGGCGGCGGTCGAGGTTGCTGACCCCCAGGTCCAGGCGGATGAGGTTGCCCCAGTATTTGGCAAAGCGGGTGTCGCCAAAGAAGATGGAGACCTTGTCCCCGAAGCTGTACTCAAAGCGGCCGCTGTTCTTCTTGTACCAGTCGCCCCACTTGGCCATGACGGCCTTTTGGGCCTCTTCGTTGGCGTCGCGGGCGTAGGTCCAGTCGGAGATGATGGTGTTTTCGAGGTCGATCTCGCGGTTGAGGTCGCGGTCGGCTTCGGATTGCTGGTCGCTGGAGAACTCGCTGATGAGCTTGCGTTTGGCGTTGACGCTCAGGCGTTGGACGGCAAACCAGCGCCAGTCGGCGTCCTTGTGCTCGGTGGCGATCTGGTAGAGGTGGGGCACGATGTAGCGGCCCATGTCCTCGATCTCATCCTGCGCCAGGACGACGTCGCCCACCGGAGGGCGCGCGATGGGCAGCTTGTCGAGTTGGAAGGTGTAGCTGTCGCCAGACTTGCTCGACGCGTCCTTGAACTCAGCGACCACCGCGTCGAGCGCCGCCTGGGCGTCTTTGGCGCTGGTGGCCTCGCTGGAGTCGAGCAGTTGCTGCACGGTGACGGTGCCGCCGCGGCGGTGCGCCTGCTCGATGGCCGCCTCTTGGAGCTCCTCGCGGGATTGGAAGCGGTAGCGGACGATGGTCTGCACCAGCGCGTCCACCTCACTCCGATCGATCGAGAAGCGGGTGTTGAAGAGGATCGGTTTGTCCAGGTTGAACTGTTCTTTGAAGATTCGGTACGACTCGTTCTGACCGGCCGATTCCTTGGTCTGCTTCATGCCTTGCTGGCCGGCTTGTCCGGGACGGCCAGGGGCGAGGTTGAGCACAAGGAAGATGATCAGCGACACGACGAAGAACGTCGGGATCATCGTCAGAACGCGCTTGATTACATATTGGAACATCGCAGGTGACCCACATCAGCGAATCGGACCCGAGGCGGCGCGCTTTTGGAGGGCGCCGCGAGGGGTCCAGGGAGGTGCTCAGGGCGCGGTGGCCGCGGCCAGCTCACTGGTCTTTGTACATCAACTGGTACAGGACCTGGGGCCGGGGCTTCTGGTAGGTGACGTTCTTGAGCGTGGACTGGTAGACGATCACCGAGTCGGGCGACATGAAGAACGTGTAGGGCTGCTCTTCATGCACGATCTGGTGGAAGCGGTTGAAGAGCTTCTTGCGCTCGTCGAACTCAAAGGCGACGTGGGCTTTCTCGATGATGCCGTCGGCCTCTTTGTTCTTGAAGCTGACGAAGTTGGAGCCCTTGGGCGCGTCGGCCTGGGTGGAGTGCCACAGCTGGTTGGGGTCGCTCTCCCAGCCAAGGCCCCAGCCGCCAGTGTAGGCCTGGAACTCTTTGCCTTCCATCTTCTTCTGCATGGTGGGCCAGTCCACGGGCAGGACGTTGACCTTGACGCCGATCTTGATCAGATCCTCTTTGAAGATGTCGGCGGCCGACTTGATCTCGGGGAAGTTGTTGTAGATCAGCAGGGTGAACTCAAAGTTGACCTTCTTGCCGTCCAGCTTGCGATCCCGCACACCGTCCTTGTCGCTGTCGGTCCAGCCGGCTTCGTCGAGCAGCGCCGCGGCCTTCTCCAGATCAAACTCGTAAGGGTTGATGGATTTATCGTACCAGGGCGTGTCGATGTAGAAGTTGCCCGTGATGACCTTGCCCAGATCCATGAAGACCTCTTTGATGATCTTCTTGCGGTTGAAGGCGTGGGTCATGGCGGTGCGCACGCGCTTGTCTTTAAAGAGCGCGTCGCGGGCGTTCCAGCCCAGGTAACGGTAGGCCAGGCGAGGCAGGATGTCGTAGGAGAATTTGCCGGTCTTGAAGGGGCTGTTCTCGTCGGCTTCCAGGATCTCTTTGCGGTAGAGCGTGGCCGACATGGTCATCATGTCGATCTCGCCTTTTTTGAACATCAAGTATTGGGCGTTGGCGTCACGCACGATCTTGAAGGTGACGTCTTTGATGGCCGCGCGGCCGCCGTAGTAGTTGTCGCTGCGGGTCAGCTTGAGGTATTCGCCCGGCTTGGACTCCACAAAGCGGTAGGGGCCCATGCCAATGCCACGGTCGTTGTACCAGTGGTTGTTGAGCTTCTGACCGACGATCTCTTTGGGGTAGGGCTTGCCGTCTTCATCGGCGCCGTAGAGCCAGCGCGGGAAGGGGTAGAGCGCCATGGTGGTCGCCAGCGAGGAGTAAACCCGCTTCTTCCAGTGCACCTTGAACTCGTGGTCGTTGATGATCTCGATCCGGTCAAAGTCCTTCAGGTAGCTGCGCGCGGGCGCGGCACCTTCGACCTTCTCGTTCATGATCATTTCCATCGCGAAGAGGAAATCATCGGCGACGACCTCGTGCTCCTCGTCGAGCCACTTGTAGCGCGGGTTGGCGTAGTCCACCGCCGGGCGGTGCCACTTGACGCCTTTGCGCAGCTTGACGTGGTAGGTCTTGTTGTCGTTCTTGGGCACGATGCTCAGCGCCAGATCCGGACCCCACTTGTCAGGGTCGGTGATGTGACGGCGCGCCAGGTAACCACCGATGAAGATCGTGTAGACCTGCTGCACGTCGGTGCTGTTCTCGACGAGCTGGTTAAAACCCTTGTAATCGCTGCGGGTGGTCAGGTTCAGCGACCCACCCATCTTGGCGTCGGGCGCCGTCAGAGGCGTCGGATCAGGCTCCAGGAGGTTGCCAGCTTCCGCCGCCGGCGCCTGCCCCCCGTTGTTGGCCACCGCCCCCGGAGAGGCCGCCACCACGCCCGTTTCGAGCTTCTGCTTGATCTCGCCCTGCACTTCGCCCAGGCGTTCGACCTTCTGGCGCGTGTCAATGACGACATCTTCAATGTTGTTGAACTGCACGATGTTGATGATGACCGCCAAAAGCAGCGCCACCAACAAACCGGCAATGGACAGTTGTACTGTGAGGTTTCTAGACATACGTAATCGCCCCCCGATGGGCTCCAACCAACCTTTTCAGGCCACTTCGCAAATCAGCGTAGCAACTTAGACCCGCCCAGAAACAAAAGTCAATGGAGCTCTCGCGACCTCGCTGCGCTCGGTCGCTCGAGCGGTTCGGTCGCCGGCGCTGCGCTTGGCTTCCTTTTGGTTCGCTTGCTGCGCTGCGCTTTTGGTTCGGTCGCCTGCGCTGCGCTTGGCTTCCTTGTGGTTCGTTCGCTTCGCTCACTTATGGGATTTGTGATGGGTGGGTTCTTGGCTTCGCCGGTACGAGTTGGGCATTTCGGCGAAATTGGTTCATTTTTGGAGGTCGGATGAACGATGGCGGCGCTTGGAAGGGCTTTCCAAGGGGGTTTGTGGTCGGTGGTGGCGGTTTGGGAGGCTTTCCAAAGGGGTGGACGGCTTTTCTGGTGGGAATTGTTGGGTTCTCCAAGACCGTGGGGTCTGGTTTTGGGGCGGAGGTGGGCGGCGATAGCCCGCTGACCGGAGCGGCTTCGTATTTGAAGACCAACGCCGAAGAAGAATCGATGGGGGCGGAGGTGGGCGGCGATAGCCCGCTGACCGGAGCGACCCTGGAATTTAAGAACCCGCGCCGTCAACACTCACAAAGGCCAGCAGGGCAGGCGAGCTGCGCCGCCCTCCCTGCCCCCGTTCAAGCCGGGCATACACGTTTGGGTGCAGGCACCAAGACCATAAATATCGCCAGCCGCACGACCCCACCACCCCAAACGAACCACTTTCGACGAGATGCCCAACTCGTACCGGCGAAGCCAAGAACCCAACCCATCACAAATGCCATAAGCAAGCGAAGCGCGCGAACCAAAAGGAAGCGAGCAACGCGAGCGACCGAACCAAAAGCAAGCCAAGCGAAGCGCCGGCGCCGCGAACCAAAAGGGCAGCCAAGCGCAGCGCGGCAACCGAACCGCGCCTGAGCTCGAGCTTGAGCGACTGAGCGACCGAGCGCAGCGAGGGAGCGAAAAGAAGCGAAAAAAAGCTCAAGTCTCAGCGCCCCCCGGTCGATTGTCATTTGTCTGGCGATGAGATTGCGTTCGGGCCGGACACCAGGGGCGTTGACTGCGGGGCTTTGTGCCGTGGTTGGGCGCTGGCTGGGAGGCATCAGGCCGATCAAAACCGTTGATTGTGTGAGGCGGGTTTAAGGAAGAGCCCGCAGGAGGAGTCGTCATGAAAGCCCAACGCCGTGTTTCGAGCCGTCACAGTGTCTTTGTGGTCTTGTTGGCCGTGTCTTTGCTGACCTTGATGGCCTGCGCTCAGGATGACGTGGCCACGGAGGGTTCCGAGGAGATCTCGGGGGTGTCGCAGAACTTCAGCCCGGAGAGCGAGGTGGAGTATCTGGTGTCCACCGCGACCTTTGATGCCCAGCCCAGCTCGGACTTTGACGCCCGTGAGCTTTACCGCAACGTGGCCAGCTACGAGTTGAACTCGCCCGAGCGCCTGCAAGACTTCCAGAGCGATGTGTTGGAGGACATCTTCAAGGAGCGTTTGACGCCCCATGAGACCCCTCGGATGGGGACCTACGAGTTGGTGGATTGTGTGGTCATTGGTGAGGACGGTGGTCTGCGCCGCGCGGACAACTGGTTTGGTGGCACGACGCTCTTTAGCGAGGTGAGCTACTCGCTGGACCTGGCCGCCATCTCCAATGAGCAGGGTTTTGATGAGTTGGATGTTCATCAGGACATCAACGATGGGGTGATGCACTTCCGTGGTGCGCGCAGCAGCGAGATCCTCTTTGCACGCAGCAACGGTGAGTTGGTGTACCGGATGGAGCACAAGAGCTACACGTACAACAACGATGAGGGCGACCCCCACATGTCCTGGATGATCTTGTCGCGCGTGGACGACGCCCGCGCCCCCATCATGCCCGGTCAGCCGGTCTTCATGCGGATGCGCTACGTCCACGGTTTCTGAGATTGCGCAAAGGGGTTGGCCCTGGAGGCCGCCCCGGTGAGTCCCGATGCTTATCCGATGCGCTGTGGCAGTGGGCCGATGGAGGCGGCCCGTGCAGGCGCGCCGCCGATGTTCTGGCGGTTTGAGAGTGCAGGCCTGGGGAGTTGTGGTTTAGCGACGCGCCTTATGGATGATGTCGCGTTGAGCTCCGCCCCACGCTTTGATGCAGAGCAGCTGGTCTTCGGTCCCAAAGCATGCAGGTTTGCCATACGAGCGAGCCTTTGAAAGCGCGCTTTGGCATGAGTTTCGTCCCCTTGGGTCTTGCGTGCATTCGTGATGGAGTTTGCGGGCAGGACCAGGCTCAACATGCGGCTTTGATGACCGCGCCAGCGAGCCCTCCCAAACTCACAGCCCCAATCTCCGGGGCCTGCACCCTCAAGCCGCCAGATGCCCTCCGTGGTGAACCTTTGATGGTTTTCGCTGCGGGGGGTTTTGGTGTTTTTGGGGCCTGGGAAGGGAGATCAGGACTTGGTGTTGCCGAAGATGCCCCGGATGCCTTTGCCGAGTTGGGCAAAGACGCCTCGCGCGCGTTCGGTGAGGGCGTTGATGGTTTGCTGGCGTGGTTTGCGCGGTTCGAGGCGAGCGTCGAGGTAGAGGGCACGGCACTTGAAATGTCGGATGCGTCCGGACTGGCTCCTTGGCAGCGTGCGGGGCGGGAGGATGCGGATGTCGTGAGGCGGGGTGCCCAGCAGGCGTTCGACGGCGTGGAGGATGATCTCGCGCAGGCGCTCGGTGTCGATGCCCTCGCTGGTCTCTGCGGCGACGATGAGCAGCTCGGGGCCGTGTTCGAGGCTCTGTGAGGAGGCGGACTGGTTGGGGAGTTGCTGGGCCAGTCGGCTGATGGCGTCGTGTTTGGCGGCGGCCGCAGCGGCGGTGTGGACACCAAAGACGGCCACCGCGCCGGGGCGAACGCCGTCGATGCCGCCCAGGACAGTCTCCAGCGTGGCGGGGTGGACGGTGCGGCTGCCCAGGTTGATGGCCTCGCTGCGGCGTCCCAGGACATAGAGGTCGCCGTCGGCGATGTAGCCAAGGTCTCCGGTGGTGATCCAGCCGTCGGCGTCGAGTCCCAGTTGGTCATCGTGCCCGTACCCCACGCTGACCGAAGGGCCTTGGACAAAAAGCTCGCCCACGGTGCGCTCACCCACAGGTTTGCCCTGCATGTCGCGCAGCTCCAGGTTGACCGAGGGCAGGGGAGTGCCGACGCTGGTGATGCCAACGGCGTTGTGGGCGTCGGGTGGCGAGGTGGCGGCGACGCCGTGGAGTTCGAGCTTGTTGCGGTCGATGTGATCGAGCTTCAGGGGGTTGTCGAGCGCCCCAAAGGTGACGGCGACGGTGGCTTCTGCCAGTCCGTAGACTGGCACGATGATGTTTTGGCGCATGCCGTGCTTGGAGAAGCGCCGCTCGAAGGTGCTCATGTGGATGGCCTGGACGACCTCTGAGCCGTTCATGGCCACGCGCCAGGAGGACAGGTCCAGGCCTTCGAGGTCGGAGCGGCGAGCGCGGCGCGTGCAGTAGTGGAAGCCGAAGTCGGAGGCTGGCGAGAGGGTCCCCTGGTGGTTGTGGATGGCCCAGAGCCACTCCTGGGGGACTTTGAGGAAGCGCGAGGGGTCGATGAGGACCAGCGGCAAGCCCCAGCACAGCGAGAAGAGCAGCACGCCCACCAGGCCCATGTCTCCGGCCAGCGGGAGCCAACTGACGCCGACGTCGTCCGGCTGGACCTTGAGGTGGTTGCCGATGTCGGTGACGTTGCTCAGGATGTTGCCGTGGGTGAGCATGACCCCTTTGAGGGGGCCGGTGGCGCCGCTGGTGCACTGGATGTAGGCCACATCATTGTGTTGGATGTCTGCCCAGCGCTGCTGGGACTCGTCCTGGGGGTGTTTTGAGGCCTTGAGCAGCCAGTCGACCGGGGCGATGTGCTCAAACTGGTCTTCGGATTCGGCCAATGCCACCGCGGCGCTGTCCAGGTCGGGCGGCAGGATCAGCCAATTGGCGCCCAGGCGCTGGCCGATGCGGCTGATGCTCTCGATGGACTGGCTAAAGGGGACGCCTTCGCGTGTGGCTGAGAGGGGCACTGGCAAACGTCGCGCCATCAGCGCGCCGATGAAGACGCTGATGAAGTTCAGGTCGCCGGGGATGGCCATCAAGAGGCGGTCGCCGGGCGCTCCCCCCATTTCCTCCAGGCGGTCTGCCACGCGCGAGGCGGTGGCCAGCAGTTGGGGGTAGGTGATGAAGTTCTTGATTCCGGCGTCATCATAGAAATGAACGCCGCGCTCAGGCCACTGCTGTGCGGCGTGGGCCAGCGCTGCGGGGATGTTTGCGTTGTCTATGGGTGCCTGCATCAGGGTGAGCTTTGATGTCCTATCAAGGCGCGACCGTTGCGGTCAGTCTGGGAGACGATGGGGATGGGCAAGGCGCCTCTTCCTCACATGGGTCGTCCCGCTGGCCGGGGTGGTCTGCGGCGTTGATATCTGGGCGCGTTTGCCGCTTTGGGTCACTTGTGGTGACGCAGGCCGCTTGCGTGCCCCTGTTCATGTTCCCTCTCCAGTGTGCCTGCGCGCTGGGTTTGGTTGGCCTGCTTGCACAGGCCACACAAGCCGACTCCGGTCATGTTCGGGCCTGGTGCGCGCAAACACAAAACTGGAAGCGTTTGCGAAGCGGAGCATAACACGGTTTGTCTTTTTGCGCTCTGGCGTTCTTGGGGTCAACGCAGCTTGTTGGGGCAGGCATTTGACGACAGGTGGTGGGTTGTGGCATCGAGTGGTGCGCTCGCGCGTTGCGTTCAACGCTGTGGGCCATGGACTCCCGATGTCCCGTGCTTGGTTCTGGGGACATTGAGGCGGCCCGACGGTTGTGATGACCGGCTGCCTGGCAGACTTTTGAGCCTCTTTTTTTGACGGCGCGCCAGTGGCGCTCTTTGTTTGATCGCGCACGCCGGGCGTGTCGCGGCTTCCGCGCTGAGTTGTCGCCGACGGTCAAAAGGGCTCGTTTTTGTTTTGTGGGCACAAAAAGAGCCGGTCTGGTATTGTATAAGGCCCACTCGGGATGAGAGGCGCGGAACGCCACCGCATCAGCGTTCTTTGCTGCGCTGCCCAACATGCTCTCCCGGTATGCCTGACTTCATGTAATGTTGGATGAATAGAAAGCTTGAGGTGATGGATCAATGAGTGACACTTTTGATAATACGGTCAGCCTTAAAGACATGAAGATCGTCAAAGGCGCGCGCCACTGCCGCATTGTCGACAACGACGGTGAGATCCTCTTCCGGACGACCAACCTGCGCGACGCCGAGGCTTACCTGGCGTTGGTGGAGGAGAACCGGCGTCTGCAGCACCTTCTGGAGACGCGCGGCGTGGCTCCCCACAGGATTTACATCCTCGAAGGCGGCGATCCTGACGACGAGATCGTGATTGTGGCCAAGGCGGGCTCTGAGGCCGTCGTGGTGCGTCACCTGGCCGATGGCCGCGAAGAGGTCGTGGAGCTTGACGAGGTCAAGGCCATCCCGGAGGCCAACTACTTTATTGGCGCCTCCAAGCCTGTCGAAGAGATCAACATCTCGGTGCGTTACGATCAGGACGCCGAGGTGGCCTTGATCCGCGCCCACCGCTCGACGGATTCTGCGCGCAGCCTGCGCGAAGCCTGGCGCCGTGCCTCGTTTGAGTCCGACAAGAGCGTCGAGACCAGCCCCTCCTGGTCCGAGAACGGCTGCACGATCTTCAGCGATATGGTCGTCATCGAAGACTGAGCCTCCCCGGCGCCCAGCCTCCTGTCACCCAAACTTAGGTTCTGTCTGACAATTGTCCCGTCGCCCAACGGCCCGATGATGCCGATCTCGTCGTTGCCAATGCTCGACGAACCCCCGGTTCGTCTGTGCTTGTCTCCTCGACCTCGACACCATCGACCTCGTTGGAGCTTGGTTCCAATTGTCAGGCAGAACCTAAAGATAGCGCTCCACGTTGCCCATCAACTGCTTGACGTAGCCGCCTCCAAAGAGGTTGACGTGCACCAGCAGGGGATAGACGTTGTAGAGCGCTCTTCGTGTTTCGTGGCCGGGTTCAAGCGGCCAACTCTCCCGGTACGCGTCGTAGAAAGACCTGGGAAAGCCCCCAAAGAGTTCGGTGAAGGCCAACTCCATCTCCCGGTGTCCGTGGTAGACCGCCGGGTCGATGATGACCGGCTGCCCCTGGGCGCCGATCATGTAATTGCCGCTCCACAAGTCGCCGTGAAGCAGGGACGCCCCCGGGTCTTCGGGGATAAGCTCGCCCAGCCGCGCCAGCAGCGCATCGAGTTTGTCGAGGTGCTTGGTGCGCAGGCGGCCTGTGCGTGCGGCGAGGTCGCGTTGGGGCATGAGGCGCTCTTGTTTGAAAAACTCCAGCCATGTCCCGGTCCAGGTGTTGGATTGGGTCAGTGTGCCGATGTAGTTGTTGTCCTCAAGTCCGTACCGCTCGGCGCACTGACGGTGCATTGTCGCCAGCGCCCGGCCAAAGCTGCGCCCAAAGCCCTCCCGGTCAAAGCCGGTCGTGGGCGGCGCGACGTGTTCCATGATCAAATGGGCGGGAATGGGGCCGTCGGCCTCGGCCCAGTGCAACGGTTTGGGCACGGCGATGGCCTCGGTGGACCGCAGCAACTCCAGCCCCCGCGCCTCCAATTCAAAAAGCCTCGCCGGAGCGTCGTGATTCCATTTCAAAAAGAGGCGCTGGCCGTCGACTTTGATGACGGCGCCCTGGTTGATGCAACCCCCGCTGGCGCCAGCGGCCTGGGCTTTGGGGCGAGCGCCCATGAGTTGAGTCAGGTGGTCCAGCAGAGGTTGGGGGATGGAGGCTGTCATGGCTCCTCGTGGTCTTCCAGGCCCATGTTGATGTGTGCTTTGAGGGCTTCGAAGGTGGCCTCGACAATGGGACGCTTGACCTCCCAGTAGAGATCCACGGCCTGGCGCGGCGTCACCCATCGCAGCGCCTGAAATTCGGGGTGTTTGTCGGCGTTGAGGTCAAAGTCGCTGTCTTGGCCGTCAAAACCCAGCACAAAGAGGGTCTGCGCCTGACCTGCATACTTCTTGGCGATTTTGGCCTTCATGCCCTTGGGAAAGTCGTACCGGACCTCTGGCCCGTGACCAAGCACCCGGCACACGCTGCGCGGCTGTTTCAGTCCCAGCTCCTCACCCAACTCTCGCCACATCGCCTCTTCGAGCCCTTCGCCCTTGTCGACGCCCCCTTGCGGGAACTGCCATGAGCCGGGCTGGTTGATCCGCTCGGCGACCAACACGCGGCCATCGGCGCGCATCAGCACCGCGCCCACATTTGTGCGATACCCTTTGGCCATCAAAAGACCTCGTCCTTTTCATCAAACGCCGACGGCAAGAGGCTGAACGGCAGGATTTTCATCAGCAAGGGCACCATGATGGAGCCTCCCGGGGCGATCAAGAGCGCCAGCGACGGGATGGTCTTGCAGATGTCGATGAGCTGCGCCTTGGCGCGCGCCTGCTCTTCGGGTGTGAGCTTCTCTTTGGAGGCCTTGACCATGAGCTTAAATAGGTCGCTCGTCTCGCCGATCTCGGTGCGCAGCGCCTGGAGGTTTTCCCGGATGGTCTGCTCGATGCGCTTTTGGGCGTGGCGCCGCAGGCGCTGAAAGGCTCCGCCAGCCGAAAAACCAGCCAGGAGCGACGGGTCGGCCTCAATGGCGGCCACCGTCTCGGCCTCCAGCGCCGCCAGCGCCGCCGAATCCAGATCAAAGGCCTTGCCCAGGTTGTCGATGTAGCGCGACTCGTCGTCGGTCTGCTCGCCGTCGATGAAGCTGGCGAAGATGACCTGCTCAAGCAAAAACCGGCGGTTGATGGGGTCGGTGATGCTCTGGCGCAGCTCGTCCATGGGCGGCAGGTCACCTTGGAGGCAGTTGGCCAGCAGGCGGCGCTCCTCGGAGTCAAAACCCGCGATGTCCATCAGGTTTTTGATCAGCCGCTGCTCCATCGGGTCCAAAACCCCGTTGGCCCAACTCAGCGCGATGATGGCTTCGGTGAAATAGAGCTTTTGAAGCTGATTTTCACCGATGAAACGCCCACACGTCAGCTCTCGCACGTGCCCGTGGCTGAACGTCTCCATGCCCAAACGCACCAGGAGCCGGGTGTCGCAGTAGATCAGCAGCCTGTGAAAGGGGCTGCCCATCAGCGGGTGGT
>CAKZKQ010000735.1 GCA_937123825.1 uncultured Pseudomonadota bacterium
TGGGTTTTGCGTCAGGTCGTGAGCGGCTTGATGGCCTGTGGTTCATCGCTGAGTGTTTCGGCGTCTGACATCCATCATTGCTCGCCCCAAACCCGCGGCTTGTCACTGAGAACTTCCCATTTGCTCGCCTCAAAGCAAGCCTTCCGTCTGCAGCTTGGCATCAAACGGAACAATGCCACCAATTTGGGGCAAGCAACGACAGCAAACACCGAACCGTTCATCGATGAGTCACAGGCCATCAAGCCGCCCACGACCTGACGCAAAACCCAAGCAAGTCAAAAAAAAGAGAGAAGAAGCCACGGGTTTTGGGCGAGCAATAACGGATGGCAGGGGCCTCGGGACGAGCGCAGCTGTAGCAGCGCTACCGCAAGCGAGTTCCGTGGTTCCTGGCGCCGTTAGGGCCGCCCAAAACTAGTATTGGCGGGGGAGCTTGTCGATGTCCACGGTATCGATGGCGAAGCGGATGAGGGCCGAGCGGTTCATTTTGGTGAAGCCTCGGCGTTTGAGTTCTTTGACCAGCGTGTCGATGCGGTCGATGTCGTCCATGTAGAGCGAGATGCTGACGACTTTGTAGTGGGAGGGTCGGGCCTTCTTGGGGCCACCGTGGGCCATGGCCGGGACGGGGCTGTGGTGGTGGTTGCCGGGGGCGCCAGCGGCGCTGGGGGCATGTCCGGGCGTGAAGAAAGTGTCCCGCAACACCGCATCCTCTTCGAGGAAGGGGTCGGAGGCCATCACGCGTTCCTCGTCCTTTTTATCGGCCATGATGATTCACCGTATATGGGCGCTGGTGCATGTGCGCCCTGGCCGTCAAGCCACGTTTTGCTTTGAGTCGGCTTGGTTGATGACCCAATCGACCAGGCGCTTGTAGTCGCGCGCGCCGTGGCTGTCGGGTGCGTACTCAAAGATGGTCTTCTTGTGACTGGGCGCCTCTTTGAGGCGAGTGTTGACCCGGATGGGGGGCAGCACCTTGTCTTTGAAGTAGCCTTTGAGGGTGTTGACGGCTTCGTTGCTGATCTTGTTGCGTCGATCGTAGAAGGTCGGCAAGATCCCCATGATGCTGATGGGATGCAGGAGGATCCTGTTGACGTTTTTGAGCGTGCGCAGGATCTGCTTGACCCCCACGAGGCTCAGGAAGTCGCAGCTGACCGGGACGATGATCTGGTCGGCGTACGTCAGGGCGTTCATGTTGAGCAGCGACAAGCTGGGGCCGCAGTCCATCAAGATGAAGTCGTAGTCCTGAACGTGCGCCATGCGGGCGCTGAGGATCCGCTCGCGGCCCTCATTCATGCGCGCCAGACAGATCTCGGCGCTGGCCAGCGTCTCGTTGGAGGTGATGATGTCGAGGTTTTCGCGCACGTTGACCACGCAATCTTCGGGCGCCATCTCCTCGACGATCATATGGTAAAGCGAGCGCTCGCCTTTGACCCCCAGACTGACCCCGACGTGCCCCTGGGCATCAAGGTCGACGACCAGGGTGCGCTGTCCGGCGGCGGCCAGTCCTGCGGCCAGGTTGACCGTGGTGGTGGTCTTGCCGGTGCCGCCTTTCTGGTTGAGGATGGCGATCCGCTTTGGACCGCGCCTCTTGCGCCCAATCTTGGCTTCCAGGTTGCGGATGACCGGCGAGCGGCACTCCATGGAGCAGAAGTAGTCGGTGTGTTGGCCGACGGTGACCTGCTGGAAGGCGTAGAGTAACTTAAAGGACTTGCTGCACGTCTTGCAGTTGACGTGCCCGCTGGACGAGGCATTCCGGGACGGCCTGGCGGCCGTCGGTTGGGGGACTCTGGCGCGGGTGGGCATCGGCGCCCGGCTGGCCAGCACACCGCCCTGGGCGGCGCGGGCCTTCAACATGCAAGCCTGAGTGCAATAGTAGCTGACCGATCCCTGAGCGTCTCTCTGGACCTGAAAGCTGAACTTCACCTCAAATCGGCGCCCACAAACGTGGCATCCTTGAAGCGCGACGGCCATGGCAAACTCCTTCGCTCGACCAAGCGACCTTCCTGGTCTGGGCCCGCCTGAAGGGCCCTTGGATCAAACGGGATCCCCCTTCGGCTTTGATCCCGTTCGCAACGGACTCCATAAAAAACAGAGTCCACCGTTATCCTAGCCGCGATTGCCGATCCAGGTCAACAGAAAAAACTTGACAAGCACCGTGGTTCTGATCAAGCCGCCGCACCAAGCCCGTCATAGACAGGCTCGACGATCAAACTTGCGCGCCGCTCATGATTGGCTGATCGCCTCCATAAGCTGGGCAAAACGCTCCGGTCGCAGCGCTTGTGGCCCGTCGCTAAGGGCCTCCTCTGGCTTTGGATGGACCTCAACCATGATGCCGTGGGCCCCGGCCGCCAACGCCGCGCGAGACATCGGGGTGATCCATCGCCATGTGCCGCACGCATGGGCCGGGTCCACGATGATGGGCAAGTGGGTGCGCTCTCTCACCACGGGCACCGCCGAGAGATCGAGGGTGTTGCGCGTGGCGGTCTCAAAGGTCCGAATGCCGCGCTCGCACAAAAAGACCTGCTGGTTGCCGCGCGCCAGGATGTACTCGGCCGCCGCCAACCACTCGTCGATGGAGGCCATCATGCCGCGCTTGAGCATCACCGGCCGATCCACCTTGCCCACCTCCTTCAAGAGGGCAAAGTTCTGCATGTTGCGCGCCCCGATCTGCAAAATGTCCGCCTTGCGGGCCACCGCCTCCACGTCCGAGGGATGCAAGACCTCCGTCACGATGGGCAACCCCACCGCCGCGCCCACCTCGGCCAGGATGTCGAGCCCCTCAAAGCCCAGCCCCTGGAAGGAGTAGGGCGACGTGCGGGGCTTGAAACACCCACCGCGCAGGATGTCGGCGCCCTGCTCTTTGACCGCCCTGGCCGCAGCCATCAACTGCTCGCGCGACTCCACCGAGCACGGCCCGGCGATCACCACCGGACGGTCCCCGCCGATCACCACGTTGCCCACGGTGATCTTGGAGTCTTCGGCCCGGCCCACACGCGAGGCC
This sequence comes from uncultured Pseudomonadota bacterium, assembly GCA_937123825.1. Lineage (GTDB taxonomy): Bacteria > Myxococcota_A > Bradymonadia > Bradymonadales > CAKZKQ01. Next base: position 2,996 of record CAKZKQ010000735.1, read on the forward strand.
AACCGGTAGGGCTTCTTCTCCAGCGCCGCCAGGACGTCGTCGTCGGGGGCCTTTTGGGACGCGGGCGCGGGGCTGGCCACCACCGAGATCTCGGCGCGCTTTGGCTGCGCGGGCTTGGCCTTGGCCACAGTGCGCGCCGGGTACGACCCCAGCACCTTCAACAGGCTGGTCGAGGCCGCCAGCGCCCGCAGCGCCGCCACGACCTGCGGATCGGCCACGTTGCCCTCAAAGTCCACGTAAAAGAGGTACTCCCAGGGCGTACCGGGCCGGGGGCGCGACTCCAGCTTGGTCATGTTCAAGTGGTGCTCGGCCAGGACGTTGATGCAGCGCACCAGCGCCCCATCCTCGTGCCGGGTGGCAAAAATCAGCGAGGTCTTGGTGGGGATCCGGGCGTCGACGGCGATGGGCTTGGCGGCGGCGACCACAAAGCGGGTGTAGTTGGCCTTCTGGTTGGCGATGCCGCGCTTGAGGATGTGCAGACCAAAGCGCTTGGCGGCCTCGGCGCTGGCCACCGCCGCCTGGGTCGGGTCCTGCTCGTCGCGCACGCGGCGCACGGCCATGGCGGTGTCCGTGAAGGCCTCCACCTTGCAATCGGCCAGCCCGCCCAGAAACTCGGTGCACTGGGCCAGCGCCTGGGGATGGGAAAAGATCCGCTTGACCTCGTGCAGCGGCATCGGCCCCAGCGAGACCAGGCAGTGATCGACCGGCTGGATCTCTTCGCCCACCAGGGCCAGCTCCATCCGCGCCAACAAATCGTAGGCATCGTTGATGGACCCGGCGGTGGTGTTCTCGATCGGCAGCATCGCATAGTCGGCGCCGCCGGCCTGGACCGCCTCCAGCATCTGACGGAAGGTGTTGTAGCCCTTGCAGACCAGCTCCACGTTGCGGGCCGAGAAGTGGCGGATGGCGGCCAAATGGCTGTAGGCCCCGTGGGTGCCCTGAAAAGCCACCACGACCTGCTCCTGGGCGGCGCGCTCGGGGTTGTCCTGGTTGACCAGGGCCTCCTGCTGGGTCCGCAGCGAGTGCTCAAGGACTTTTTTGTAGAGCTCGGCCACAAAAAACCCGTCCAAGCCCGCCGAGCGCCCCAACTGCGCCACGCGCGCCAGCAACTCCTCCTCGCGCCCCATGTCCCGCAACGGGGCCTGCGGCGAGGACTTCAGGCTGGCCACTTCGGCCACGACCTTCATGCGCTCTGCCAGCGCCTCCACAACCTTCTGATCCACTTCGTCGAGGCGATCCCTCAACGCACCAAGCTTCTGGTCTGCCACGTGTCGTCTCCTTCAATGTGCGGTCTGCGCCGCATCAACCGTCCCATAAAAGGGTTCACGACAACAACCCCCAGAGTCAAAGCCGCCGGGCGCCACGCGACGGGTTGGCCAAACGCACCGCGGCCCTCGGGGAAACACAAGACCCCAGTGAGGCGCCCAAACCCCACATGTGACGTTCTGCGTCAGCCGATGCCACAGTTTACTGTGACAAGAAGTCACGGGTGAAGGGGATTCGCGTGCGGGCGGCGTGGTCAAGTGTCCCCAAATGAGGCATGATCCTGGCACGAAGTTTGGATTACTAAAGTGGCTGTAGGGAGTAGACAAAGGCGTTAAGTCGATCATCAAACCCACCATGGAAGGGCACCATGTCCAAGTTCAACCTCACCGTCCGCATCCTCTTTGCGCTCTTGACGGCCACCGCCATGACGGCGTGTGTCGCCGACTCGGGCACCATCGACGAAGAAGCAGGGATCGGCACGGAGTCCGAACCTGTCCCGCTGGACGACGAAGACCTGGACGACTACTGGGAGCGCTCGGAGGTGGAGCAGCAGAGCGTCTCCAAGAGCGCCAGCACGGTCGGTGACCTGATCCGGGAGCGGGCCTGCTCGACCGGCCCCAGCCAGGGCCTCAACGTCCAGATCGCCGAGGAACTCAATTGCATCCAGCCCGGCATGTTCCAGAGCATCAACGACCTGAGCAACGTGCGCTTTGGCGCCGGGGCCAACCCCTTCCTGCAAAAGAACGCCGCCGACGCCCTGCGCCGCGCCGTCAACCAGAAGCCCGGCGCCACGCTGCAGATCAACTCCAGTTGGCGCTCGGTCGTCCAGCAGCACATCCTCAAAAGCTGGGAGGGCTCTTGTGGCATCAGCATCGCCGCGCGCCCCGGCCGCAGCAACCACGAGTCGGGTCTGGCCATCGACATCCCGCTGAGCTTCATCGGCGAGCTGCGCGGCGCTGGCTGGCGCTGGTACTGTGACCGCACCAACGGCGGCCGCAGCGCCGGCTGCCGCGACGTGCCCCACTGGGAGTACTCGGGCACCGACATCCGCCGCCAGGGCGTCAGAGCCTTCCAGCGGCTGTGGAACCACGCCAACCCCAACGACAAAATCGCCGAAGACGGCGCTTACGGCCCCCAAACCGCGCGCCGCATCAACATGGCGCCCCTTGGCGGCTTCTCCACCGGCACCACCTGCGGCAGCCCCAACACCGCCCCCGAGCCGCCCCAACAGGACGATCCCCCTCAGCAGGACGATCCGCCCCAGCAGCAAGATCCGCCCAACGTCGATCAACTGGTCCTCGAAGGCTTCATGAACGACGCCCAGGGCCGCTCCACCGGCACCCCGGCCAAGATCTGGCGCCCCCGGGCCAACCTCCAGGCCTGCTCAAGCTGGTCCATCAACGAAAACTTCTCCAGCGGCCGCTTCAACGTCCACCGCTACACCACCCCGATCGTCGTCGGTGGCCAGATCACCATCAGCCTCAACCGCACCGCGGGCTCCTGGGCCCCGGCCATCTTTGTGGTCGATGATCGCGGCGAGCTGATCTATGCAGGCGATGCGGGCGCCGGACACCCCAACGTGGGGGCGCAGACCGGGGCCGATGGCCGCAGCGGCGCGGTGGCCTCCGTCACCCTGGACGTCGAGCAGATCAGCGGCATGCACGTCTTTGTCACCTCCTGGCAGACGGCCGACTCGGGCCTGCGCGACAGCATCACCCGCAGCGCCCGCTACACCCTGAGCATGGAGCAGACCTGCGAGCGCCCCGACTCCGGCGACGCCTACGTCGGCCTGAGCCACGACGGCCTGGAGATCCCCCGCGCCGGGCTCACCAACCCCACCCTGCGCAGCGTCCACGGCGTCTCCACCGAGGCCTACGGCAGCGTCATCAACTCCGGCGGCCTGCTCTTTGTCCGCGGCAAGGTCAGCTGGTTCGGCGGCCCCAACGACACCGGCGTCAGCCGCACCGAGACCGGCGCCCTGACCGGCGAAAACCTCCGCTCGCTCAACAACCCCACCAACCCCACCAGCTCCGACCTGGCCTCGCGGCCCGCCGACTACTACTACGTCGCCATGCGCTGGAGCTACGCCAATGGCGGCGGCAGCGTCTGGCGCAACAAGCGCATCCTCATGGTCAACCCCGAAAACGGCAAAGCCGTCGTCCTGCGCCCCGTCGATTGGGGACCCAACATCCGCACGCGCCGCATCATCGACGTCTCCCCCCAGGCGCTGCGTGACCTGGGCATGAGCACCGACGAGAACGCCCTGGTGGCCTTTGTCAAAGACGACACCCCCCTGGGCGTGGTCCGCTGACACAGCCCCCCCCACCAGCCTGCGCAATCCCCCCCGCGCAGGCCATCCCCCAACCCCTCCCAAACCCACCCCACAATCTTTGACGTCCCCGACACTCTTTGGCACCTTGATTGAGAGTTCCAGATGAGGCCAGTGGATTGATCAAACACACCATCAAAAACCTCGCATCCTGCCCCCTGGCGTGGCTGCTCGCCATGACCCTGGTGCTGGGCGCCTGCCGCGCAGAGCTCTACCACGGCCTGGGCGAAGACGAGGCCAACGAGGCGGTGGCGGTGCTCGACGAACAGGGGATCGAGGCCCACAAAGAGGCCGACCCCGGCAGCGACCTCTGGATGCTGACCGTGGCCCCAAACCAACGCGCGCAGGCCTGGCGCGCCATGCAAGAGGCGGGCTTGCCCCGACGCTCCTCAAGCGGCGTCGAGACCATCTTCCCCCGCTCCGGCCTGCTGCCCTCCCCCGCCGAAGAGCGCGCGCTGCTCCAAGCCGCCACCGCAGGCGACCTGGAACGCTCGCTCCAATCCATCCCCGGCGTCCTCGACGCCCGCGTTCACCTGGTCATGCCCGCCCCCGGACGGCTCCAACCCCCCGGCTCGCCGTTGCCCAGCGCCAGCGCATCGGTGCTGATCAAAACGCGCCCAGAAGCCACCCTCAAAACCTCCGAGATCACCGCCCTGCTCATCGGCGCCGTGCCCGCACTCGAACCCGACGCGGTCCGAGTCGTCATCACACAGGCCGCCACACCTTCCGCAGCACAAAACACCGCCGCCACCGTCCCCGTCGGCCCCTTTGAAGTCGCCGTCGGATCCGCACAGGCCCTCAAGTGGACCCTGAGCGGCCTGCTGCTCTCCATCCTGGTCCTGTGCGGCGTTGCGCTGGCCATGACGCTGGGACACCGCCGCAGACGCCTCCAGACAGCCCAAAACCTCCAAGCGGCCCAAAACCAACCATGAACATCGCCGCGATGCAGATCTGCCGTGGCCTGAGCTTCTTTGAAACAGGCCTCTTGATGGGCGCGCTGCGCCGGGGCACCTCCCCAAGCACGGCGATCCTCACCGCAGCACAGCGCTGCCCCCCAGACCACACCGCCACCGCACTCCACGACCAGATCCGCACGCGCACCCAAACCGCGCTGGCCTTCAGCCTCAAACGCGTCCACACCTCCTGGTGGACCTCCTTTGAGCGCCTGGAGCGCCCCAGCACCATCGCGCTCATGCGCGACGTCCACCAAACCCCCAACACCGCCCTCCACGGCGCCACCGCCACCTGGCTCCAACACCGCGCCGCCGACCGTTTTGGTTGGCTCGATCCTCGCCATCGCTGGGAAATCGACCAGGGCGCTGTCCTGGAATGGCCCGCCCTGGCGCTGCTGCCCGAAGACGACTTGATGGCGCTGCTCGAAGCCCTGGGCATGGAACAACTCTCGGCCGCCATGCACGGCGCTGGACGCCGCGAGCTGGCCACCGTCGGTCGACAGGTCGGCCCCAGGCTCGCCGCCATCCTCTGGCGACGCCTCCAAAACCCCCAACCCATCAGCGACACCGCCCGCAGCCTCAGCCGCCACGCCCTCCTGATGCTCGCCCAAAAAGGCCCCTGGTCAGACAAACACCGCATCGAACGGCTGGGACTCTACATGCTGGCCTGCGGCGGCGCCGGGCGCTGGGATCAAGACGTCCGAGCGCTGGCCCACAGCCTCCCGTTGACGCTGGGCTCGTGGCTGCTCCATTGCCAGCAAAACCTGCTGCGCGGCCCTGCGATCGACACCCTCAGCGCCGAGCTGTCCAGGCGCTCCCTCTCGGTCCTGCGCCACCTCTCCGCCCAGGGCCTCACCCAGGGCCGCTACCACCGGCGCATCATCACCCTGCGCCCGCCCACACGCACCCTGCCAGACGAGGCATCATGAGCGACCCCAACACCACCCGCGTCTTGAGCGCCATTGAAGCCGCCCAAAAAGACCTCACACGTCTGGCCACCCCTGCCCAGGCTCGGCCCACCTCCGCGCGCGAAGCCCAAACGCTCCTCGACGCCCACCAAACCTTGGAGCGCGCCCAAAAACTGCTCCAACAAGCCCAGCGAGAGGCCGCCAACATCGCCCAAACCGCCCAGATCGAGGGTCACCGCCAGGGCATGGCCCAGGCCTTTGAGGCGCTGACCATGGCCCGCGCAGAGTACGACGCGCTGATGACGCGCAGCGAACCCGACATGGTCCACCTGGCCCTGGAACTGACGCGCCGCATCGTGGGACGCCACCTGGAAGTCGAACCCGCCGCCATGGCTCAAATGGTCTCACACGCCCTGACCTCGGTCGCCAACCAACGCCGCGTCGAAGTCCGCGTCCACCCCGACGATCTGGCCCGGCTGCGCCCCTGGCAAGACGACCTCGACGCCCACGCCTCCGCCCCCGTGACGCTCACCGAAGATGCGCGCCTTGAACCGGGCCAGTGCATCATCCAAACCGAAACCGGGATCATTGAAGCCGACCTGGACACCCAACTCCAAGTCATGGCCGAAGCCATGGGGGTCACCCTATGAACAAGCCCAACCTCAGCCGCTACCTCAACCGCCTCGACGGCAGCCGCCCCGCAGTGCGCGTTCATGGCCGCGTCAGACAGGTGACCGGCCTGATGCTCAGGGCCACCGTCCCCGGCGTCACCATTGGAGAATTGGTCGAGGTCGAAACCAGCCGCAAAGGCCCGCTCCAGGCCCAGGTGGTGGGTTTCAAGGGCGAAGAAGCCGTCCTGATGCCGCTGGGATCGCTGATGGGGGTGGGTCCAGACAGCCCCGTCAAGGCCACCGGCGAGCCGCTGAGCGTGATGTGTGGTCAAGGGTTGTTGGGGCGAGTGCTCGATGGTCTGGGACGCCCAATGGATGGGTTGGGTCCAATTGAGGGGCCTTTGGTGGCTCGCCCCCTCGACTGTCCACCGCCCGACCCCATGCGGCGGCGGCGAATTGACGCCCCGTTTGAAACCGGTGTGCGGGCCATTGATGGGCTCTTGACCCTGGGCGAAGGGCAACGCGTGGGGCTTTTTGCCGGCAGCGGCGTGGGCAAGTCCTCGCTTTTGGGGCATCTGGCCCGCTCCAGCTCTGCCGACGTCAACGTGATCTGCCTGGTGGGAGAGCGAGGCCGGGAGTTGAGGGACTTTTTGGAGGGTGCCCTGGGCGATGAAGGGCGACAGCGCTCGGTGGTGGTCTGCGCCACCAGCGACGCCCCAGGTTTGCTGCGGATCAAAGCCGCGCTGGTGGCCACCTCCATCGCCGAGCATTTCAGGCAACAGGGCAAGCAGGTCTTGCTGATGATGGACTCGGTCACGCGGCTGGCCCAGGCCCAGCGAGAGGTGGGGCTGACCGCCGGAGAGCCCCCCGTGCGCCAGGGCTACCCGCCGAGCGCCTTCAGCCTCCTGCCAAAGCTCATGGAACGGGTCGGCAACGACCACCAGGGCTCCATCACGGCCATCTACACCGTGCTGGTTCCCGGCGACGACCTGCGCGACCCCATCGCCGATGAGGTCCGCTCGATCCTCGACGGCCACATTGTCTTAAGCCGAGCGCTGGCCGAGCGCGCCCACTGGCCCGCCATCGATGTGTTGCAGTCGCTGAGCCGCTTGATGCGCGCGTTGGCCGACAAAGACCACCTGGAGGCGGCCGAAGCCATGCGGCGCGCGCTGGCGCTGCATGAAGAGCGCCGCGACCTGATCTCATTGGGCGCTTATCAGCACGGCGATGATCCATCTTTGGATGAGGCCATTGAACTGCGCGAAGATTTGGACGACTTCCTTCAGCAGGATCTGCACACGCACACCCCCATGAGCGACACCGTCGACACCATCATGGACCTGATGGGCGTCTGAGCATGGACCTCAGAACTCCCAAAGGGGCAGCACAATCCTGGGAGGGCCGGTGTTTTGCGCTGGCTCGTCCTCGGCGCTGAGCACCACCACCGTCACAATCGTCCCCAGCGCCACCACCCCCACGCCAGTCCAAAACCACCACGTCGTGTAGAAGGGTTCGACCTCAGGCTGGAGTTCGAGCGTCACGTCCAACTCGTAGGACTCTCCGCCAACCACCGGCATGGTCACGCTGTGGACCTTGTAGCCCGGCGCAGCGATCTCCAGCACGCGCTGGCCTTCGTCAATTTCGCCGTTGAAGGGAGATTGCCCGATGAAGCGCCCATCAACGCTGATTCGGGCGCCTTGCGGGGCGGTGCGGATGGTAAAGATGCCGCTGATGGGGAGCATCAGGGCTTCGACAAGAAAAGGACGCCGCCCGGGAGGGACCTCGACGGTCTCCAGAAAGGGCGTGTAGCCGGGACGGACGATTTTGATGGTGTGTTGGCCAGCTTCGACCTTGATGGGCTTGTCCATTGGGGTCAGCCCGACCAGCTCGCCGTTGATGAAGATCTCAGCGTCGGCCACAGCCGAGGAGATCTCAATGTATCCGTAGCGGGGGCGCCTTCGACGTTGGGCGTTGGCCACGGATGGGTCCTGCTGAAGCAAGGCGGGCAGGATGCCCAGTCCAGACTCAAGCAGGATCAACGCCGCGCAGAGCAACACGCGCAGCGGCGCTGTGGGGTGGGCGTTCACTCGTCGCCGCGCTTCTCGCTCAACACCTTGCGGATTTTGAAGTCCAACTCGTTGAAGTCAAAGGGCTTGTCAATGTAGTCGTCGGCCCCGTAGAGGGGGCTGGTGAGTTCATTGACGGTGGCGCCGATGGCGGTGAGCATGATCACCCCGGTGCGATCGTACTCCTCGTGGGTCTTGACGTACTTGCACACTTCCCAGCCGTTGAGCTCGGGCATCATGACATCGAGGATGATCAGGTCGGGTTTGCTGGTGATGAGCGTCTCAAGGGCCTCAGCGCCGTCCTCTGCTTCGATCAGATCGCACTGACGCAGCGACAGGTGGGCCTTGAGCAGCTTGCGGATCTCGGGGTCATCGTCGGCGATGAGGATAAGAGGGTTTTCCCGGGTCTCTTCGGACATGGTCTTCCTTATCTAAAGGGTCGGTGGCCTCGGGGCCGGACCTCAAAGCTCGGCCATGAGCTGCTTGGCCTTCTTATGGGTGTCAGAACTGGCGGGGAGCATGTCCACGATGGCCTTGGCGATGCGTCGGGCCTGGTTGGGATCGCTCTCCTTGCGGTTGAGGGCGTCGATGTACATCGAGCGACCCTTGCTTTCGAGTTTGGACAACAACTGCTGGTTGCCCACGTGACTGGGGTTGTAGCCCTTGACCTTCTTGGCGCTTCGGCCTGCCAGAGCAAAGTTCTGGCTGTTGAAGGCAGACTGGGCAACCTGGAAGTGGCCTTCGGCCAGCTTCTGGCGCAACTCCGCGCTGTGGTAGCCGGTGCGGCTGATGCTCTTATCAAGGCGATAGGCGATGCCAAGCTCGCTGGTGGCTTTGCTCCACTGACCGGCGGAGTAGGCCGCGCTGCCGCTCTTGTAGGACTTCTCAAACGAGGCCACTTTGCCGGCCAACTCGGTGGCCTGACGCTTGCTGAAGCCATCAAAGGTGTTGGCGATGTTGTTGAAGTAGTTGATCGCCTCCCGGTAGCGCTTGCCGCGATACATGCTCAGGCCAGGGGCAAAGTCGGCCACACCAGTGTTGCCACCGCCGCCACCGCCGCCGTTGCCAGCGCTGGGGGGATCTTTTTTGGCGACCCCGCCGCCGTTGCCAGCGGGGGGCTTGTTGTTGGGGCGACCTGTGGCGACCGCCGCCGGAGGCTTGCTTCCACCGCCGCCGCCGCCACCATTCTTGGCCTTGGGGCGCGTTCCGGCAGGGCGCGGCGCGCGCGGGTCGTTGTCGGCAAAGGCGGTGGGCCGGGTGTAGGACTCGTCGGGGAGATCATTGATCTTCTGACGCAGCGCCTTGGCCCCGGCGTGATCGGGCAGCGTGCTCAACGCCTGGGCGACTTTCTTGTCGGCCTCATCGTAGTTTTTGGCCTCAAACTGCTTGTTGCCCTGCACGACCAGAGCGTCGGCGTGCTTGCCTCGGGTGTCTTTGAGGAGCTTCTGGGCTTCTTCGTCGTAGACCGAGCCAGTGCGCACCGAGGAGAGCTTGGCGATGGCCTCGGGATACTCTTTCTTTTCGACCAGTCGGCGGCCTCGCTCGAGCGCCTGCTGGTTGGATTGTTCCACGCGCACGCGCTCAAGCTGGAGTTCAGCGTCCTTGCGGATCTGGAAGTCTCGCTCTTCGCGGGCCAAGTCGGCGGCGATGGTGAACTTCTCTTCGGCTTTGGACCAGTCGCGGGCTTTGACGTGCTCGCTGCCCTCGGTGAAGTAGGCCGAGGCGGGCTTGTTGCTGACCTGAGCACCGTCGGGGCGCGCGTCGTTCTGGAAGTCCAGATAGATTTTGGCGCCGATGACGACGGTCAACGACAGGAAGAGCAAGCCAAAGGTGGCGATCAGCGCCGTGAGGATCAGCCCGGAGGACCGGGTGTTGGTGGGCGCTGGTGCTTGCTGAAGCTGAAAGTGGGTGGCGGTGGCGTTGTGGCCTGGGGGCGAATTGGAGTAGTTGGTCACCGGCGGCGCAGCAGGCGCGGCCACCACGGCGGGATTGGCCATGGTCGAGCGGCGCGCCGGAGCAGCCCCTGCTTCGGAGGGGTGCACGTTGAGGCGGCGCTGGCCAGGGGGCCGTGAGGCGCCAGGGCCGGTGATGACAAACTCAAGGATGGTGTTGCCGATCTCGATGCGATCGCCCCCAAAGAGATCCGCGTCCAGGACGCGGGTGCCGTTGAGTCGGGTGCCGTTGCCGCTGTTGAGGTCGTTGAGCTTGAAGATGCCGTCGGCCTGACGCTTGATCTCGCAGTGCTGGCGGCTCATGGCGATGTCGGGGACCAGGATGTCGTTGTTGGTCCCGCGGCCAATCGTGACGCGGTCGCGCGCCAGCAAGTATTCCTTTTGCTGACCGCCGCCCTGCACCACGCGCAGCTTGGCCCGCGTGGGTTCGTCGTCCATGGCGGGCACAAAGATCTGGGTCTTCTCTTCAGAGAACGCCCCAGGATCATCGGCCACGACCCCATCATCAAGTTGAATGGACGGCTGAGCGGGGTTGGAGGCTTCGAGCGCCTTGATCCGGCTCGACCCCACCGACGGCCCTGCCCCCTGACCCGAGAGCAGGGCGTCTTGCCCCGAAACCACGGGCGCGGGCGCTGGAGCGGCCGCTGCGGGCGCCGGGGCAGGCGCGGCTTCAGCCTGCGCCTTGGCCTCTTCCTCTTCCTCCATGGCCAGGAGGTCAGAGATGTCCAGGTTGATGGTCCGCTCCCGGCGCTCGGGGGCCTTGAGCCCTTCCGCGTCGGGGACCTTGTTCTTCTTGGCTTTGTCTTTGGCGGCGGCCTTTTGGCTGTCGAGCGCGGCGAGCCGATCGAGCAACGAGGGGTCGATCGTGGTGTGCTCGGAGGCAAACCCGCCGTCACCGCCCAGATCACCCCAGCCCTCTTCAAGGAGGCTGTCCTCCGAGGCGCCCATGTCCTGGTCAGATTCTGGTTTTGTCATGGTCTGTCCTGTTCACCTTCGATCCAAAGCACCGATCTCACATTAAAGTTCGTCTTACGACGGGTCAAGATCACATTGCCGGGCGTATGCCGTCACCAGCGTGCATTCTGCACCCCACCACACGATGCGCAAGACTTCTCCACACTCTTCTTGGCGACCGGCGCCCCGGGTCTTGGGGTTGGCCCACCTCAAAGGACCCAAAACCCCAGGCCGTTTTGGCAGCGGGCATGCTTTAAACCCAACCAACCACCCGAAGTATTCATTTACAAAGACCACGCGCACACCGCGCCTTGTGGTTGTCTCATACCAGGGCCACCCACAGACTACAAAAAGCGGCCCATCACCCACCTGCTCAGCGCCGGAAAGGCGCGCAGCGGGCCGTTGGCCAACCGCAAGGCAGCCCCTGCCTGCCCCAGCACCGATCCATCCCAGCGCTGGGGCCGATCCCAGCCATCGCGGCGCAAGAGCTTGACGTAAGCGTCGAGCGACTGACCTTGACCAGTGCCCAGCGCTCCGAGCGTCGCCATCGCCGCCAGGCGGCCCGACTCCATCGACGCCCACAACCCCTGACCTGTCAGCGGATGGGTTGTCCCCAGCGCCTCACCGGCCACCAACAAGCCCGCCTTCCAGGGCCGAGCCCCCTCCAGCGCCATCCTCATCGGTGCCCCCACCGCCCGGTCCACAGGTCGACCACCCCGCAGGGCATCGCCAAGGACCCGACCACGCTCCATGGTACGCTCCAGGAGCCGATTCAGATCGCCCACCACGCGCCCATCATCCCCCACCACCAGCGCCGCCCCCACATTAAAGAGGTCATCCCCAAGAGGAATGGCCCAGGTCGCCGCCCGATCGTCCTCAAACGCCATCAAGATGCGGTCCGGATCGGCCTGCGGCGCTCGCCAGTGGGCGCGCATGGCCAGCGCCGAGGGCGTCGTGCGCGCACACACGCCAAAGCGCCTGAGCGTCTTGCTGCACGCCCCAGTGGCCAGGATCGTGACGGTCGCGCGGATCTCAAAACGACCCTTGTCCCCGTCGGTGCGCTGACAACGCACCCCTTGAACCACATCGTCACCGGTCAACAGCGGGCTATGGACCGCCACAGACTCCAACAAACGCGCCCCAGCCCCCACCGCAGCCTGAACCAGAATGTCATCAAAGATCGCTCGCCGTGCCGCCCAAAAAGGCCCCTGCCAGCTTGCAGGCCGCCGCGCGTTGACCGACACATCCACCCTCTGAACTCGATGACAGGTCCGCTCGATCGATGCCCACAACCCAAGCTCGTCCAAGGTCTGTTGGGCGCCAGGACCAAGCACACCGCCGCAGACCTTGGGCCGGGCAAAGCGGGCCTTGTCCAAAAGCCCTACGCGCACGCCTGCGCGGGCCAACGACAAAGCCGCCACCGCACCAGCCGGACCCGCCCCCGCCACCACGACATCAAAAGAATCGCCCTTGAGCACAAAGACACCACGGATTCGGTTCTGTTGAGGTCTGCTCCCGTCGCCGGCCCACAAACCTCAACGAAACCTAGAAAAAGGTGTATTGGACACCGGCCCCAAGCTGAAAACCGTCGCCCCCGGCCCCATCCACAAAGACCTCCAGATCGGAGCGCGGGGTCACCCGCAGGCGTGCCCCAAAATAGCCAATGAAGGTGTTGATCGGGGCCAGCAACTCGGCCTCAGAGAAGATGTAGTAGGGCTCCAGAGCGACCCCTTTGGAGACGGGCACGTGCAAGCGGTTTTGGAAGGTGACATAGACGGGGTTTCTTCCCCCTGGCAGCGCTGCGCGGTCTCCTGCGTCGGCCCCAAAACCCACGCCCAGCGACATCAAGTTGATGGCGCCGGTCATGTGGGGGATGAGCTGGCCCAGATCGAGGCTCAACTCCACCTCAAATTCGCCGCGCAACACGGCGTTGTCGGGGCTCACGTCCCCATCCCCCGGCAAAATGGAGGGGTCAAAAGAGGCCCCCTCAAGGGCCACCTTCAACATCAAGTAGTCATACGCGTTGCGGCCTTCAACGGGCTTGAGCGCCACCCCCACGTCCAACTGCCGGTAAAGCAGGCGCGCGTCCAACTCCACACCCGCCTCAATGAGCAGAAAGTCCAGGTCGACCTCTGCGTCGATGTCCAGGACGTTCACCAGACCGGTCAAATCGGATGAGCTGACGAATCGGTACTCTGCGCCCAGCTCCAGCAATTGTGTGTTGAAGATGGGCTCGGCAAGCACGTTGCGGCTGCCTTTGACCGAGCCGATGATGTCCACCAGGTAAGAGCTGAAAAAGAGGCCGCCGCCAATCTGCCCCAACCCCAGGCCAATCTCTTCGGCCGCCACGGAGCCATCGGCGTTGACAAAGACCAGCAGCGCGCCGCCGATCAAGACAAGGCTAGAGACCTCGGTGAGCAAGAGTTGCCAACCCGTGCTGGACTCTTCAATGAAGAAGTGCCCGGCACCGCGCCACACCGCGCCCCCCACAGCGGCGATCACCCCGCCCGCCAGCGAGCCCTGGTTTGAGACGCTGTCTTCCCACTGAAACCCGTACTCGCGCAGCTCATCGTCGGTCATCTGCTCCAGGGGCGGGCGCGCACCACGCTGCTGAGCGTGCGCGGCCGTGGGCAACGCAGCCCAGGCCACACACAACGCGGCGCACACGGCCGCCCTGGCCCTCATGGAGCCTCCGAATCGACAACGAGCGGCGCAAAGTCACCATTGCGGACCGTCAAAAGCACCGGAGGCGCCCCAAGCTCGCCGTGATCGCCAACCGACAGCGGCCCCAGCAGCCCAGGGAAGTCGCGCAGCCCCAGCAGCGCCTCCTGGAGCGCGTCAGGGCGGCGATGCCCGCGCGCCAGGATCAACTCTCTGGCCACGCGCGTGGCGTCGTAGGCAAAGGCGGCAAAAATGGAAGGGTCACCGTCAATCTGGACGGCGTGGGACTGGGCAAAGGCCTGATTGTTCTCAGAGACCGCCCGGGGGGAGTAGCTGGCGGCGATGATGGCGCTGCGCGCGTAGGTGTCTCCATCGCTCAAAAGCGCCTCATCGGCCCACATGACGTTGCCCAGACAAAGCAGCGGGCGGCGATCGCCCTCCCCCCCTTCTTCGAGCGCCTCTGGCGCCGCGCACCAGAGCTGCTCGGCGGCCAAGGAGGGCAAGATGATGCGGACGCGGCTGGCCACGTCGGGGACAAAGACAGCCTGGGCCCCAGAGCGGCGCAGGCGCTTGGCTTGATTGCGGAAGTCGGCGCTGCCGGGGTCGTACTCTTCTTCCAAGACCACCTTCAAACCAAGCTTATCGGCGTGGGCCTTGGCCATGTCGGTCAACTGGCGGCTGAACGGGGCGCCTTTGGGCAAGAGGATCGCCACGCGCTGGGCTTTGGCCGCTTTGGCCTGCATCATGAGCGCCTTGACCTCGGCCTGACTGTCAATGAAGTGCCGAAAGACCCAGGCGCTGGTCTGGGCCAACTCCTGGTCGGTGCTCAACGCAATCATCGGCACCTCGGCCTCGGTCGCCAACTGCGCGGCGGCTTTGGCCTGGGCGTTGTCCAAGGGTCCAATGATGACGCTGACACCGGCCTCAAGGAGGGCTTCCACGCCTGCGCGCGCACCCGAGCGACTGCTGGCCGTGTCGGCCAGGATGACGGTGCTGCGCCCGGCGCGCTCGGTCAGCGCCTCCTGGGCAAGCATCACCCCGGCCAATGCCATCGACCCCACCCGGCGGCTGCGGCCGGTCAACGGCAAGAGCACGCCGATGCGCACCGGGCTTGGCCCCCCAAGGTCGTTCAAGCGCCGAGAGAGTTCTTCAGCCAGCGCGCCTTCATCCAAACGCACCAGAGGCGCGGCGATCGCCTGATGGATCCGCGTCATGTCGTCGAGCGAGACCACGACGTCGTCCGGACGCACGAGGGCTTCGAGCAAGAGCGCGGCGCCGCTGAGCGCCTTGAGAAAGTCGTCTTGCTGAGCGTCGACGAGCGCCGTCAGGACCTGCGCGTCGGCCCCAGCTCTGGCCCCGTCGAGCGCCAGCGCCCTGACAAAGGCGCGCTCTGTGGGCGCGGCCAGCTCGTAAGCCCAACTCAACGCCTCCAGCATGGCCCCCAGCTGCCCCTGACGCTGGCGCGCCTGCCCCAAGAGGATCTGGGCTTTGGCGCGGTCGCCTTCGAGCCACAGCGCCGAGGGTTGCTGCCCCGGGTAGTGGTCGGCCAGCGCATCCAGCCCTTGCTCCAACATGCCGTTGTCGGCGGCGCAGATGGCCATATAGCCCAGCGCGCCTCGACGCACGCCTGCGTCGATGTCTTCGTCGGTGCCGACGGCTTCAAGTTCGGCCATGGCGTCTTTGTGCTGGCCTGCGCGACAGAGCGCGGCGCCCGCCATGGCTTCGGCCTGGGGCCGGGCGTCCTCAAAGCTCTGAGCGACCTGGAGGTAGGCCTTTCGTGCTTGCTCAAAGCGCCCCTGGCCCATCATGACCCCGGCGTCTTCAAGGGCGTCGCGGGCGGCGGGCTCAAGCTCAATGGGGTCGGAGCCGCCCATCCCAAAGCCGCCTGCGTCGGCAGCGGAGTGACCGCCGGGATCGGGCTCGGTGCCTTCGGCGACGTGGCCGCACGCCAGCGCCGTCACCATCAGGAGCATGGAGAGCAGTCCCAGCGCAGATCGCGTTCGACCAGAGGTTCTTCGAGCGGATTTCATGGGGTGTGTGGTGTTTTGAGATGGGGCTGTCGGAGCGGGCCGCTGCGGGGTTGGATGTGCAGCGGCGCTCGGCATACGGCGAGTCCGGTTCCGGAGCGCTGCGCAGGTCATGAACTTGTGGGGGGTTGTGAGTGTTCGGCCAGCGTGATGATCGCAGGCCGGGAGTGATCTGAGGCCTGTTCGTCTGATGAAGACGGGAAGAAATAGAAGAAGACCCCCACCGCCAAAGCAGCCGCCAGGAGGATGACAATGAAGAGGGCACCGATCCACATGGCCAGGGAGTTGCCCTCGTCATCGGCCGGAGGGTGGGCCATGCGCTGGGTCTCTTCGGGCAGGTCCTTGGGGGTTGAGGCCGCGACCACGGCGGGCTTGCGCCTGGGGTCGGCGGCGTCACTCTGGCGGTTGACGGCGGCGGTGGCGTCGCTGGTCACGTCGCGCGGCAACTCTTTGCGCTTGTTCTCTTCGGCACGGCGCTTGGCTTCGGCCACGGCTTTTTCGGCGTCAAAGGGCACGGTGCGCTTGTAGACGTCGGGGTCGCCGGGCAACTCTGGGCTGACCTCTGCGGGCTGCGCGTCGGGGTCGAGCAGCGGCTTGAGCAGCGAGCGCACGTCCATCATGTTGCGCGGTCGATCGGCGGGGTCTTTGGCCAAAAAGCCTTCAAAGGTGCGGGCGATCTCGGCGCTGACCGGCTCGTCGAGCGAGAGGGTGTCGAGCGGCGTGGGGGCGCGCTCAAGGTGCATGAAGAGGACTGCGATGGGGCCATCGGCGATGAACGGGGGCTGGCCCGAGAGCAACTCGTAGCCCATCGCGCCGAGCGCGTAGATGTCGGTGCGTGGGTCGGGGTCCTGGCCGCGGATCTGTTCGGGCGCCATGTAGCTGGGCGTGCCCATGACCTTGCCGGTGGCGGTGAGGTTCTGGCCGCTGCCAGCGATCTTGGCGATGCCAAAATCCAGGACCGTGACCTTGACCGAGCCGTCATCGGCCTTGTCCATGAAAATGTTGGCGGGCTTCAGGTCTCGGTGGATCACCCCCTGAAGGTGCGCTTCGCCCAACGCCGCCGCGGTCTGGTCGATGATCTCCAGCGCTTCCATCTGGCTGATCTCTCCAAGCCGGATCAGCTCATCAACGGGTTTGCCGTTGAGCAGCTCCATGGCGATGTAGAGCAGCCCCTCATCGGTTTTGCCAAAGTCGTAGAGGCGGATGATGTTGGGGTGGGTCAGCGAGGCCAGGACACGCGCTTCACTGAAGAAGCGGCGCACGGTGCGCTCATCGCCGCTGATGTCGCTGTGAAGGACCTTCAGGGCGATCTTGTCCCCGGTGCGTCGGTCCTGGGCGCGGTAAACCATGCCCATGCCGCCCTCACCGATGGAGGTCTCGACCTCGTATCGGTCGTTGACGACGGCCCCTTCAAGGCCATCATTCTGTGCGGCTTCGACCTGGACTTCGACCAGCTTCTCCCCGTCGTAGATGCACTCCTCGACGCTGTTGTCAAAGAAGGAATTGCATTTCGGGCATCGTCGCATGCGTTCTACCACCCCATATTCAGAGTGTTGTTCGTGGTTTGCCGTGGAGCAGGCCAGGACCAGATTTATCCTTCATACCTACCATAGGTCCACCAAACTTCCCAGGGAACCCTCTATCCTTTGTAGGATATGGGACAAAAGCCAGTGGCACGAGGTGCGTTGCGCCGCCGCAGCGCCCACCCCAGCGCAACACAACCCAGGATCAAGAAGCTTCCCATCGGTGGCCAGGGACTGTCGCGCGGCACCTGAGCGCAGGCGCCACCAGCGACTGTACCAACAGGCGGCTCAAGGTCGCGACGATCCTGGGCAAAGGTGACCTGAGGCTGAGCATCGAGACGCTGTCCATCGACGCTCACAAGCACAGTGGCCTGCCCCTGCGCGGTGCCGGCCTCAACGGGGACCGCCATGACACGGGCGCTGTTTTGGTGGGGAAGGCCCACATCGGCCGCCCCTTGCGGGGTCAAAATCTCCACGCTTGGGCTCCAGCCGGGCTCCAGCGGCCTGCCCTGGGCGTCGCGCGCCACGACAAGGACCTCAAAACTCTGCAACGGCGAGATGACATCGCGCGAGACACCGACGCTGGACATGGCGGGATCGATTGGTCCTGGTGGGCTCTGGGCGTTGTGGGGGCGCAGGGCATCGAGGACGCTGAGCAGTCCAAAGCCCGCGCGAGGATCCCAGTGGCCCAAAGAAGACGGGTCGCCGTGCTGGGCGGTGGAGCGCAGGAGATCGGCCACCTCCCGGTGGGTGCGCGAGGGGTTTTGCTCAAGCAAGAGCGCGGCGGCGCCGCTGACAAAGGCGCTGGCCATGCTGGTGCCCTCAAAGACGGCGTGTTTGCCGCCAGCGACGACGGGCTCGTAGCCCACGGCCCGAGCCAACGCAAAAATAGAGGCGGCGCCGGGGTTGTCGGGGTCGGACTGAGAGGCCATGGCGGCGGCCAGCACCGATCCGGGCGCGATCAGGTCGGGTTTTGGGCGCCCGTCGGTGGTGGGCCCTGCCCCGGAGAAGCTGGCGACCGTGCCGGGGATCCTGTCGGTGCTCCAGACATTCATGGAGGCATCGACCCACTGGTTGCGGGTGACGTGCGCGCCGACGGTGATGGCGCCCGACACTGTGCCAGGGACGGTCAAGGTCGAGTCTTGATCGAGGTGATTGGCCATGCGGGCGCCAAAGAACCCCGGCTGAGCGATCCAGGCGTCAAAACGAGAGGAACCGTCGGCGTCGACCGCCTCGATGGTGTAGAGGCCACCTTGGAGGACGCTGCCGATGGGCTCCTGGATAAAGACCACGACCTGACCGCGGGCAGGGTTTTGGGGGTCGGAGGCGGCGTGATTGATGGAGATGGGGCCAAAGCGCGCCGAGAGGTCCTGGCTGTCCTGGCCGGGCGACACCGGGCCAATGGTGCGGCCATCAGGGGTCCGCAAGACAAAGGATGGGGGGTCTTGTTGGGGGTCGCGCTCATACCAAAGGTCCACCAGCGCAAAGCTGGGCGCATCCCAGGTCCGCTCGTAGGTGGGCACGCGCAGCGCCAGCGGCTCCTTGGCGCTCAGCGGACCGCTGGCGTGAACGGCCCGGCCGCTGTCATTGCCAGCGGCGGTGACCAGGACCACACCGGGCTGGTCCTCGACCAGCTCCTGCAGCGCGCGCTCAAAAGCCGAAGAGCCATCGTGGGGGCCACTGTGGCCACCGAGGCTGAGGTTGATGACGGCGGGCTGACCGGTGGCGCGGGCGCGCTCAAGGATGAAGCGCACCCCGGCGAGGATGTCGGCGTCGGCCAGGCTCAGGGAGCCCGGGGCGGTGGCTTTGACGATGATCAACTCGGCGTCAGGGGCGACGCCATCGGCGCCCAGCGCCTCTCCGGGGCGCCCTGCGGCGATGGACGCCACGTGGGTGCCGTGGCCCAGTTCATCGCCAGGGGGCGGCCCATCCACAGGTTCACCGGCGATGGCGGCCAGAAGCTCGGCGCGGCTCCAGAGCGCGCCGCCGTGGGGGTCGATGCCTGGATGCGTCTCGGGGCGAACCGCGCCGTTGAAGTCCAGCAGCCAGGTGATCCTGGGCAGGCCTTCGTCATCGGCAAAGTCGGGGTGTGTCCAATCGATGCCGGAGTCGATGATGCCGATGATGACGCCTTTGCCCGAGACCCCCAGGGTGCGGCGGCGCTCGGCGACCAGCGGGGCCATGCCCATGGCCTCAATGGCGACGTCCAATTGCAACGAAAAAGGCCAGGCCAACTCAACGCGGCCCTCCTGGAGGACTTCGGCCCAGGCCATCAACTCAGCCAGGGAGCCGCTGACGGGTTGGGCATGTCCAGGGCCGCAAACCACGGCGCGGTGGCGCTGCTCGGGTTCCCAGCCCAGATTCCAGGCGGCGCGCAGCAGCGGTCCCGCGCTCGGCGGCAGCTCTCTGGCCAGCGCGGGGCCAGAAAAGAGCAACGCAGCGAGCATCGGCACCGCACACACCAGCGGCCGCCAGCGGGCCGGGCGCGCGCCGCGTAAGCCTGGTGGTTTGGCAACCGTGCAGGGTTCTAAGTGGGCAAGTCGATCCATGGTGGGTCAGTCGGCCAGGCCGGCCTCCTGGAGCAGGACATCGCTGCGGCGGACGCTGCGGCGGTAGAAGCGCTCGCGCAGGCGCTGGCGCTGGTCGTCGGTGAGGTCACCGCTTTGGCCCAGGCGCGCGGCACGGTCTTGCACGGCGTGGTACATGGAGATGGCGGCGGCCACCGAGACGTTGAAGGACTGGGCGAAGCCGCGCATGGGGATGATGACGCTGGCGTCGCACATCTCGAGCATTTCGGGGCAGACGCCGGCGTGCTCGTTGCCCAGCACCAGCGCGGTGGGCTTGGAGAAGTCGATCTCGTCGATGGGGACCGCGCCGTCGAGGTGCGTGGCCAGCAGCGTGTAGCCGGCGGTCTTGAGCTCTTTGGCGCAGGTGACGGGGTCATCGTAGCGGTGGATGTCGAGCCACTTGTGGGCGCCGGTGCTGACGCGTCGGCCGACTTTGTAGCGGGCGGAGGTCATGACGAGGTTGACGCGCTGGACACCAAAGGAGTCGCAGCTGCGCAGCACAGCCGAGATGTTGCCGGTGTCATAGAGTCCATCGAGGACCATGGTCAGGTTGTAGGTCCGGTGGTCGAGGACAGACTCGATACGCCCGAGGCGTCGGGACGTGATGAGCGGCTGGAGGGTGTCGATGATCCTGGGGTCGCCAGTCTCGGTCATTGTCGGGTCGGTCACGTCAGGCTCCGTATCGCAGGGCGTGTGGTGTTGTGATGTCCGTGCGTGCGTATAGGGGGACACACAGGCGCCAGACAAGAATCTATATTAAAGATGGCCTCAAAAGTCGATGGCGAGCGCCGCCACAGGCGATCGAGCGCGGCGGCGTTGTGTCGTCCCAAATGCAGAACTTTTTTGATGGGGTTGGCGGCGTTTCGTGTGTTCCGGCACGCAGGTGTGCACGAAATGGACAGCTTTCTTTGGGGTCTCCCCTCAGAGATTCAGGATCCCCCCTCAGATCTTTGAGGGGGGTGTGGGGGTATTTTGGGGGTGTTTTGAGGGTTTTGACCGGAGTGAGGGTGGGACGTGGGGCGCTGGCGAGGGCCAAGAAAAGACAAAAGCCTCAACCCTTTGGGGGGTGGAGGCTCGCCGCATCGTGCTTAATCTTTGTAAAGGCCGGACTTTACGGCCTCGAACGGGTCCATCTGATGTGAATCATGACACGCAGAGGGCGGACCCCGGAAAACAGTGCGGGCAGTTCTTTCTGAAGTCGTGTGACTTTGAGGGGCCCGCCCTCTCGTGTGACGGTGAGAAGACACAGCACACCCTGTGCCAGGTTTTGTTTTTGTCGCATTTTTTCTGCAGGGCGGTTTTCCTCGAAAAGGAGGTCAAAAAAGGGTTGCGCGTGGTGGGGCCTTGTGGCATAACCACGCTCCGTTCTGTGCCGAACTCCTTTTCTGGAGGGGTGGCCGAGTGGTTTAAGGCACCGGTCTTGAAAACCGGCAAGCGAAAGCTTCGTGGGTTCGAATCCCACCTCCTCCGTAAGCATCGTTCATCGTGTAACATCGGCGGAGGTTGGCACGATCGGGCAAGTGTTCTGGAGAGGTGGCCGAGTGGCTGAAGGCGCCCGCCTGCTAAGCGAGTATGGGTTAATAGCCCATCGAGGGTTCGAATCCCTCCCTCTCCGCTTGGTGTGTTTCCTGACTTTGGTGAGGAAAAGTCACATCGAGCTTGACAAAAGATTGTTGACGTTGCATCACATGGCGCAGCGATCGACATGATCAGCACCCGTAGCTCAATTGGATAGAGCAACGGTCTACGGAACCGTAGGTTGGAGGTTCGAGTCCTTCCGGGTGCGCTCTAATGAGGTTTTCAAGCAATGCATGGCCACCAATCGGTGGCCATGTTGCTTGGAGCCCCATGATGGTGATTGGACAGCGCGCATGTCACGCAAGACGCGCAAGCACCCAGAATTCATGCGCCAGGCCCTTGAGCTTGCCCATGAAGCCTCCCTCCAGGGAGAAGTGCCTGTGGGTGCGCTGCTCGTCGCCAACGGTGAGATCGTCGGTCGAGGTTACAACCGACGGGAACAAGACACCGACCCCCTTGGACACGCCGAGCTGATGGCCATTCAACAGGCCTGTCAAAAGCTCGGCTCCTGGCGCATCCCCCGCAGTACGCTCTACGTCACACTTGAGCCCTGCCCCATGTGCTCCGGAGCCATCGTCCAATCAAGGATCGAACGGGTTGTCTTTGGTTGCCGGGATCCCAAAGCTGGCGCTGTACGTTCACTCTACGCGCTGCTCGAAGACCCCAGACTCCCTCACCGATGCCAGGTCATCGAGGGCATCCTCGAAGAAGAGTGCCGCACCATGCTGACACAGTTCTTTAAAGAACTTCGCAGCAAACGCAGCACAAAGTAGACAACTCAATAAGAGAAGTCTGGCCATGGAGAGGTGGCCGAGTGGTCGAAGGCGCTTGACTCGAAATCAAGTATATCTTTACGGGTATCGTGGGTTCGAATCCCACCCTCTCCGCTCCAAATTTACACCCCTGAGCACGGTGTGATGCCTCCCTGAGGCCCTTTAGCTCCACCTGGAGAGGTGACCGAGTGGTTGAAGGTGCACGACTGGAAATCGTGTGTGCGGCAACGTACCGAGGGTTCGAATCCCTCCCTCTCCGTTTCTTCCTCACGTCTTTCTTCAACAAAGATTGATGGCGATGGAAAAAAATGTTGAAACACACCAGAATGTGCGTATCCTTATCCACGCACCACGCTGGTGGGGCAACTTGAACGACCGCATCGCGGAGTTCCCAATGGGCAGTCCGGTAATCCGTCAGATCCGAAAGGAAGCAGCGGGCTTGGCTGACCCATGTGGGTGCTCCGCAATGCGGTCGTTCCTTTTTGTGCGAGGATGAACACCGTGGACAACCACCCCAAACCCTCGCTCCAGCACATCTTCCGCTGGGACCTCGATAAAACCTACCTCGCCACTGACTTCGACTCCATCCCCGACCTGCTGCGCACCTTCGTCCAAAAGCCCGAGGAGAAAATCAACATCCCCGGCGCCGACGCACTGCTGCGCGAACTCCTGCTCGACACCGACCGGCGCATCGTCACCTTCATCTCAGGCTCGCCGCAGCAAATGCGCAACGTCCTCGAAGAAAAACTGCGCCTCGATGGCATCGACCCTGCCTTCTTTGTCCTCAAACCAAACCTCCAAAACCTCCTGCGCGGACGCTTCAGAGCACTTCGCGGACAAATCGGCTACAAACTCGAAGCGCTGCTCGACCTGCGCTGCCGCACCGCGCTGGCACCCGAAACACTCTTCGGCGACGACTCCGAGCAAGACGCCTTCATCTACAGCCTCTACGGCGACATCATCAACGGACGACTGGGCCGCGCCTTCGTCAAAGATCTCCTCAAACAAGCGCGCGTCTATCCAGACACCGCCGAGCGCATCCTCTCGCTCATCCGCGACAACCCCATCGAAAACACCACCAAGCGGATCTTCATCAACCTTGAGCGACACACGCCCACCGCACGCTTCATGCCCTACGGCGGACGCCTGGTCCCCATCCACAACTACTTCCAGGCCGCGCTCGTCCTCTTTGATGACGGCACACTCGACGCCGACAGCATCCTGCGCGTCGCCTTCTCCATGACCAGCCGCCACCGCTTCACGCCCGCCATGCTGGCCAACTCCTTCCAGGACCTCATCCGGCGCCGACGCCTGGCACCCCAGGTCGCCACGCGCATGGCCCAGGAACTCCAAAACGCCTCCATGCCCGAGGCCATCCCCGTCGGACTGACCCCCAAACCCTTCATCGCCGAGCTCACCCGACAACTCCACGCACTGGGCGACCGCGAAGACATCGCCCTCCTTGGCGATGTCGGCACCCCCGACTACAGCAAGCTCCTGGTCAAAGCCCTGGCCAAACGCCACTGACACCAAACCAAAACGTTCGTCTGCACTTTGGCATGACCCAGGCCTTGCACTGCCCTACTTCTCCTTGCGCGCCTCAATCCAAGGCTCAATGATCCGGGCCCGCAAAGTCGCCAGCGGCACCGCGCCGTGGCGCAGCACCTCGTCATGGAAGTCGGGCAACACAAAACCGTCCCCCAGCGCCTCCTTGGCCTGCTGGCGCAGCGCCATGATCTCCAACTGACCGATCTTGTACGCCAACGCCTGACCCGGCCACACAATGTACCGATCGATCTCGTTGGCCGCCTCATTCTCGTACTTGCCCGTGTGCTCCATCAGGTAACGCAGCGCCTGCTCACGGCTCCAACCCACCGACGTGTGCATCCCCGTGTCCACCACCAACCTCACCGCGCGCCACATCTCAAAAGACAACGCCCCCAACTTCTCCTCGTTGGAGTGGTAGAGCCCTGCCTCCCACGACAACGCCTCGGCGTAAAGCGCCCACCCCTCCACAAAGGCCGTCTGACCGATCTCGCGCTGAAAACGCGGCAACGCCTGGTTCTCCTCCGCCAACGCGATCTGCAGATGGTGGCCCGGCACCGCCTCGTGGTAGGCCAGGACGGCCATGATGTAGCGGGGGCGAGTTTCAGGTTCGAAGGTGTTGACGTAGTAGTAGGCGGGATGAGAGCCGTCGGGGGCGGCCCCTTCATAGTAAGCGATCGGCGCATCGGCGGCCCGGAAGGACTCAATCGCCTTGACCTCCACCGGCGTGCTTGGCAAGCGACCAAAGAGCGACGCCAGCTTGGCATCGGCGCGCTCCACCAGAGTCGTGTTGTAGCTGATCAACTCTTCTTCGGTCTTGAAGACCTGCTCGGGGCGCTTGGCCAACCCCTGCAAATAAGGCTCGATCGCCTTGCCGCCGTCGGCTTCAATCAACGCCATCATCTGGGCCTTGATCCGCTCCACTTCGGCCAGCCCCAGAGCGTGGATCTCTGCCGGATCGCGCTTCAACCCCGTCGTCGACCACACCCTGGCCTCATAACAGGCCTGACCGTTGGGATTGGCCGACACACCCACCTCCTGACGCGACGCGGGCAGCGCCTCTTTCTCCAGAAATGCCAGATAAGCGCGCAGCGCCGGGTAAATCTCCTTGTCCGTCGTCTCCAAAACCACCTGACGCCACGGCTCTCCCCCGGGACTCGCCAGAGCCTCGTCCCCCAACTTGCTCCGCTCGGCCTGCTCGTAGGCCAGCTTCACATAGGGGCTCTCATTGGCGGGCTTGGCAAGCTGCGCCTTGACCTGCGCGATGACGCGCTCAACCCCAATCCGAGGGGCGGTGTAGCCGTCCGCCAGCCCCGAGCGCAGCTCAGCAATATGACGCTCAAAGTACACCGGGACCTGCTTGTAGCGCTCCACCAGAGTCCACGCGTGGGCGGGCTCTTTGATGAAATGCCCCTGGGCGATTCTGGGCATGCTGACCTGCGGCCCGCCAAGCTGATCGATCTGCCAACGATGCCCCTGGCAAACTTCACCAGCCAGCGAGGTCTCCAGCTTGAAGCTCAGCACATCGACCGTGATCTGCTCCGAGAGCGTCAACTGACCCGTGTCGATGGCCCGTACATCCTTCAAGAGCGCCTCCAAAGCCTTGTTGTGGGCCTCACGGGCCTGGCTGGAGGGATCGTAGAGGACCGTGTCAAAGCGCCGATCGCCCTGAAACGTCGCCCAGGTCGGATGGCGGCTCATCAAAAGCTCCCAATAGCGCTCACCGAGCGCCTCCAAAGCCTTCGACTGGGGGTTTTGACCCTGCGCTTTCTTCTCCTGGGTCACATCGACGGCCACCGGCGAGGCAGTTTCGCCTCCCGAAGCACACCCGCACAACGCCAACACACCGCAACACAACACCCAACGCTTCATCAAAATCCGTCCTCCTGCACAACATTCGGCGCCCACGCGACCACTGCCGCGCGCCGACGCCATGACCGTACTCAGCCCCAGGGTCATACCACGGCCGCACCGCACGAGTCTGCAAAACCAAGCCCCTGCACAAGGCGATCAGCGGGCAAAAGAAACAAAAATGATTCGGGAGACTGTCAGAACCCCATCACCTCCCCGTCGTGGAGAGACAAGCGGCACCACCGACCCCCTTGTAGGCCAAGCCCGCATGGTAATCAGCGCACACCTGCGCGCGCTGGGCGGTGTGCTCTGTCTTCAATCAGACAGTCCAGGCCTCCAAACGCCCTTTGCCCTGGTCTGACTCCGAACATAAGCCGCCATCAGACCACGACGATGGCCCACGCACCGAGGTTTGACCCATGGCTCGCCGTCCACGCATCCCCAAAACCGCCCCCAAAGAAGACGGCCTGAACCTGGCCCCCATCATGAACCTGGTGATGATCCTCATTCCGCTGCTGCTGCTCTCGGTGGTCTTTGAGCAGACCGGCGTCATCAACGTCTCAGCGCCGTCCATGACGCTGGGGACCATCCCCCAAGAAGAGATCACCGAGCCCCCGCTCTCGCTCCAAATCCAGGTCAGCACCGACGGCTTCACCCTCAACGCCGAAGGCAACCGCCTGCCGCCGGTCGAAGGCTGCCCCACGGACTCAAACACCGGCGCCACCGTCTGCCCGCAACAATCCAGCGACCAGATCAAACGCGCCCTGCAAGAATCCCTGGCGCTGCGCGAGCGCTACGAAGCGACCGGTGACCAGGCGCTCCTTGAAGCGTCCTACCAGAAGCTGGCCAGCGCCCGCGAGGGACTGGGCTACCGCAAGCTCTACAATTTGTTGGTGGACCTAAAGCGCAAACACCCCGAAGAGACCAAGGTCATCGTCAGCGCCGAACCCAACGTGCCCTTTGAGCTGCTGATCGCCACCATGGACACCGCCCGTTTCCGGCTGGAGAGCCCACGGGACGACGGACACTTTGCAGATGAGCGCGCCTTCAAGAGCGCCGCCTACCAGGACGACGTCACCGGCGTCTCGCGCGCCATCCTCTTCTCGGACGTCTCGTTGGCGGTGGTTCAGTGATGTGTGGGAGAAGGAAAGCGGTTCACCAGCGCCCTTCGACGCAGTGCGCGTGGATGAGCCCTTCAAGCAAATCCAGCGTGCGGGGGATCTGGTCCATGGACAGGAACTCGTCGGGCTGGTGGGCTTGATCGATGGAGCCCGGCCCCATGATGATCGTCTCCATCCCCAGCGCATTCAAAAAAGGCCCCTCAGTGCCAAAACCCACCGTCTGAGCGCTGTAACCCGTCATGGCCTCGGCCGCTTTGACCAGCGCCGACTGCGCCGAGGTTTCAAAGGGCGGTATGGCGTCCATCAACGACACCACCTCCAACCCGAAACCCTGCCCTTGAAGCTCAGCTTCCAAACGGCGCTCCAGGCTGCTGTGCACCTTGTCAGGGTCCATGCCGGGCATCATCCGCACATCGACCAGCATCTCGCAGTGGCTGCAAATGCGGTTGGGCGCATCCCCGCCGCGGATCGCCCCCAGGTTGACCGTCGCCTCGGGCACCTCAAAAGCCTCGTTGCGGTGTCCGCGACCGATCTCGTGACGCCAGGAGAGGATCTGCGCGATGGCCGCGTGCATCCCTTCGATGGCGTTGAGCCCCAGCGCCGGATTGCTGGAGTGACCCGAACGACCCTGGATCCGCACGGCCTCCATCATGATCCCTTTGTGCATGTGGATCGGGCGCAGCCCCGTGGGCTCGCCGATGACAGCATAGCGAGCCTTGGGGCGACCCGCTTTGACCAGCGCGCGGGCGCCGTCCATGGTCGTCTCTTCATCGGCAGTGGCCAGGATGATCAGCGGGGCCTGGAGTTTGCTGGGGTCGATCCGCGAGGCCGCCTCCAGCGCCAACGCCAGAAACGACTTCATGTCCACCACACCAAGCCCATAGAGGCGCCCGTCGCGCTCGGTGAGCTTAAAGGGGTCAGAACTCCACAGCCCGTCGTCAAAGGGGACCGTGTCGGTGTGCCCCGACAAGACCAACCCACCCGGGCCGCGCCCCAACGTGGCGATCATATTGGCCTTGGGCACCGCACCAGGCAGCGCCATCACCTCAACGTCAAACCCCAACGCGTCGGCGCGCTGCGCCAGCACATCGATCACCGCCACATTGCCCATGTCCAGATCGGGCATGGTGCTGCTGATCGACGGGCTCTCCACCAACGCACGGATCAACTCTACAACGCGCTTGCCCACAACCACACCTCCCACCAATCGACCGCACTACTCGACGTAACCCAACGAGCGCAGATCTTCGAGTTCCTGAGGGTCGAACTCCTCCACCACCTGACCGTCATCGTCGCTAAAATCCTCCAAGGAGGTCTTAAAGGCCTGGAGATCGTGGCGCATCCCGGCGGTAAGCTCAGGCTGAGACTCGGCCAGGTTGTTCAACTCCAGCGGGTCCTGAGCGACATTAAAGAGATACTCGCGCACGTCTTTGTTGATGGCGCTGCGCATGCGGACGTACTCGTTGGGCCAGACATACTTGAAGGTGTGCATGTTGGTGGGCTCAAAACGCAGGTACTTCATGTCGCCGCGGCGCATCATCGAGCGCTTGATCCCATACCCATCCATCTCGGTAAAGACCGCCCGACGCCAGCCCTCGTTGATGGGACCGGTCATAACATCCAAAGCGCTGGTGCCCATCGGGCTCCACCCTTCAGGCCCTTTGATACCCGCCAGATCAAGCATGGTGGGCATCATGTCCACCCCCGAAAAGAGCCGGTCTTCGATCGCCCCCTCCGCCCCCATCAGGTACGGCGAGCGGATGATCATGGGCAAATGCAAAGTGGCCTCCCAGAAGTGGTAGGCGTGGCGATAGCAGTTGTGCTCGCCAAAGGCCTCACCGTGATCCGCCACCACCACCACCGTCAGATTGTCCCAGCGGCCACTCTCCTTCAGGAAGGTCATCAGCTTGCCGATGGCGTCATCCATCTCCAGGATCTCGGCGTCGTAAAGCGAGTGCAGGCGCTTGCGCTTCTCGTCGGGCAGCGGCTGGGCATATTCGATCTCGGGCGTGCCCACACGGATCTTCTTTTTGGGCGCCCAGCGGTCAAAGGACGCCGCCGGGTTGTAGGGGTCGTGGGGATCCACCAGAAAGAGCCACATAAACCACTGCGGGTTCTCGTTGCGCTCGATCCAGCGCTGGGCGCGATCCACAAGCTCGTGGGCCGAAGGGTCGTGGTTAAGCTCCTCAAAAATGTCGTCGTAGCGCTCAAAGCCCTGATCAAAGCCGTAGTGGCTGCGCACAGTCTGATTGCCCACAAAAGCCGCCGTGGCATACCCAGCCTCTTTAAAGGCCTCGGCCACCGTCACATGCTCTTGCTTCAACTCGCCAGGGATGACCTCGGCGCCGTGCTGCGAGCGGAACCTGGAGGTCATCATTGACGCGACCGAAGGGCGCGTCCAGGCCCCGTTGCCGTAGAACCGGCTGAAACGAACGCCCTCGGCCGAGAGTTCCTCCAGGTTGGGCGTCGTCGGCCGATGGTAACCGTACGCCGAGAGGTGATCCGCGCGCGTGGTGTCGAGCATGATGAAGATCACCGGGCCAGGCTCTTTGGGCCGCTCGTAGATCATCGAAGAGCGCACCCTCGGGCCCTTCATCCCATCAAATCGGGACCACTTGGGCATCGGGAGGCTGGCCAGCACCGAATCGACGGTCTTTGTCGCGTGGGTCTCCACCATCGCGGCAGCCGCCATGGCGGCAATGCCAGTCGTCTCAGCCTGCGAAGGCCCCGTGTTGACGTCGGGCGCAGGTTCAGGAGGCGGTGTCACAGGCGAAGAGGTCTGGCAAGCGCTGGCCAACAACAGGACACCCAACGCACTCACCCACGCTTTGGGCCCCCGACCTCTTTGACCATCCCAATCGAACATCGCCTCCATTCTCCCTTGTTTGCCCTCGATCTCAGAAACGCTTTCTGTGTTGCGCCTTATATCAAAGACTCGCCGCTGACGCACACTCGGTTCTGTCTGACAATTGGAACCGAGTTCCGACGAGTTCGATGGTGTCGAGGTCGAGGAGGCGAGCGCAGGCGGGTCTTTGACCCGTTGAGCATCGCCGACGACGAGATCGGCATCATCGGGCCGTCGGGCGACGGGACAATTGTCAGACAGAACCGAGCCCCCTCGGCGCACAAGGGTGACAAGGTGCTGGCGAAGCAAATTATTCATAAACCCCAGATTGCGCCGTCAAAGGCGCATCGACACGACGCAAACCGCCCAAAAACGAACAACGCCGGCCCCTCTTCAAGGTCCGGCGTCATCTCACATCATGGTGTCTGCGCTGGGCGTTTATTCGACGGTAATGTTGAGCACGTAGTCATTGAAGGGGTTGCTCAAGCGCCAGATGTTGGCCTGAATGAAGTAGGTTCCGGTTTCGGTGACGGTCTCCGACACCTCTTCGTTGTCAGTGACCGAGGCCGAGCGGTCCAACTGAGTCGTGCCGTCGGTATCGAGCAAGGTCAGGTCAAGGTCAGCAGTGACGTCGAGGAAAAGCATCTCCACCGTGATGGTCTGACCCGCGGTCAATGCAATGGCAAAGAAGTCATTCTCGTCCTCGGGGTTGCACAACCCCAACTCATCGTATGAGCCCGGCGTGATGGTCGTGGCGGTCTCAAAGGTGTTGTTGGGCTCAAAGCGGTCTTCACAACGCGCCTCAGGGTCGGGATCGGGATCAGGGTCAGGGATGCAGGTGTCCGTGACCGTGTCGCAGATCTCGCCGTCGGCACAGTCCGAGTTGAGCGTGCACTCAGGCTCGGGATCGCCTTCGGTGACCTGAACTTCCAGACGGTAGGCGTTGGGGTCGCCGCTGTAGTGGAAGACATGGATGAAATAGGTGCCTGCGGCGGTGACGGTGGTCTCGATGGTCTCGTTGTCCGACACCGTGGCCGAGCGCCGGATGTCGTCCACACCGTCGGTGTCGAGCAACTCCATGTCGAGGTCGGCGATGTCATCGCTGAAGAAGGCCGTCACGGAGATGGTGGAGTTGGCGGGCAACGCGATGGCAAAGAAATCGCTGTCGTCGGTGTTTTCACACAGGTCCAACCCCTCGTACGTCCCCGCAGAGATGGTCTGAGCCTCGCCAAAGGCGTTGTTGGGCTCAAAGCGGTCGTTGCAGGTGGGCACAAATTCGCTGCTGGCCGAGATGCTGTAGGCGGTGTTCTGCCCCGTCCCCAGGAAGGCACGCACGTAGTACGAGCCGGGCTCTGCGATCTGGAAGGAGATGGTCTCGTTGGCGCCGCGCGTGGTGGCGCTGTCCAGAACAGTGACCCCATCCGAGTCGAGCAGCTCCAGGTCCACATCGCCAAACTCGGTGTCCGACACCGCGGTCACGGTCAACGTGGCGTTCTCTTCGCCGATCTCCACCTGATAGAAGTCGTCTTCGTTGGGACACGACACGGCGCCGGTCAACTGCCCCTCCAACATGGTGGCATCCAGCCGGGTGTTGTTGGGCTCGTGGGTGTCGTTGGCGCAGCTCGGAGGCATGGGGGGCGCCGTGGTGGAGATGTCCAACGAATACGTGGCGGCGTCACCCAGAATGTGCTGGACCACGATGTAGTGGGTGCCAGTGGTGGTGGCCGTCGCCACACCGTCGGCCAACCCCAGCAAGACAAGCTCGCTGGCCAGCAGCGGAGCGCCACCAGGGCCCACAATGTCCATGCCCATCGTCGCCAGGAAATCGAGCGTGAAGAGGCTGGCGGTGATCTCCTGACCTGCGGTCAACTCCACCGCGTAGTAGTCCGTGGCGTCTCCCGTGCAGACCCGCAGCCCCGAGAGGTTGCCAGGACCCACCGCAGAGGCTTGCGCCAGGGTGTTGTTGGGCTCGTAGACGTCGGCACACGGCGAGTTGGGGTCGGGATCAGGGTCGGGATCAGGATCGGGGTTGGGGTCCACGGCGACATCGAGTTGGAGGTCGTAGGTGTTCTCAATGCCAGCGCGCTGGGCGGCAATGGACACGTAGTAGGTCCCCGCCGCTCGAATCGAGCGCTCAATGGTAATGATGCCGTTGAGGCCCACGGCGCTTTGCAGCACATCGCCTTGACCGTCGAGGATCTGCATGGACAGACCGCCGTCTTGCTGGACGTAGGTAATTTCAACCTGGAGGAGTTGGCCTGCGTCCACGTTGACCGCAAAGAAGTCAGCGTCGGCATCACAGATCGACAGGTTGCCGTACTGACCAGGCTGAAGTTGGGCGGCTTCAGCCACGGAGTTGTTGGGCTCCTGGGCATCGGGCTGACAGCCGACAGGACCAGGATCAGGCGCACAAACACCGCCGTCGCAGATCTCTCCAGCATCGCAGTCCCCATCCTGAGTGCACTCGGGATCGGGGTCTGGATCAGGATCGGGATCAGGATCGGGGTCTGGGTCGGGATCAGGGTCCGGATCAGGGTCCGGATCGGGATCGGGATCGGGGTCGGGATCGGGGTCGGGATCGGGGTCGGGGTCGGGGTCTGGGTTGTTGTTGGGCGGCTGAACATCGGGCGTGGTGCAGAAACCACCAAGCTGCGTCATCTGACACACCGACTCTCCAGGGCACTGACTGTCCGACGTGCATTCGGCCGTGCAAACGGGATAACCCAGTTCGTCGTTCACCACACAAGTCAAACCATCGCCGCAGTCCAAATCCACCAGACACGGCACCCCAAAGTTGGCCCCTAAGCCCTCTTCAACCTCGGCCGCCGAACAAGCGCCAAGCGCTGTCAGGCTGGCCAGGACCAGCAACGCCAGCCCCGCACGTTCTTTTAGATATGACCCCAATTGTGTCATCACCAAGACCTCCTGTGACACAGTATTCATGCAACTGCCATCGCCCGATTGTGACAGCGGCGGCTGAGTATATGCTTTCAGCGGGACGAATGCGAACCCTTTTGCTATCCTCAGGCCCGTTCCGATCGAGACAGAGATGCTAAAAGGGCCAAAAAGGGAATCCATATGGTGCAAGTGGTGCGGGGAGAAGGGATCGCGTTGCTCTTGAGGCATGCGCGCGCGGTTATGCGGGCGTGGTTCCAGTGGCAAGCGCTCCAAGGCGATGAGCCCCCCGAAGAGCGAGTGTTGGGTTTGAGGCGACCCAGCCAGATGTTGGCCCAGAAGCTGACCGAGCAGCACCCGGCGCTCTTTCCAGAGACGCTCAAGGCCAGCCGCCAGCGCAACAACGCCCGGCTTGAGCGCTGGCTCAAAGACCCCCCCGAGGCCCTCTACCCGCTGGTGGAGTTGGTCTCGCTCTTCAGGCTCAGCGTCGATGACGCCGCTCTGCTCTTGATGACCGCGGCCCCGGCGCTCGACCCCAACATGACCGATCTCTACAGCCTTGCGCGCGACGACCTGAGCCAAAAGGGCGCCACGGTGGGGATGGTCTGCAATGTCCTGGCGCTGGGTGACAGCGCCCGCTTTGACGCCTTGATGGAGCGCTGCGTGTTTGACGCCCCGCTTCGGCGCCACCGCTTGCTCCTGCTTGAAGATCGACGACGCCGCGAGGAGAGCCTGGACCTCAACCTGGTCGAGCGCCGCATGCGCGTGGCCGATCGCGCGCTGGATTTCCTGCGGCGCATGCCCGGCGAACCGCTGAGATCGATCGACGAGTCCCTGGAGGCCACCTGCGAGCGGCTTGAAACCCGGGTGGAGCTTGATGAACTGGCGCTGCCCGACTACAGCCGCAAAGCGCTGGTTCAAGTCGCCCGCGCACGCTCGCTGCCCGCCATCTTCGAAGGCCCGCCCGGCGCAGAGCACCAAAAGGCCGCTGGCGCGCTGGCGGGTCTGCTGGGTCAAACGCTCTTGAGCGCGGATCTGGGCGCACTCTTGAACGAACCGCCCGCTGTCCTGGCCCAGCGTCTGGCCGACCTTTTTCGAGAAGCGCGTCTGGGCGGCGATCTTGTCTACCTCTCTGGGCATAAGCTGCCCGACATGCTCGACGGCTCGCGAAAGCTGGTCATGAACCGCGCGCTGAGCCATGAGAGCTTTGTCCTGGGGGTCGGCTCAAGCACCCCGCTGTGGATGATCAACATCACGGTGGGCTGGCCGGTGGTTCAAATCCCGCTGCCCGATGAGCACGAGCGCCTTGAAGCCTGGCAGGCCGCCTTTGAGGGCGAGCGCAGAGCCCCCTCGGAGGAGGCGCTGGGCACGATCGCGCGGCGCTATCAGATGTCCTTTGCTCAAATCCGGCAGTCGGCCGCCGAGGCCAGACGCCGGGCACAGGTCGCGCGGCGCTCACAGGTCGAGTTGATGGATCTGGATCGGTCCTGCCGGGCGCACTTTGCCCACCAACTCAGCGATGTGGCCCACCTCGTCCCCCCGACGCCGTTCAACTTTGACCAGCTCATCCTGCCGGACAAAGAAAAGGAGAAGTTCAACGAGATCCTGCTCTACGCCCACGAACACGACGCGATTTACAGCGAGTGGGGGTTTGGCAAAAAGTTCCCCTACGGTCGCGGCCTCAGCGTGCTCTTTTATGGGCCACCGGGCACGGGCAAGACCATGGGGGCGATGATCATCGCCAACACGCTGGGGTTGGACCTCTTCCGGGTGGATCTGTCGCGGATCATGAGCCGCTATGTCGGCGAGACGGAGAAAAACCTGGCGCGCGTCTTTGATGAGGCCGAGCGTGGGCGCGTAATGCTCCTCTTTGATGAGGCCGACAGCCTCTTCACCAAGCGCACCGAGGTCAAAAGCTCCGTCGACCGCTACGCCAACCTTGAGGTCGCCTACCTCTTGCAGCGCATGGAGAACTTTGAGGGCGTCACGGTCCTGACCACCAACGTCGAGCAGCAACTCGACGACGCCTTCAAGCGCCGGATCCGCTACCGGATCTACTTCCCGATGCCGGACGCCAAGACCCGAGGCAAGCTCTGGCAGGCGTTGATCCCCGAGGACGCCCCCACGCGTGACAACATCCCCTACAAGCTGCTGGGGCGTCACTTTGAGCTCTCGGGCGGCCACATCAAACAGGCCGTGCTGCGGGCAGGGTTCTACGCCAGACGCTCGGGCGGCTCGATCGGGTTTGAACATCTGCTTGAAGGCGCCAAGGCAGAATGCCGAGAGATTGGGATGCTGGTGACGGACTCGTTGCCCAAGGCCATGGCCCAGGCTCTGGAGAAAGAACGCCAGAACAGTTAGGATCGGGGGACAATATCCCCCTCCTCA
This sequence comes from uncultured Pseudomonadota bacterium, assembly GCA_937123825.1. Lineage (GTDB taxonomy): Bacteria > Myxococcota_A > Bradymonadia > Bradymonadales > CAKZKQ01. The sequence continues at coordinate 37,809 of CAKZKQ010000735.1, forward strand.
GGACGCTGGTGCTTGGCCTACAATCGCACAGGGCCTAACCTATAGAGACTGCCTGGTTGGAGTTGCGGTCACAGACCGCCATTCCCAGAGCCAACCAGGAGAGGGGTCCAGACGCCCAATGGCGGTGTTTGTGGGCTGGAGACGCAAGGAGAAGCGTGGACAAGACCATCAAGGGGACATCCAGGAGGCCCCCAGCGCTGCCGCTGGGTCCATTTGAGTTGCACGCCAGGATCGCGCGCGGCGGCATGGGCGAGGTGTGGAGGGGGATCCACATCAAACAGCAGGTGCCAGTGGCCATCAAGGTCATCACCGCCGCCCGGGCTCGCCGTGCCAGCACCCAAGAGGCCTTTCGCAACGAAGTGCGTGCCATCGCGGGGTTGGATCACCCCGGCGTGGTGATGGTTTTTGACCACGGGGTCATCCCAGAAGAGACCGAGCGGCTCTCACAAGGCGTGCTGGTCAAGGGCAGCCCGTATCTGGTCATGGAGATGGCCAGCCGAGGCTCGCTGGGCAGGCTCAAGGAGCCGCTGCGGTGGCGCGAGCTGCGTCTGGTCCTGCTGGGGTTGCTCCAAGCGCTGGCCCACGCCCACGCGCGCGGCATCATTCACCGCGACATGAAGCCGGGCAACGTCTTGATGGCGGGTCCAGACGACATTCGCCCTGGGTTGAAGCTGACCGACTTTGGCATCGCCCACGTCGTCGACAGTCACACCCGCGCCGACAGCCGCGATCTGACCATGGGCACCCCCATGTACATGGCCCCGGAGCAGCTTCGGGGGCTCTGGCGAGATTATGGGCCCTGGACAGACCTCTACGCTGTGGGTTGCATGACCTTCAAGCTGGCCACGGGCCGCTACCCCTTTAAAGCCAAGAACTTTGCCGACCTGTGCCGCATGCACCTGGAGGTCGAGCCACCCCCGCTGCAAACCCCCCACGCCATGCCCGAAGGGCTCGAAGAGTGGATGCGGTGTTTGCTGGAAAAATCGCCCGAGATGCGCTTCCAACACGCCGCCGACGCCCTCTACGCCCTGGAGGGGCTCGAAGGCGATCACGGCGAGCCGCAGGGGCTGGCCCTCGACGGTCAGGAAGAGATCTCGGAGACGTTGGCGGACGTGGCGGCCACGGTGGTCTTTGGCCAAAGCGCAGAGCTGGCCAGCGCCATGCCGCGCCCCACCGCCGCCACTGCGCCGGGCGCCTCCCATGAGGCCCCCACCATCCCCGAATCGTGGGAGCGGGCCGAGGAGATGCCCAACGTCATGCTCCTGGGCGTGGGCCTTGGCGTCTACGGCGTGCGGACCTTCCCCATGATGGGGCGGCGCGCCCAGCGCACGGCCCTCTGGGACCAACTGCGCGAGGTTCACCTGCTGCAGCAGGCCAAGGCCACCGTGGTCACAGGCGCCGCAGGCGTGGGCAAGAGCCGTCTGGTGGAGTGGATCTGCGAGCGCGCCCATGAAGTCGGCGCCGCCACCATCCTCAAGGCCACCCACAGCCCCATCGCGGGGCCGTCCTTTGGTTTGCCTGGCATGTTGGCCTCCCAGACGCGCTGTTTGGGGCTGAGCCACGCCGAGGCGCGGATCCGCTGCAAGCGCCTGCTCAAACAAATGGGGGTCACCGACGCCTATGAGTCGGCGGCGCTGGCCGAGGTAATGATCCCAGCCGACGATGACTCGTTGGACCCTGGCATGGCGAGGATCCATTTCAGCCGCGCGCGCGAGCGCCACGCGCTGATCTTGCGTCACCTGGAGCGTCTGGCGCGCCGTCGCCCCTTGATTGTCTGGCTCGACGATGTTCAGTGGGCCGTCAACTCGCTGGACTTTGTCTCCTACGTGCTCGATCAGCAAGAGCACCACCCCAGCCCCATCTATTTTGTGCTCACCGCGCGCGACGAGGCGCTGGTGGAGCAACAACTGGCGGCGTGGAACCTCAAAGAGTTGCTGGGGCGCCCGCGCACCCATCAAATGCCCCTTGGCCCCCTGCCTCCCGAAGAGCACGGCCGCCTGATCGAAGAGTTGCTGGTCCTCCAGGGCGATCTGGCCGCCCAGGTCGAGGCCCGCAGCGCCGGAAACCCCCAGTTTGCCATCCATCTGGTGGGCGACTGGGTCCAGCGCGGCGTGTTGGAGGTCGGCCCCGGGGGCTTTGTGCTGCGTCCCGGCGAGCAGGCCGTCTTGCCCGATGACCTTTACGGCGTTTGGGGCGCCCGTGTGCGGCGCTTGCTGGAAGGCCAGCCCCCCGACGCCCAAAAAGCGCTGGAGTTGGCAAGTGTCCTGGGGCTGGAGGTCAACCGCCAGGAGTGGCAGGTCGCCTGCCAGAAAGCGGGCCTGCACTTGCCTGACGGCATCCTCGATCGCCTGCTGGCCACGCGTCTGGCACAGCTTAAGGTCGATGGTTGGAGCTTTGTCCACGGCATGCTGCGCGAATCGCTCGAACGATCGGCCCTTGAAGCAGGGCGCACCCGCGCTTTGCACGCCGCCTGCGCAGACATGCTGACCGAACTCCACAGCGAGGGCGCCCACGGCGTCCCCGAGCGACGCGCCAGGCACCTGCTGGGCGCCAGGTTGCTGGCCCCCGCCGTCGATGCGCTCCTGGCCGCCGCCTCCGAGCGGCTCAAAGAGCAAGACGTGCGCATGGCCCAGTCGCTCCTTGGGCGCCGGGCAGACGTCCTCAAAGAGTTGGAGGCCACCGACGACGATCTGCGCTGGGGTCAGGGCTGGCTGGCGGCCAGCAAGGGGCTCGTCTATCAGGATCGCTTTGATGAGGCGCAGGCACTGGCCCGTCAGGCCGAACAAGCCGCGCGCCGTTACCGCTGGTCCATGCTCCCCGAGGCGCTGCGCGCGCTGGGCACGATCGCCCGGCGCCGAGGCGACTTTGACGCCGCCGCCGACCACTACCGTCAGGCGCTTGGGCCCTTTGAAGATCAGGGTGACATCCAGGGGCTGGCCTACAGCCTCCACGGTCTGGCCGAGGTCGTTCAACGGCGCGGCGACAGCGATCTTGCTCAGGATCTGACCCAAAAAGCGCTCAAATTCTTCAAGCAGATCCACGACGACGTCGGCGTGGCCATGTCCTTGAAGATGCTGGGGCAAAACGCCCACGGCCGCGGCGACATGGACCGCTGCCAGGAACTCTTTGAGCAGGCGCTGACCATCTACGAGCGGATCGGCCACAAGTTTGGCATGGCCAGTTCGGCCAACGTCCTGGCCGACGTGGCGCGCCACCGGGGAGACCTGGAGGGCGCCGAGCGCGGCTACCGTCTGGCGCTGAGCCACTTCCGCAGCGTCGGCGGCCGGGGCTTGATCCCCCAACTCAACCTGGGGCTCACACTCCTGGCCCGCGACGACCGCGCTGCGCGCTCCACGTTGGAAACAGTCCTGAAGGCCTTTGAAAAACAGGGGTCAAGCGGCTTTCTGGTCTACATCCACGCCGCACTGATGGCCACCGCCCCGCGCGAACACGACTGGGCCGGCTGGGATCATCACTACAACCGCACCATGGAGCTGCTGGCCAAGCACACCCTCTACGACCGCGACATCGCGTGGTGCGCCCATCTGGCCGGGGACAAAGCCGCTGGCGCCATGGAGCGCGTGCGCGCCGGAAAAGCCTACGAGTTGGCCATGGAGCAATACAAGGGCCTCGAAGACACCGACAAGGTCATCGAAGTCAGCGCCTCGTGGGCCGACATCACGGTTTAAACCGCCTCTTAGTGCATCGGCAGCATGTTCGGCTCAAAAGTGGCATTCGAGGATGAGCCGCGCCTCTTTGCTGTTGATGTTAAGCCGCAAGCTGCCGGTGTGACCTTCGCCCGGCATCGGCGAGAGCATACCCAGAGGATCCATCCTCAGCCGGATCCCCCTTTGAAAGGAATCAAAAAAAGTATCTTACCGCCAGGCCCAACTCGAAGTTGGAGGTGTCGTAGTCGTAACCCTGGTCAAGCAGCGCCTGGGCGTCCTCCAGGGAACCGTTGGCCTCAAGGTCCTGACGCTCGGCGTCGATGTCGCGGTCCACGTAGCCGCGGCCCGGCAGGTTCCAGTAGAGGTCCACGCCCAGCGCCCAGTGGCGATCAAAGATGTACTCGGCGCCGCCGCCCAGTCGGTAGAGGGTCGTGGCACCACTGGCGTTGAGCAGGTCCGCGCCGTTGTCGGCGGCCAGACCGATGCCCAGGTAAAGGTCAAAGGATTCGTTGTTGATCAGGTGCAGGTGACCCGTCAGGCGCAGGTCGGGGCGAAAATAGTCTGACTGGTCGCTCTGGCGCATGGTGGCCACTTCAAACTCGGCCCCCAGGAAGTAAAGAAACTCGGCGCGCATGCCCAGGTGCAGCGTGTAATTGTCCCCCTGGAAGTCCCCTTCGCCCGAGTTTTGATAGGAAAGTCTGGAAGAGACAGCGACGGTGGCGGCGCTGTCCGAGTCAGCCAGCGCCGGGGAGGCCAAAAGCACAATCGCGGCGGCCACGGAAAAGATCATCAAAGACAACGAAAAGGACTTGGGAGTGCTGGCGAACATCGCGGTGCTCCTGGCTCAAGATCCATGAGGGCCGGGCTCGACAGGTTGCCCCCCTCCACATCAGACCGCAGCCCTTCGACTGGCTTTGGAACCGCCCCAACCCTTGCAACCTCCCCGCTGCAAATCGCCGTTGCTCGCCCCAAAACCAGCCCACCGGCCGCGGCCTGATGCCTCTCTTCCATCGCAACACCCATGCCAAAGCAAAAAACACCACCACCACGGGATCCACCCATACACCCACCACACACTGTTAACAAACGTTAACAGTGGCCACTGTAGCCGTTCGTTAACGCCCGTTGACACCTCCCCCACTTCGCTCTCAAAACCACCAAAAACATCGTAAAAACGGGCATCAAAGGCACTTCCACACAGTTCCAAAGCACTGCCAACCAGTGTTCACACCCTTAACAAAGCCCCTTTTAAGCCCATAACACCCCACTGTAACCCAATGATCACACCTGGCCTGGGCTGGCGAACCCAGGTCAATGGCGATAGGCTGCCCTGGAAGGTCCAAAAACTGCGGGGCAGGTCTCCGACGACAAAGGAAACAATCCATGAACATCCAAAAGACCTGGACGCTGGGGCTCGCCGTTGTTCTGGCGGCGCTGAGCGCTTGCGGCGGCGGTTCGGATGAGGCGCCGCCAAGCGTCGATGAGTGCCAGGGCGACGGCGACTGCTCGCTGGAAGAGTCCTGCCAGCAGGGGCGCTGTGTAGCGCGCCAGGACGATGACACCCCCGACGCCGAGGATGACCCGGGACCCGACCCAGCGCAGGTCTGCACCCCCTGCAACAGCGACGACGACTGCGGGCGGCCCGAAGACCGCTGCCTGGACCTGGTCGATGGGCGCTTTTGCGGACGCGACTGCGCCGATGACAACACCCCCTGCCCAGGACAGAGCCAGTGTCAGGCAGTCGGCGACGCACTCCAGTGTGTGCCGCTCGGCAACCAATGTGCCGACTGCTTTGACCCCGACAACGACGGCTTTGGAAGCGGTGAGGCCTGCAACGGACCCGACTGCCAACCCAACGACCCGCAGAGCTTCCCCGACGCCCCCGAGCTATGCGACGGCGTCGACAACGACTGCGACGAAGGCGTGGACGAGGATTTTGCTCTGGACGACTCTTTGCTCAATTGCGGAGGGTGCGGCGTGGTTTGCGACCCGCCCCGTACAGGAGAAGCCGCCTGTGTTGAGGGCCAATGCCAGATCGTGCGCTGTGAGGCGGGCTTTGGCGACTGCGACGGCCTGATCGACAACGGCTGCGAAGAACCCCTGGACCTCTTCTTCCTGGATGACGACGGCGACCGCTTTGGACGCGGCGACATCACCGCCAGCCAGTGCACCGCCCCAGACGGGTACGCCGCCGTGGCGGGCGACTGCGACGACGATGACCCCGAGGTCTTCCCCGGCCAGGAAGACCTCTGCGACGGCATCGACAACGACTGCGACAATGTCTTTGACGAAGACACCGACCTGCCTGACGCCAACCTCACACAAGGGGTCTGCGCGGGCACCACGCAGATCTGCACCCGCAACGGGGACTTTGTCGAACCCAACTACGGCGCCATCGACGGCTACGAATTTGAAGAGACCACCTGCGATGGGCTCGACAACGACTGCGACGGCGACACCGACGAAGGCTGCGACCCCTGCACCGTCCCCCTCTTCTTCCCCAACGTCCAGGCCGCCGCCGACGCGCGCTGCCAGACCATCCGCGTTCAGGCAAATGCCCCCGGCGATCTGACGCTGACCAACCCTCCCGAAGACGTCACGCTGGTCCCCGACGCTCAGAACTTTGCGCTGGACTCCATCTTCATCTCTCTGGAGGCAGGCAACGCGGTCAATGTGCGCGTGGAGCGCTTTGAAGTCGGCCAGATCACCATTCAGTCGATCGACCCGGCGGCCTCGGTGACCCTGGACGGCCTGACTGTGCAGGGTGCCCGCGGGCAGATCTCAGCGGTCACGCTGACGGGCTTCAACGTCACGGTTACGGGCAGCACCTTTGAGGACAACCAATCGGCGGCGGACAACGGCGTGGGCGGCGCGGTCTTCATTTCGTTGGGGCGCAACATGCGCCTGCTCGGCAACGTCTTTCGGGACAATCAGGCCACCGGCAACGGCAACGTCGGCGGCGCCATCTACGTCGAAGACCCCGAGACCGAACTCTTGCTGGCCGCCAACCTCTTTGACGGCAACCAGGTCAGCAGCCCCAACGGCGCTGGCGCCATCGTGCTGGCCGACAACATCCGCGCCCTCACCATGGAGAACAACACCTTTGTCTCCAACACCAACGCCCTCAACATCCAGGCCAGCGCCCTGCACTGCCTCCAGGGCCTGGGCAACGGCGCCGCGCGCAACAACATCATGTGGCTCCAGACCGGGCGACACATCCAGGGCTGCCAGGGCCTGACCATCACCTACTCCAACCACCAGAACCAAGCCCCCGATGGCCTGGGCAACATCTCGGCCGACCCGCTCTTTGTCGACAACGAGGCCGACTTCAACCTCCAACCCAACTCCCCCTGCGTCAACACGGGCGACCCCGACCCTGCCGTGATGGACCTCGACAACAGCCGCAACGATATGGGATACACAGGGGGTCCCTTTGCACATTGAAAACCATTCGAAAAGCAGACTGGACCGCCCTTTTCGAACGGCTGGACACCAAGGCTCGCCCTGCAAGCCCTTTTGAAAGCCCCTTGAACCCCAAAACGCCGTACAACCCACCTGTGAGCAGCCGATGATGGAACTGGACTTCATCCCTTTCACCACGCTGACCCAACAAGAGCGCCTGGCGCTGCGCGCCGACATGAAAGAGGTGCGCTTTGAACCCGGTCAGCAAATCGCCACCCAGGGCGACTGCAAAGATCAGCGCGTCTTCATCCTCCTCGAAGGCATCGTCGAGGTTCTGGACGAACCCTATCCAGGGCGCAGTGAACTGGTTGGGCGAGTCGAGCCGGGTCATTACTTCGGCGAGCGGAGCATTTTGTTTGATGAGCCCCGGGCGCACTCGGTGCGGGTGGGCAGAGATCCGGCGCGGTGTCTGGTGGTTGAAGGGGAGCGCTTTGTGGGGCTCCTGGACGCCAACCCGCGCTTTGCCCAGGCCATGGGGAGCCTGCTGCGCGAGAAGCAGAAGATCTTTGTGGCCTTTGACCACTTTATGGCCACGTTGCTGCACGGCGTGACCACCGGCGAGATTGATTTTGGGGCGTTGGTTGAGCGCTATAAGGCGCTCAAGCCCGCCCTGCACCCGCATTTGAACGATGCGGACGTCATTGACTTTGATGGGTTGTCGTACGCCATTCGGCGGTTGCCCAGAAACCTGACCGAAACCTTTATGTGGTTCCTGGCCGACGACCTGCCGGGGATTTACCGCGATCCGCAGCGCCACTTTGAGGCCATCGAGACCGATGGCAGGCGGCGGACGGTCTACCAGATGATGCCGGGCAAGAGCATCGTGCTGCTGCGCGATGGGATGTCGGATTTGATTGACCTGCTCTCATGCATGTGCCTCTACGCGGTCGAGGCGCGCAAGCTGCGCCTGCGCTTGGCGTCACCCAAGATCCTTGAGGGGCTGCTGGGGTGTGAGGGCGATGATCAGGACGCGGCGGGCAAAACCCTGCGCGCACTGCCGATCACCGAGGAGGAGGCCCAGGGGCTGGAGGCGCTGTGGCCAGGGTCTGCGCTAAAGCGCGTGCGCCAGATGGTCTTGCACCATGAGGACTTCAAGGTCTGCATCTGGAAGCGGATCGGCAACTACAACAGCAGCCACGCCGACGTCTGGACCCACCAACTGGCCCAGGCCACCGAAAAACTGATGGGCTGTCGCCCCCACGCACTTCCAACCGACCTGAAGGTCCACATCATCAGCAGCAACACCCACTCGGTGACCAACTGCCTGAGCCAGTGGCTCACCCATCAGGCCGAGGCCATCCGCCAATGGGGCCACGACACCCAAAACCCCATGATGCAAGACGCCTGGGCCAACCCCTACGATCTGGCGGTGGCGCTGGCACGCGGCTACCTCAAAGCCCATCCGGAGCAAGCCCAGCGCCGCGCCCAGATCGATGACCACGAAGGGATGCTGACCCTGCGCGAGACGGCCTTCACCGGCATCCAGGTCCAGCTCTTTGACACCTCCAAGCTGGCCGGGCGCGCCATGGACCCTTCGCTCAACGCGGTTCCCAAAGAGCGGGCGCTGCTGGTCAACATCGACTACGCCTTTGGACAGCAGGCCGGCGAGATCATCACCAACCTGATTCAACTCTTTGGCCCCAACCTGGCCAGCGTCAACGTGCTGGGCAAAGCTGGCGGCCTGCAAGGCGACCGAGGCGACGTTCTGCTGCCCACGGCGTTCTTGCAGCAAGAGGACGACCTCTTCCAACCCCTGCGCGGCAACAGCGCGCAGCATCAGGCGCTGGAGGCCCTTTTGCCTGACCGTGGCATCCACGTCGGCCCGGTGCTGACCGTCGCCGGGACGCTCCTGCAAAACCCCACCATGTTGCACTTCTACCGGCGCGTGTGGCGCTCAGTCGGACTGGAAATGGAGGGATCTTACTACCACCGACCGCTCCAGGACGCGTTGGCGCTGGGTTTGGTGCCCGAATCCATCCAACTGCGCTACCTCTACTATGTCTCTGATCTGCCGCTGGACACCGAGGCCAACCTCTCGGGTGCCATGCGCGCCATCGAGGGCATCCCTCCGCTCTACGCCATCACGCGCCACGTCCTCAACAGCATCTGGCAATGACGCCCACCGTCTCCAGACGCTCTGCCGGGCAAGGTGCCATGACTTGCCCGCCCTCTTTGCCCCTGCCAAAAACGCAGCGCGCCCCTGAAGCGCATCGCACCGGGTTTAAACCCGGCCCAAAGCGGCTCCAGAGGTCTCTTGGCTCAACAAACGCACCGGCCTGATCTCCAAGCCTGGATCAGGCGCCGTGCTGCGTCGTCAGCGGTCCTTCTTGCGGGGGGTGCGCTTCTTGACCTTGCCCACAGCGTCCGGCGGCACCGAGTTGGGATCGATGTTGGGACGATCCCAGCAACCACAACCGGCGCAAAGGTCAATCTCGCTGCAAGGCGGCGAGGGGCGCACGGTGGTGCACTCATCGGCCTTCCAGACGCCGCCCTGGTTCTTGTCTGCGGTGCAGACCATCACACCGGGCTCGGCAGCCTCGGGTTGGGGCGCGTCGACCATCGACGCGGCAGAGAGAGCAAAGAAACAGGTCAAAGCAAAGAGGGTTTTGCGAAACATTGGATCCTCATCTGGGACATGGCGCACCATGGCACAGCGCGCCGGGTTGAAGGTCCCCCACCACGGGGGGGCTTGGCTTCGTTACTGCTTCTGGACGGGGGTCTCTGGAGACCGTTGCGCAAAAAAATCGCGCAAGATCACACCGCGCAAATACGCACCGTGGGCAAAGACGTTGCACCCAACGCCAACCCAGACGCGCAGCCGCCTGCGCGGGCTCGCCAGGCCGCTTTGACACCACTGGTGGCCTTGCGCTACTGACATAGGCTCGCCCCGGACACCACCAGGGCAGGTTCTCTTGCAGACCAAAGACCTTTGGAGCACCAGTCGTTGGACAATAGCGTATTGAAACAGGCCCCGGTGGGCGTCGCCCCCGCAGCGGCTGTGGAGGTCAACCGACCCTACCAACTGGCCCGCTCCCCCTGGGTCACCGGCCTGACACTGATCGCGGGCATCACCTACGCCACCACGCTGGGCCTGAGCACCTACCTGATCGTGCAGCTCATCGTCAGCAACACGCAAAACCTCCCCCAGGTCAGCCTCGATCTGGCCAACTTCCAGATCGAAGGGCTCGCGGAGTTTGTGTCGGTGGTCCTGGAGCGGGTCTGGACCGACGTCAACGGCCTGATCATCGCCTTTTTGGTGGCCGAATACACCCTGAACATCATGGAGTTCATCGGCCACCGCCGAGGCAGCCTGCGCGGATGGACGATCCCGCTGATCCTGCTGCCCCTGGGGCGCACGGTGCGGGCGCTGATCATGGAGTTGGCCTGCCTCTGCGTGCTGACCCCCAAGATGTTTGGCTATTTGGGCTACATCATCGCCGCGCCCATCCTGGAAAAGGTGGGCGTGCCGGTCGGTCGTCTGGTCGACAGCTTTGATCAAGTCTGGGAGTGGCTGGAGCACATGCTGCGGATGCTCTACAACGCGCTGCACTTTACCAAAATTGAGCGCGGCGCCGACGCTCTGACCGTCTGGTTCAACCGCTTCCTGCTATTGTGGCTGCTGCACCAGTCCGACGAATAGCGCTTGCCAGAGCCATCAAGACACAACTTGCTTGGCCGAGCGCACATCCCATCGGCCACCATTGCCCCGTTCAAGCTCCACCAACACCCCGCCCGCAGGCTCCTCTGGCCCAGGACCGGCGCAAACCATCTTGTTTTGCGCGTCAATGACCACGCTGGCTCCGCTGGGACCTGTTTTGCCAGCGCTGTGAAGCTCGTTGTGGCAGAAATTGGCCTGGAGCAAGGGCTTGCCCCAACGCTGGACACACTCAAACGCCGCCTGCCCCAGCCCTCCGGCGCTGGCCTGCGCCTCCCAAGGACCATCATCGGCGTCCCAGCGCCAATACCCGGGCCACAAGACAACATCAACGTCGTCGGCGGCAAAATGGGCCTCGGGTCCATCGGCGACCTCGCGACAAATCACCAGCCCCAGGCGAACGCCCCGGTGGACAAACACGCGCTGGTTTTGCTCACTCTCGGCGCTAAAAAAGCCCTTTTCGGATGGCGTCAGCCCTGTTTTGACAAAGAAAGTCCGCTCCTGCGCCGGTAAAAGCACCCAACCGCCGTTCAAATGCCTGTCTGGTGCCATCCGCACCACCGACGGCACTACCAACGCCACGTCCAACCCCTCAGCGCGCTGCTGGAGGCGCTCCAAAGTCCCCTCAAGAGCCTCGGGCTCACACGCACCGACCTTGGACGTAAAGCCCGTCAGCGCGCACTCGGGAAAGAGGACCACCTCGGCCCCCAACCCTGCCCATCGCTGGGCTGCGGCCAACATGCGTTCGGCGTTGAGAGAGATGTTGTCGGAGTTGGGCAACTGCACCAACCCCACAACCAGACGCGGGCACTCTGTGGGTGTGGTCATGCGGTCTTCTGTCGAGCCTGAAGGGCGCTGTGTCGTGGAGGTATGGGTGTTTGGGATGGATCAATGGGATGCCAAACCACAACAGAAAGGCTTGGTATCAGACCAGATCCATGTACTCGGCGGGTTTGGCGTTGAGGTAGCGGGCGACCATGCGGACGTAGGCCTCTTCGTCGTTGTCGAGCATCTCGTCGGCTTCGATGATCTCGGCCACCAGGACCAGCAGCGCGCGGCGATCGTCGGAAGTTTGGAGCGCCAGCGACTCGCAGGCCGCCTTGACATCAAACTCGTGCCAGTCAAAGGCCTCCAATTCGGTCACCATGCCTTCGGGCAGCGCGCCGCCGACAAAGGCCTCCAGGATGTCCACAATGGCGTCCAACTCAGAGCCGTCGGCGTGTCCGTCTGAAAACGCCGCGCCGAGCAAGATTTTACCGATGGTCTTGATCTGTTCTTCGTTCATCTTCCAGTCCCTGTCGTTGTTGTCTCAAGCAGGGATGGTTGTACGACCTTCGGAGGAGGGAAACAACACCGACAGGTCTGGTTTGGACCCGGTTTAAGACTCCTGATTGAGGGTCTTCATGACGATGTCCAGGAAACGGCCCCGTGAGCGGATGATCCGCAGGTTGCCGTAGTGGCCGCCCACGACGCGATCGATGAAGACGATCTCGACAGGAGGCTGGAAGGACGCAAGGCGCTTGAGCAGGCCCGGCACCAGACGCTTGACATCGTCGTGCACGGTGGAAGCGCCGTAGTCAAAGGGCTCGTCGCTCAAAAAGGGCGTCAGGATCGTGTGGCGCCAGGTCTTGTAGTAGGACAACTCGACCGGCGGCCCCTCTTCGCGCCTTGCCCCCAGCGCCACCAGCCCCGTCTCGACCTCTGGGTAATCCTCGTTGATGCCCGCCAGCAGAGTCTTGCGGTAGGCCTCGACGATCTCGGGCTTGAGGTGCTTGACGCAGCCAAAGTCGTAGAGCACCAGCGAGCCGTCCTTACGGAAGGCAAAGTTGGCGGGGTTGGGGTCAGCGTGGATGGACTGAAAGTCAAAGATCTGGGCCAATGACATCTCAAAGAGGTGCTTGCCGATCAGGTCGCGTGCCTCCTGGGTAAAGCCCTCTTTGTCCAGGTCGTTGATGTTGGTTCCAGGCTCGTAGGTGAGCGTCAGGACGCGCTTGGAGCTGCGCTCACCAACCACCTCGGGGATGGTGATGAAGGGGTGCTTGAGGTGGTACTGGCGAAAAGCGCGGACGTTGTCGGCCTCGATGCAGTAATCGAGCTCTTCGTGCAGACGCTCGCGCAGCTCGCGAAAGAGGTCGTTGAAGGCCGGACCCTTGACCTGAATCAAGCCGCTGGCCCGCAGCGCCAGCTTCAGGTGGGACAAGTCGGAGTCCACCGAGTTGTCCACCCCTGGGTACTGGATCTTGACCACGACCTCGCGGCCGTCGTCGGTGCGCGCGCGGTGCACCTGACCAATCGAGGCCGACGCAAAGGGCGTGGGGTCAAAGTGATCAAAGAGCACGCCAGGGGGCGCCCCAAGCTCGGACTCGATCTGCTCGGCGATGACCTCAAAGGACATCGGCGGCGAGTCCTTTTGAAGCTTGCGCAGCGCCCCGGCCAGCTCGGGGGGCAGGACGTCGCCCGCCACCGAGGCCATCTGGCCGATCTTCATCGCAGCCCCTTTGAGTTCCCCCAGCGTCTCTGCGATCCGCTCGCCGTTGGCCAGGTGGATCTCCGCCCGGTCACGGGCGGCCTTTTCAGCGTCCTGGAAGACGGACTTCAGGCGGCTTTTGGCGTAATTGCCCGCCACCGACGCCGTCATCCCCGCCAACTTCATAAAACGCTGGCGTTTGCTCACTGGGCGCGACTGCTTGCTCTTGTCCTGCTGGTCTGACATCTGGCCGTTTACTCCGCCGGAACACATGGTGCCCCGTGCACCATCGTCAAAGGTCCTTTTTGTCTACACCCCCGACGCCACAATGGCCACCGGATTGTTGCAGGAGTTTGGCCACAAGCGCCGTCCAACCTGTCTGGTGGCTGGCGCCGACGCCCCGACCGTTGTCCCCATGGAAGTACTCGTAGAAGAGGATGTGGTCTCTCCAGTGGGGGTCATTGTGGAAGGTCGGATGGTCGCCAAAGGCGGCCCGGCGCCCTTCGCCGTCGCGCAAGAAGATGTTCATCATCCGCTTGGACAGCTCGGTGGCCACCTCGCTGAGGGTCATCTCCTGACCAGACCCGGTGGGGAACTCCACCTTGAGGTCTTCACCGTAGTAATGATCGAACTTCTGGAGAGATTCGACAATGAGGTAGTTGACCGGGAACCAGATCGGCCCGCGCCAGTTGGAGTTGCCCCCAAAAAGACCGCTCTTGGACTCGGCAGGCCAGTACTCCACGGTGTACTGATTGCCGTCGACGCTGAGCACGTATGGGTGCTCCTTGTGGTAGCGCGAGATCGAGCGGATGCCGTAATCGGACAAAAACTCGGTCTCGTCCAGCAACCGCTGCAGCACGCGCACCAGACGCTCGCGGGTCAGGATCGCAAAGAGGCGCCGATCGCCCTGCCCCTCAAGCTCGACGCTGGCCATGTGACCGACCAGGTGGGGGCGGTGCTTGGTGAACCACTTCATGCGCCGATCAAAGTCGGGCATCCGAGAGAGCGTCTCGGGCTCAATGGTTTCCACGGCAAAGAGCGGCAGCAGCCCCACCAGCGAGCGCACCTTGAGCGCGTGCGTGTCCCCGTTGGGCAAGTGCAGCGCATCGTAAAAGAAGCCGTCCTCCTCATCCCACAAGCTGTGACCCTCACCGCCAAGATTGGCCATGGCGTGGGCGATGCGCAGGAAGTGCTCAAAGAACTTGGTGGCGGTGTCCTGGTAGGCCGGGGTGTGCTTGGCCAACTCCAACGAGATGGTCAACATCTGCAAACAGAAGGCCGCCATCCAGCTTGTGCCGTCAGACTGGTCGATGCGGCCGCCGGTGGGCAACTCCGCCGAGCGGTCAAAGACCCCGATGTTGTCCAACCCCAGGAAGCCACCCTGGAAGATGTTGCTCCCCTCGGCGTCCTTGCGGTTGACCCACCAGGTGAAGTTGAGCATCAGCTTGTGGAAGACCCCCTCAAGGAAGTCCACGTCGGCGCGCCCGCGCAGCTTCTCGTCGATCTTGTAGACGCGCCAGACCGCCCAGGCGTGCACCGGCGGGTTGACGTCTGAAAACGCCCACTCGTAGGCCGGCAACTGGCCGTTGGGGTGCATGTACCACTCGCGGGTGATCAACTCCAACTGGCGCTTGGCAAAGTCGGCGTCAATCAACGCCAACGGCACACAGTGGAAGGCCAAATCCCAGGTCGCGTACCAGGGATACTCCCACTTGTCGGGCATCGAGATGATGTCAAAGTTGGTCAGGTGGATCCAATCCCGGTTGCGGCCGCGCTTGCGCTGCTCGGGGGGCTTGGGCTGGCGCGGATCGCCGTTGATCCACTGCTCCAGGTCGTAATAATAAAGCTGCTTGGTCCAGATCAGCCCCGCCAACGCCTGACGCTGCACCATCAACTCATCTTCGCCCAGCTCCTGGCTCTGGATCGAGGCGTAGAAGTCGTCGGCCTCACGGATGCGGCGGGCAAAGAAGCTGTCAAAGTCCCGAAACGGCGCATTGCTCTCCACCCGCGTCAGCCGCAGGCGCACTTCCCTCCGCTCGCCGGGGGCCAGCGTCATCTTGTAGTGCGCGGCCACTTTGGTGCCGGTCTGCGCGGGGTTGATCGCGCCCTCTTCACCGTCAATGACAAAGCGATGGAAGGCGTCCTTGGTATAGGGCGAGTCGGATTCGACCCCAAAGAGGCGCTCTTTGTTGGTGTCGTTGTTGGTGAAGAGCAGCTCGGGGGCTTCGTCGGCGTAGAGGAAGTAGACATCGGCGGCCGGGTGGATCATCTCTACGGCCGATGTCCCCTCGGGCGCAGGCATGCGCTCCATGGTGGGCTTGCCGTGGACATCCAACATGGGACCGGTTTTGTAGCCCCAGCCCCAGGTGTTGCGGTACCAGAGCTGCGGCAGGACGTCGATGGTCGCCTCTTCAGAGCCGCGGTTGACCACCGAGACCTTCATCAAGATGTCCGACTGATAGGCCTTGGCGTACTCGACAAAGACGTCAAAGTAGCGACTTTCGTCAAAGGCCCCCGTGTCCATCAACTCATACTCGGGGTCGTGGTAACCACGGCGGCCGTTCTCTTCGACCAGCTCGGCATAGGGGAAGGCCTTTTGGGGGTACTTGTAGAGCCACTTCAGGTACGAGTGCGTCGGGGTCGCGTCCAGATAGTAGTAATACTCCTTGACGTCCTCGCCGTGGTTGCCCTCGGGACCGGTCAAGCCAAAGAGACGCTCCTTGAGGATGGCGTCTTTGCCGTTCCACAGAGCCAGACTCAAGCAAAGGTACTGGTTGCGGTCGGACATCCCCGCCAAACCATCTTCATTCCAACGGTAGGCCCGGCTGCGGGAGTGATCATGGGGAAAATAATCCCAGGCAGCGCCGTCAGGGCTGTAATCCTCACGCACGGTGCCCCAGGCACGCTCGGAGAGGTAGGGGCCCCAATTTTTCCAGTTGGCTCGGCGCTCACGGTGGGCCGCAAGGCGGCGCTCCTCAGCGGTGGTCTGTCTCTTGACGCTCACGTCGCTCTCCCTTCGAGGGTTTTTGAAAGCATGTATGGAGTCACTGCGCGGCCGGATCGGTGCGGCGCACACGCGGCAACATGTCAATGAAGTTGCAGGGGCGATGGCGAGCATCGAGCTGATGAACGAGGATCTCGTCCATGGCCAGCTTCACCGCGCCGGTCGAGCCAGGCAGCATGAAGACGAAGGTCTCGTCACACAGCCACGCCTCGGCTCGGGATTGGATGGTCGAGGTGCCAATGTCCCGGAAGCTCAGCATCCGAAAAAGCTCCCCAAAACCAGGGATGTGCTTGGTGCCAAGCGGCTCCAGCGCCGCCGGGGTGACATCGCGGCGCGTGATGCCCGTGCCGCCAGTGGTGATCACGACGCTGATGGACGGATCATCAAGCCAGCCCTGCACAGCGCCCTGAATGCGGGCGACATCATCGGTCACGATCTCCCGGTGGGCGATCTTGTGACCCATGGTCTCCAGGCGCTGCGCGATGATCGCGCCGGACTTGTCGGTTTCCAGGGTGCGCGTGTCTGACACCGTCAACACCGCACAGCCCACAGCCACAAAAGCCTTTTGTGACATTCCACAACACCCCTTTGCTGGATTCGGACACACACGACAGCGTGGGGCGCGAAACACAACCCCACAAACACAGCGTGTTCTTCTCAGCGCGCGGCTTTATGACCTCGCCGCTGACGCCAATCCGATTTCAGTTTAGATTCTCAAATTCCACACTGGCGACAACACAGCCCATACAAGCGCAAAGCGCCTCGGGGAGGCCTTGGCACCGCTGACTGTTCAACTACGTCCGCGCTGGATCTGCACCACCCTACTGCAAGACCCCCACATCCTCAAGCAGCCACAAAGGGATCCGTGCAGTCAGACATTTGCCAAAACCCCCTTGCCAAAAACAATGACCATTGCTAGATCACTGATCGTTCAAAAAATATTGAACAAGCAATGGAGAACCATGAAGACCACCCTCAAAACCTTCGCAGCGCTGACCCTCAGCCTCCTGTGGTTGGGCTGTGCATCGACCGATCCGCAGTCCCAGGCGCTGACCGACATGCCCACCCCTTCCCCTGACGAGCAGACACAAGACTCGCCAGAAGACGACGATAACCCCCCAAACAACACGCCGACTCCCGAGCCTGCGCCCATCGATGAAGCTGCGGTGGCCGAGATCGCCCAACTGCTGGAGCAATGGACTGAGCAGCAAGATTCGGGGCTGGCGGCAGCGGTGTATTACGGCGGCCAGCCCTACATCATGGGGGGCTGGGGCATGGCAGATGACGCCGCTGAGGTGGGCGCCGACACCATCTTCGAGACCGGCTCGGTGACCAAGATGTTCACCGCGGCGCTGGTGCACGATGCCGTGGAGCGCGGCGAGCTGGGCTGGCAAGATCCAGTCAGCAGGTGGCTGACGGACTTTGAAGTCAGCGACGCGATCACCGTCGAGCACCTGGTGCTGCAAACCAGCGGGCTCTTCAACTACACCAGCGCCCCCGAGTTTCAGCGGCGCACCAACGAGCCCTGGACCCACCAGGAGATCCGCGCGCTTTTTGAGTCCCAGCCGCTGGCGTTCGCACCGGGCACGCGCTTTGACTACTCAAACTCCAACTACTACCTGCTGGGCTTGATCCTGGAAGCCGCCGCAGGCAGCCCCTTCAACACACTCCTGCGCGATCGCATCACAGCCCCGCTGGGCATGGAGCGCACCGGGGTCTGCGACATCGATCCATGGACCATGCCGCGCGCT
Source organism: uncultured Pseudomonadota bacterium (assembly GCA_937123825.1). Lineage (GTDB taxonomy): Bacteria > Myxococcota_A > Bradymonadia > Bradymonadales > CAKZKQ01. The sequence continues at coordinate 55,816 of CAKZKQ010000735.1, forward strand.
CAGGGTTACAGCGATGGTCTGGTGGGTCGGGGGCCTGCCAACTCGGTGCACATGTCGGCTCCCTATGCAGCGGGAGCGATCTGCTCGACAGCCACCGACCTGAGCATCTTTGCCAGGGCCTTTTACAAGGGGCGCTGGTTTTCACCCGATGCGCTGGCCAGCCCCACGGTCCTGACAAACAACGGTTTGCCAAGCCCCTACACATTTGCGACGTTTGTGGGGCGCATGAACTGGCAAGGGTTGCTCTCTCATGGGGGCAACATCACAGGTTTTACTGCGTTTGTTGGCCATTTTCCGCAGCACGACCTGACCATCGTGCTCTTGAACAACCTGAACCACAGCAACCTGGCATCGATCGCCGCAAACATCCTCCAGTCGCTCGTTGATGTGGAGCGGCCCACACACACGGGCAGCCCCACAGCGCAGGAGCAGGCCCGCTGGACAGGGCGCTACAGCGCACCGGGGTTGCCGCCGATCGACATTGAGGCGAGCGCAGATCGCGTCGATCTCAAGACACAGGGAACAACCTTTGCGTTGCGCCGCGTGGGCTCAAACGACTTCGAGACCATCCAGCCGCTCTTGCGGATCAGCATCCTGGACGGCTTGATGGAATTGGAGCAACACGGCCACCTCCACAGGCTCTTAAAAGAATGACCCAGCCTCCCAACAACTCGCCCCCGGAGCAGGGCGTCCCCCAAGATGTCCTGTCGCATCTCCCCATGGAGCTGCGCATGAACGACCCGGCCCAACTCAAGGCCTTGGCCGATCCACTCCGGATGGCGATCCTCAGGGCGCTTTACACCGAAAACCCCCAGACGAAAAAGGTCCCAGGTCGCAACGCCAAACAGGTCTGCGAACTGCTCGGCGAGACGCGCTCGCCGCGGATCTACCACCACATCAAGCTGCTGCTCAAAGCGGGGCTGATCCTCAAGGTCCACAGCATCCGGCGAGGAAACCTTGTGGAGGATTACTTTGGCCCGGCGGCCCGCAACGTGCGCCTGGCCAAGGATCTGCTCCAAACGGCCACATTCGGCCAGGATCCCATCTGGATGGAGCTGATCGACTCTTTGCTGGACGCCACCCGGCGAGATTTGCGCTTGCTCGATCACCAGACCCCGATTGAGGATATGACGTTCAAGCACTTTAACGTGCTCGTCGATACTTCAGTAGAAGGCGGGTTTAGAGAAGAACTCAACGCCTTGATCGAAAAATACAATATTCGTAAATCAGACAAATCCAAAGCACAGCGGGTGCTCATGGTGGCCTACCCAGCCCCCCAAAAGGGCGGCTAACACAATACTGACAAAAAACACAGTGTATACAACCAAGCCCGTGGTGGTGGTGTACGAAACAAGGATACAATGTGCTCTGCGCACCCACATGTTGCGTTATAAAACACATCTCCTGGCTGTAGAATTCTTGTCAGAACAGTAATTTACTGTTATCTCATTCGGTGGGCGAAAACACCTCACAGAGCATCTATCGTATAGACGCAACGATGGTATGCGTACGGGTCCCTTGCACAGAGGGAGGCAGCACTTGGCACCTCACCAGGCTTTGAGCCCCGGCGCGGTTATCGACAACCGCTATCGGGTTATAGAGCACCTCACGGATGGAGGTTTCGCGTCACTTTATCGAGCACATCACCTGCACATGGATCGCATGGTGGTGCTCAAGGTCCTTAAGGAGAACGCCCCTTCCCTCAACGACGAACTCTACCAGCGCTTCATCACCGAAGCGCGGATCATGGCCCGGCTGGATCACCCCAACATCGTGCGAATCTACGATGTGGGCTTCCTGCACGATTCTCGCCCTTTCCTGGTCATGGACTTCCTCGAAGGCGAGGACGCTTTTCATCACCTCAAGCACCACGGACCGATGCCACCGCACCGGATCCTGCCCATGATGCTCGATCTGCTCGACGGCATCGCTCAGGTTCATGAAAAGGGCATCGTCCACAAGGATCTGAAGCCTTCCAACGTCTTTCTGGTCAACCCACACACCGACGAAGAGCGCCTGGTGCTGCTGGACTTTGGCGTCGCACGGCGAGCCTTCTTCCAGCAACAGATGACCGTCGCCGGCCAGATCGTGGGCACCTGCCGCTATCTGGCCCCGGAGTACATCACGCGCCAGGAAGTCAGCCCCGCCATGGACGTCTACCAGTTGGGGCTGGTGTTGGTGGAGTTGTTGACGGGTCGGGCCGTGGTTGATGAGGACGACATCGGCGCCTGCTTGATGGCCCACTGCCGGGGCAACCTGCCGGTGCCGCCGCCATGGAATGAGAACCAGTTTGGCGCCCTGGTGCGGCTGGCGCTCCACATCGACCCCACACAGCGCTTTGAAAATGGCGCGGTCTTCCGCGACGCGCTCAACCTCTATCTGGACAGCTCCGAGGGGAGAACCATGATGGAGTCTTCGGTGGCGCTGTGGGGCCGCAAAGCCCCCGACAGCCAACACCTCAGCCCCATGGAGCCCCCTCGCACCGGCCAACCCACCTCGCCGTCGCGCGCCTCCATCTCGGCAAACACGACCACGGGACGCAGCGCGCCGCTGTCCACCCGCAGCCAACGCCGCGTCCCCACCCCCACCCGCAACCACACCTACGACGAACTCTTTGAGCGCGCCACCGAAGCGTACATGCACCACGATCACACCACCGCGCTCAAACTCTTTGAAGCCTGTCACGCGCTGAGACCACAAGACAGCCGCGTTGTTCACAATATCAATCGCCTCAAGGCCGTGATGCCCAAGCAGTAAGACCGATGACGGCCCCCTTGAAGGATCACAACCGGGCCGCCGAGACACACCCCGGCGGCTGCAACAGACCCAGGATTTGGGACCATGACCAGCACACTGAGCATCGCCAGCCAGAAAGGCGGGGTCGGCAAGACCACCGTCGCCCTGAACCTGGGCTACGCCCTGGGGGTGCGCGGCTGGAGGACGCTGATCATCGACGTGGACCCGCAAGGCTCCCTTGGACAGGCGCTGAGCCGAAAAGTCAGCGCCGCGCCAGGGCTGGCCGACCACATCGTTGATAAGATCCCCCTGCAGGACACCATCATCCGCACCCGCGTGGCGGGTATGGGCGTCCTCCCCGTCGGGCGCGTCAGCATCGATCGGCTCTTTGCCTTTGAGGACGCCATTCAAAACGGCGTCCTCTACCAGATCATCGAAAAGTGCCAGCCCGACTACGACGTCATCATCCTCGACACCGCCTCGGGCTTTGGCCCCACCACCGTCGGCGCCATGTGCGCATCCACGCACCTGCTGACCCCGGTCCAGGCCGAACCCATCGCGCTGCGCTCCCTGCCCAGGATCCTCGAATGGGTCGGTTGGCTGCACGACAAGGGCATCGAGACCGAATTGATCGGCATTCTGCTGACCATGCTCAACGCCGATGACCCCATCTCCGCCAAAATTTCCCAGGAGCTGTGGAGCCGGTTCCCCCAGAACCTCATCCTCTCTCCCCCGGTCCCCCGCGACGGCACCTTCCTCAAGGCCAACGCCGCAGGGGTCCCTGTCGCCTTGTTGAAACGGCGTCCACCACCGCTGACACGCGTCTTTGACTCGCTTGCTGGCCTCGTGGAAGAAAAACTGAACCTCTACACGGACGACGAAGACGATGAGCCGATACCTTTTGTGGATTGACGACGGCAGCCTCAACCACCTCTTGAAAAAGGCGGGCGTGCTCAGCGGTGAGAAGCGTCAAGAGGCCGAGCCCGCCAAGGCACAGGCCCCCACGCCGCCCGCCCAGGCTCCAAAACGGGAGCCTGCCCCTTCACAGGCGCGCCATAAGGGCGAGACACGGCGAGTGGAGACGGGGTGGATCACGGCGCTCAAGCGCAAGCAGTCTTTGCCGGGGGTGGGCGCCAATGCGCGTCCCTCGCGTCACACCGGGCATTGGGATGTGAGCAACATCATCCCCAACCCAACCCAGGACGCGGCGCCCGCCAACATCCCCGGTGCCCCGTCCTCTCCCGATCTCAAGCTGCGCCCGGCCTGGGAGCCCAAAAGCGAAGATTCGCTGGCCGACATGCTCCACAAGGCCATCGAAAAGTCGTCCTCGGGCTCCACGCCTGCGTTGGTGCGCAGGCCCACGGCGCCTGCACCGGACCCCGCGCCTGCGGTCGCGCCACCTGCGGTCGCGCCACCTGCGCCTTTTCAGCCCTCGACCTCCAGCTCACTCCAGCATCGGCTGGAAGCGCTGCGGCAGTGGCTCATGGAACAGCCGGACTGCGAGGGGTGCTTTGTGGCCGATGAGCACGGCTTGCCTTTGATGCAGTACCAGGCCCCCGAGGCGGCGATCGTCGCGCCGGTCTTGCTCAAAGAAGCGCTCACAAGCGCGCAGACGCTGCTGCCCAACATGGACCAGCATCTGTGCATCGGCATCGGTGACGGACGGCAGTTGATGATCGCCTGGGAGCGCATCCACGAGCAGACCATCGCCGTCGGCGCCATCCTGACCGGAACACCCGTCCCTGCGCTGGCCAGACAAGCCCGCACAGCGATGCTCCAAACACTCGACAGTCACTGAAAGGAGACCATAAATGCTTGGTATCGAACGCGAATTGGAGGCGTGTCTGGGCCTGGAGGCCATTGTCGTCTCCACGCTGCCCGATGGACTCCTGCTGGAGACCTGGAGCAGAA